>NZ_JBVHXT010000009.1:93845-205913 GCF_055569255.1 Streptomyces sp. NPDC029296
GGCGCCCCGCGGCGCAGCAGGGCGGCCGGCCGCCCTGCTGCGCCGCGGGGCGCCACGCGTACGCGTGCGGGCCGCGCCGGTGGCCCGGTGGTACGGCTCCGCGGTGCTCGGCGCGCTGACCCATGTGGTGTGGGACGCGTTCACCCATCACGACCGGTGGGGTACGCGGCTGCTCCCGGCGGTCGGGCGGGAGGGCCCGGCGGGCGTACCGCTGTACACCTGGCTGCAGTACGGGTCGTCGGCGGCGGGTGCCGTGCTGATCGTGGTGTTCGTGGTCCGGGCACTGCGGCGGGTGCCCGGTGGGGCGCCGGCGGGGGTGCCGGCGCTGTCCGTACGGGACCGGTGGTGGGCGTTCGCGGTGATCGGCGGCTGCGCGACGGCGGGGGCGGTGCGGCGGACGGCGCTGTGGCGGGAGCGGGGCGGTACGGGCCCGCGGCCGTGGGAGCTGGCGCCCACCCTGTGCTTCGGGGCGGGCGCCGGGGTGGTGCTGGGGCTGCTGGTGTACTCCGTGGGGGTCAGGCTCCGGCGTCCGGCCGCCGGTCCCGGGGATCACACGGGTCACGGGGACCACGGGGATCACGGTGCGGGGGTCGGTGCGGGCGGCGGGCGGCCGGACGCTCGGTGAGGGACGCCACGAAGACCGTGAGTTCGCGCCGGGGGCGCGCTCTCGGGACCAGGGTGAGGGCGAGGGCGAGATAGCCGCGGGCCAGGTCGGCCCACTGGCGCCAGTCGGGGACTCGGGCCGGGCGGGCGGCGAGCCCGCGGCCGACGCGCCTGGTGACGCCGCGGACGGTCGTGGCCGGGTCGGCCGGGATGCGGGCGGTGCTTGCGCCGCCCGCGAGGGCCGGGACCGGCGCGGCGGGCACGGCCTGCGCCGAGGCGGCACCCGCCCAGGCCCCGGCGGCTGCCTCGGGCGTCCGGCGGTGGAGCATGCGTATACCCATGCCCGCAGTGTTGCGGCTACGGGCGGTGGGGGGCGTTCTGACAGGGGCCACGAGAGTGACGGGGCCCTTCGGGGGTTTCGCCGGATGCGCACCGGCGGCCCCTCCTCCCCCGGGACGGGGCCGGGCGGCGGTCGCCGTCACCCCGGTGCGGGGCCGTGGCCTTTCCGGCCGCCCCGGGTGGTGTGCCCGGCCGGGGCCTACCGGCCGTGTCGCTCCAGGTGGATGGAGGTGAACACGGCGACCTTGGCCCGCAGGGCCCATGGGTCGAAGGGCTTGCTGATGTAGTCGACGGCGCCGGCCGCGTAGCCGCGGGCGGAGTGTTCGGATCCGGTGCCCATCGCGGTCAGGAAGATGATGGGCACGTCCCGGGTCCTGCGGCGGCGTTTGATGTGGGCGCACGTCTCGTAGCCGTCCATTTCGGGCATCTGCACGTCCATGATGATGACGGCGAAGTCGTCGTGGTCGAGCAGGGCCTTGAGCGCCTCCCGGCCGGAGGAGACGGTGACGAGTTCCTGCTCGAGCGTCGCCAGGACCGCCGTCATCGCCAGCAGGTTGTCCGGCTGGTCGTCCACGACGAGGATCTTGGGCATGCCCTGCCGTCCCGCCGGCAGCACGGCCTCCGTGGCCTGCTCGACGGCGTCCAGCTGGCGTTCGAGCAGCGAGCAGCGGTCCTCCGCCGCCGCACGCTGGACCTGGGCCTCCCACAGGGCCGCGCCGAGGCGCTCGACTTCCCTTCGGAGCGTGTCGCGTTCCTGGATCAGGCCGTGGACATCCGGATGCGCCTTCGCGAACTCGTCCGCCCGCCTCCGCTCCGCGATGCGGTCGGCCTCCAGCTGGTTGAGCCGGGTCTCCAGGTCGGCGATGCGCTGGGTCCGGTCCAGCAGCGCGTCGCCCAGGACGTCGCCGCAGACGCTGGACCGCCGGGAGACGTGGTCGGCGTCGGCCAGCTGCCGCTCCAGGATCTCCACCGCGTGCCTGGGCGACGAGGCGGCGTCCACGGCCGATCCGTACAGGCCCCGGACCAGCTCGATGGCCTCGGTGGTGACCGCGGTCCCCCGGTGCTCGGCGACATCCGCGAAGAGGTCGCTGATCACCTGCCAGGGCGGCAGCCGGGTGCCGTTCAGGTAGCGCGAGACCGTGCCCGGGTCGATCCGGCGCCGGGCCGCGTACCGGCGGACGGACACGTCAAGGCTCTCGAACAGCTCGCGCAACGCCTCGGCCAGGGCCCGGGACGCCTCGTTGAGGTCGTCCCCCAGAGGCCGCAGCTCACCCATCGCTCTCCCCCTCGGCCGTGCCGGCGGCCACGGGGACCGCCGGCCGGACGGCACCGTCCTCGGCGGCGATGAGGCGGTCGAAGAACGGCACGGCCACGCCGGCGCAGGCAAGACCGGCGAGCAGGCCGCGCGCCGTGCCTTCCCCGGCGACGACCGTCAGTCCGCCGGCCGCCGCGCCGGTGAGCAGGGCGAGCAGAAAGACCAAGGCCGATCTCAAGGACAGCAGAGGACGGTCCACCGTGTGCTCCATTCATCCAACCCGCCGACGTACGACGGCACTTGGCGCCCGTCCGGCCGATCGCGGACGGTGGGACCAGAATGGATGAAGGCGAGGGTGTTGCGGCCCGGGATCCGGAAGCGGGGCAGCGAAGACCGTCCGTTGCACGAGGCTTCCCACCGCTCGTGCCGTGATCCTGGCCGGTCGGGGACCCGACGGCCGGCGTGTTGCCGGGGCGTTGCTCCGCAACGCCGTGGCTCTTCGGCAACACGTGCGGGCGGGCGCGGCGGCGGAGAGGGCGCCCGGACCGGAGCGTGGCGCTCCGGTCGTGGGCCGGTTCTCCGCCGCCTGCCGTGGGTCAGTGCGCCGCCGATTCCCAGTCCGGGCCGACGCCGACCGAGACGTCCAGGGGCGCCCTCAGGTGGACGGCGTTCGCCATCTCGCGGCGGACGAGCTCCTCCACGGCCGCTCGTTCGCCGGGGGCGATCTCCAGCACGATTTCGTCGTGGACCTGCAGGAGCATGCGGGACCTCAGGTCCGCCGCCCGCAGCGCCTCGTCCACCCTCAGCATGGCGATCTTCACGATGTCCGCCGCCGTGCCCTGGATGGGCGCGTTGAGGGCCATGCGCTCGGCCGCCTCGCGGCGCTGGCGGTTGTCGCTGTTGAGATCGGGCAGGTAGCGGCGGCGGCCGAACAGCGTCGCCGTGTAGCCGGTGGCCCGGGCCTCGTCGACCGCCCGGCGCAGATAGTCCCGCACCCCGCCGAAGCGTTCGAAGTAGGCGTCCATCAGGGCGCGGGCCTCACCCGCGTCGATGTTCAGCTGCTGGGACAGGCCGAACGCGGACAGGCCGTAGGCCAGGCCGTACGACATCGCCTTGATCTTGCGGCGCATCTCCGCGTCCACCGCCCCCGGCTCGACCCCGAACACCTGGGACGCGGCCGTGGTGTGCAGGTCCTCGCCCGAGGTGAACGCCCGGATCAGGCCCTCGTCCTCGGACAGATGGGCCATCACGCGCAGCTCGATCTGGCTGTAGTCCGCGGTCATCAGCGACTCGAAGCCCTCGCCGACCACGAAGCCCCGGCGGATCGCCCGGCCCTCGTCGGTGCGCACGGGGATGTTCTGCAGGTTCGGGTCCGTGGACGACAGGCGTCCGGTCGCGGCCACCGTCTGGTTGAACGTCGTGTGGATACGGCCGTCGCCCGCGATCGTCTTGATCAGGCCCTCGACGGTCACCCGGAGCTTCGCCTGCTCGCGGTGGCGGAGCATGATCACCGGCAGTTCGTTGTCGGTCTGGGCGGCGAGCCAGGCCAGCGCGTCGGCGTCGGTGGTGTAGCCGGTCTTGGTCTTCTTCGTCTTCGGCAGCGCCAGCTCCCCGAAGAGGACCTCCTGCAGCTGCTTGGGCGAGCCCAGGTTGAACTCGTGGCCGGCCGCCGCGTGCGCCTCCTTCACGGCCTGCTGCACCGCGCCCGCGAACATCTGCTCCATGGCCTCCAGGTGCGCCCGGTCGGCCGCGATGCCGTGCCGCTCCATGCGGGCGAGCAGCACGGAGGTGGGCAGCTCCACGTCCCGGAGCAGGTCCGCCGCGCCGACCTCGGCCAGCCGCTCCTCGAACGCCTCGCCCAGGTCCAGCACCGCGCGGGCCTGGATCATCAGCGCCTCCGCCTCGGCGCCCTCGTCGGCGCCGAAGGCCAGCTGGCCGTCGGCCGCTGCGGCGGGGGCCAGCTCGCGGTGCAGGTACTCCAGGGACAGCGCGTCCAGGTCGAAGGAGCGGCGGCCCGGCTTGACCAGGTACGCGGCGAGCGCGGTGTCCATGCCGACGCCCTCGACGCGCCAGCCGTGCTCGGCGAAGACCCGCATGGCGCCCTTGGCGTCGTGGAGCACCTTGGGCCGGCCGGCGTCGGCCAGCCAGGCGGCGAACGCGTTCTCGTCGGCCTCGTCCAGCTCCGACGGGTCGAACCAGGCCGCCGCTCCCCCGGCCGCGGCGAGCGCGACCTCGGCGACCGAGCCGGTGCCCAGCGCCCAGGTGCCGACGGTGGCGACGCCCAGCGGCCCGGCGCCGTGCTCGGCGAGCCAGGAGGCCAGCTCGCCGGTGCGCAGGATCGTGCCGTCGATCTCGACGCCGTCGGCGGTGACCGGGGCCGTCTCGGTCTCCTCCGTGCCGGGGTCGACGGCGAAGAGGCGCTCGCGCAGGGACGGGTTGCGGATCTCCAGGGTGTCCAGGACCATCGACACGGCCTTGCGGTCGTACGGCGCCCGCTCCAGGTCGGCGACCGTCCTGGGCAGCTCGACCTGCCGCTCCAGCTCGGTGAGGACGCGGTTGAGCTTGACGGACTCCAGGTGGTCCCGGAGGTTCTGGCCCGCCTTGCCCTTGACCTCGTCGACGCGCTCCACCAGCTCGGCGAACGAGCCGAACTGGTTGATCCACTTCGCGGCGGTCTTCTCGCCGACACCGGGGATGCCGGGGAGGTTGTCGGACGGGTCGCCGCGCAGGGCTGCGAAGTCCGGGTACTGGGCGGGCGTCAAGCCGTACTTCTCGAAAACCTTCTCCGGGGTGAACCGGGTCAGCTCCGAGACGCCCTTCGTGGGGTAGAGCACGGTGATGTTCTCGGTGACCAGCTGGAAGGAGTCGCGGTCGCCGGTGACGATCAGCACCTCGAAGCCCTCGGCCTCGGCCTGCGTGGCGAGGGTGGCGATGATGTCGTCCGCCTCGAACCCCTCGACGGCGAAGCGCGGGGCGTGCATCGCGTCGAGCAGCTCGCCGATCAGCTCGACCTGGCCCTTGAACTCGTCCGGGGTCTTGGAGCGGTTCGCCTTGTACTCGGTGAAGCGCTCGGAGCGCCAGGTCTTGCGGGAGACGTCGAAGGCCGCCGCGAAGTGCGTGGGCGCCTCGTCACGCAGGGTGTTGGCCAGCATCGACGCGAAGCCGTAGATCGCGTTCGTCGGCTGGCCGGTCGCGGTCGTGAAGTTCTCCGCGGGCAGCGCGAAGAACGCGCGGTAGGCCAGCGAGTGCCCGTCCATGAGCATCAGCCGGGGACGGGTGCCGCCGGGGGTCTTGTCGGTCTGCTTCGGTGCTGTCTCTGCCACGCCACCGATCCTGCCACGAGCCACCGACAACCCGGACCGCCCGCCCGCGGCGGGTGTGAGCACGGACACGGTGAACGGGACGGCGCCGGGGTGTACGGGGGCGGTGCCAGGCCGCGCCGGACCGGTGTCGGGGTGCGCCGGGGTGGGCCGGGACCGGCGGAGCCGGCATCGGCTGGGACCGGCCGTGCCGGGATGGGCCGGGCGGTACCGGACCGGAGCCGGCGGCGGAGCGGGGGTATGCCGGGACCGGCGGAGCCGGGGTGGGCCGAGGCCAGCGGTGCCGGCATCGGCTGGGACCGGTGCAGCCGCGATGGGCTGGGCGGCACGGGACCGGAGCCGGCGGCGGGAGCCGGGATGGGCCCGGGGCCAGCGGTGCCGGGGTGGTGAGCGGCCGGCGGCCGTCCGGGCGGGGAGGGGCCGAGCGGCCGGTCACCGCTACGGCAGGACGAGCCGAGCGGCCGGTCGCCGCCCCGGCGCACAGGGGGCGCGGGGCCGTTCGCCACGCCCCTCCCGGCGTCCGAAGGACAAGCGGCCGGCTACCGCCCGACCGGGACGAACCACGCGACCGGTCACCACCCCGGCACGCAGGAGGGCGAGCATCGCCAACCGCCCCCGGCACCCAGGACACGATCAGCGGTCACCACCCCGGAAGGACAGCCGAGCAGCCGGTCACCGCCCCCGGCCCGCAGGGGCGCGAAGGGCCACTCTCCCCCGGCCCCCCAGGGACGAGCCGCCGGCCCCCGCCGCACCGGGACGACGCGAGCGAGCGGCCACCACCGGCACACAGGAGACGAGCGCCGGCAGCCGCCCCCGGCACGCAAGAACGGTCAACCGGACGCCGACCGTCGGTAAAGGGTGGTGCAGGACGCGTACGGGTGCGAGCGAGGGGCACCGCCTTCGTACGCCCGGCCGGTACCGGTGTCAGCCCCCCGTGGGAGGATCGTCGGCGGTACTTCTCACACGCAGTCGAAGGGGAGCGCGCGATGGCGACGAAGCCGCCGAAGGGTGATCCGGTCCAGGACGCGCCGCAGGTCGCGGAGCCGAAGCACGCGGCGGCGGGGCTGCCGGCCATCCGGCACACGCTGCGCGTCGCCCAGCGGCAGATGGGCGTGAAGCGCACCGCGCTCACGCTGCTGCGCGTGAACCAGAAGGACGGCTTCGACTGCCCGGGCTGCGCCTGGCCGGAGCCGGACCACCGGCACGCGGCCGAATTCTGCGAGAACGGCGCCAAGGCGGTCGCCGAGGAGGCCACGCTGCGCCGGGTCACCCCGGAGTTCTTCGCCGCCCACTCCGTCGCCGACCTGTCCGGCCGCAGCGGCTACTGGCTCGGCCAGCAGGGCCGGCTCACCCACCCCGTGTACCTCCCCGAGGGCGGCACGCACTACGAACCCGTCTCCTGGGAGCGGGCCTTCGACATCATCGCCGAGGAGATCACCGCCCTCGGCTCCCCGGACGAGGCCGTCTTCTACACCTCGGGCCGCACCAGCAACGAGGCCGCGTTCCTGTACCAGCTCTTCGCGCGCGAGCTGGGCACCAACAACCTGCCGGACTGCTCGAACATGTGCCACGAGTCGTCCGGGTCGGCGCTCGGCGAGACCATCGGGATCGGCAAGGGCAGCGTCCTGCTGGAGGACCTGTACCAGGCCGACCTGATCATCGTGGCGGGCCAGAACCCGGGCACGAACCACCCCCGCATGCTCTCCGCGCTGGAGAAGGCCAAGGCGAACGGCGCGAGGATCATCAGCGTCAATCCGCTGCCCGAGGCGGGCCTGGAGCGCTTCAAGAACCCGCAGACCCCGCAGGGCATGCTCCGCGGCGCCGCCCTCACCGACCTCTTCCTCCAGATCCGCATCGGCGGCGACCAGGCCCTCTTCCGGCTCCTGAACAAGCTGATCCTCCAGACGAAGGGCGCGGTCGACGACGAGTTCGTCCGCGAGCACACCCACGGCTTCGAGGAGTTCGCGAGCGCCGCGCGTGCCGCCGACTGGGACGAGACACTGGCCGCGACCGGCCTCACCCGCACGGAGATCGAGCGGGCCCTCGGCATGGTCCTGGCCTCGAAGCGGACGATCGTGTGCTGGGCCATGGGCCTCACCCAGCACAAGCACTCGGTCCCCACCATCCGCGAAGTGGTCAACTTCCTGCTGCTGCGCGGCAACATCGGCCGCCCGGGCGCGGGCGTGTGCCCGGTGCGCGGACACAGCAACGTCCAGGGCGACCGCACCATGGGCATCTTCGAGCGGCCCGCCCCGGCCTTCCTGGACGCCCTGGAGAAGGAGTTCGGGTTCGCGCCGCCGCGCGAGCACGGCCTCGACGTCGTCCGGGCCATCCGCGCGCTGCGCGACGGCGCGGCGAAGGTCTTCTTCGCCATGGGCGGCAACTTCGTGTCCGCCTCCCCCGACACCGAGGTCACCGAGGCGGCGATGCGCCGGGCACGGCTGACCGTGCACGTGTCGACCAAGCTGAACCGCTCGCACGTGGTCACGGGCGCCCGGGCACTGATCCTGCCCACCCTGGGCCGGACCGAGCGCGACGTACGGGCCGGCGGCGAGCAGTTCGTGACGGTCGAGGACTCCATGGGCATGGTGCACGCCTCACGCGGGCGCCTGGCCCCCGCGAGCCCGCACCTGAGGTCCGAGCCGGCCATCGTCTGCGGCCTGGCGCGCCGGGTGCTGGGCGCACGCAGTGTCGTGCCGTGGGAGGAGTTCGCCGACGACTACGGCGCGATCCGGGACCGCATCGCGCGCGTGATCCCCGGCTTCGAGGACTTCAACGCGCGCGTGGCCCGGCCCGGCGGCTTCGCGCTGCCGCACGCCCCGCGCGACGAACGCCGCTTCCCGACCGCCACGGGCAAGGCCAACTTCACGGCCGCGCCGGTGGAGTACCCGGCACTGCCCGAGGGCCGGCTGCTGCTGCAGACCCTGCGCTCGCACGACCAGTACAACACCACGATCTACGGCCTGGACGACCGTTACCGCGGCATCAAGGGCGGCCGCCGGGTGGTGCTGGTGCACCCCGAGGACGCGCGGGCGCTCGGATTCGCCGAGGGGGCGTACGTCGACCTGGTCAGCGAGTGGCAGGACGGGGTGGAGCGGCGGGCGCCCGGCTTCCGGGTGGTGCCGTATCCGACGGCCCGGGGGTGTGCGGCGGCGTACTACCCCGAGACGAACGTCCTGGTGCCGCTGGACGCGACCGCCGACACCAGCAACACCCCGGCCAGCAAGTCCGTCGTCGTCCGCCTCGAAGCCCACACGGAGGACGCGGCCGGCCGTCTGGAACAATCGGCGGCCGAGTGAGCGTTTGCTCAGCGAGCAGAGTGGCGGACGACGGACGGAGCCGGGCCCATGGGTGAGCAGCAGCAAGTGAAGTTCCCACAGCAGGTCGTCGACGAGTACGCCGCGCTCGGCGTGGACCTGCCCGCCCTGTTCTCGGCCGGCCACCTCGGCACGCGCATGGGCGTGCAGATCCTGGAGGCCTCGGCGGACAGGGTGGTCGGGACCATGCCGGTGGAGGGCAACACCCAGCCGTACGGCCTGCTGCACGGCGGCGCCTCCGCGGTGCTGGCGGAGACGCTCGGCTCGGTGGGCTCCATGCTGCACGGGGGCGTCTCGAAGATCGCGGTCGGTGTGGACCTGAACTGCACCCATCACCGCGGGGTCCGCTCGGGCCTGGTGACGGGCGTGGCGACGCCGGTGCACCGGGGCCGGTCGACGGCGACGTACGAGATCGTGATCAGCGACGAGCAGGGCCGCCGGGTCTGCACCGCCCGCCTGACCTGCCTGCTCCGGGACGCCCGCGCGGACGGCGAGCCCTCCGCCCACCCGGCCACGAGCTGACCCCGGGCCCTCCCCGCCGGCAAGCGCCGCCCGCCATCGTCCGGTCCGGTGCCCTCTGCACGACGCGTCGGTACGCGAGGCGTACCCGGGCGAGGACCGAGCCGTCCGGACAGGACGAGGCCCGCGCCCCCTTCCCCGGGGACGCGGGCCGTGCCGTACCGGGGGCGCTCAGCCCTTCTTGGCCGCCTTCTTCTCCTCGTTGTCCGCGATGACCGCCTCGGCGACCTGCTGCATCGACATGCGGCGGTCCATGGAGGTCTTCTGGATCCAGCGGAACGCGGCCGGCTCGGTCAGGCCGTACTCGGTCTGCAGGATGGACTTCGCCCGGTCGACCAGCTTGCGGGTCTCCAGCCGCTGGCTGAGGTCGGCGACCTCCTGCTCCAGCTGCTTCAGCTCCGCGAACCGCGAGACGGCCATCTCGATGGCAGGGACGACGTCGCTCTTGCTGAAGGGCTTGACCAGGTAGGCCATGGCACCGGCGTCCCGGGCGCGCTCGACGAGGTCGCGCTGGGAGAAGGCGGTGAGCATCAGGACGGGCGCGAGGGACTCCTCGGCGATCTTCTCGGCCGCGGAGATGCCGTCGAGCTTGGGCATCTTCACGTCCAGGATGACCAGGTCGGGCTTGTGCTCGCGGGCCAGCTCGACGGCCTGCTCACCGTCTCCGGCCTCGCCGACGACGGTGTACCCCTCCTCCTCCAGCATCTCTTTGAGATCGAGCCGGATCAGGGCCTCGTCCTCGGCGATGACGACACGGGTCGTCAGCGGAGGCACGTGCGACTTGTCGTCGTCGGTCACGTCTACGGGCTGGGGCGACTCGGGGGCGGTCACTGAGGCTCCTTGGTCCAGGGCAGGCAGGTACTGCTTCTCAAGAGCCTACCTAGCAGCAACGGCGTACGATGACCCGGTACACTCTCCGCAGTGCCTGCCGGGTTGGTGGAACGGCATACACGGAGGTCTCAAACACCTCTGCCTGAAAGGGCTTGCGGGTTCGAATCCCGCACCCGGCACCCATCGAAGCGGAGACTCACGTTCGCGTGATTCTCCGCTTTTCGCTGCGCGCCGACAGGATCACTCACTCAGAGTGTCCGTATGCACCTCCATGGCACTGACGTGCGACACAAGGCCCTGGAGCTCCTTCGAGCCGGCGCGAAGAACACGGATGTGGCGCGGAGGCTGAACGTACCCGAGGGAACGATCAGCTACTGGAAGCATCTCGACCGGGCCCGGCGCGGAGAGTGTCCGGGACGGCACCGTCCCCTTTGCCCGCGCTGCGACGGCCGCCCGCTCGACGAAGCGGCCTACAGCTACTTGCTGGGCCTCTATCTCGGCGACGGCCACGTCAGCCATTACTCCGGGCACCGAACACCCAACCTCATGATCACTTGTTCGGACGCATGGGCCGGCCTCATGGACGCGTGCGAGCGCGCCATGCGTGCCGTGTTTCCCGGAAACTCGGTCTGCCGTGTCCGGAAGAAGGGCTGCCACAACGTGAAGGTCTACTCGCAGCACCTGTACTGCCTTTTCCCTCAGCACGGCGCGGGCAAGAAGCACGAGCGCCCCATCCATCTCGAACCCTGGCAGCAGGCCGTCATCGGCGTCCACCCTTGGGAGTTCGTCCGCGGCCTCATCCACTCCGACGGCTGCCGTGTCACCAACTGGACCACCCGCACGGTCGCCGGGGAGCGCAAGCGGTACGAGTATCCGCGCTACTTCTTCTCCAACAAGTCGGACGACATCAGGAGGCTCTTCACGGACGCCCTGGACCTGGTCGGCGTCGAGTGGACCGTTCTGGCCCGTGGCAACGACCCGTTCGGCGTCTCCATCGCCCGCAAGGCCTCCGTAGCCCTCATGGACACCCACGTAGGCCCCAAGCACTGACCAGGGGCCCCGGGTGTCACTTCGGGCTGTCGTCCTCGCCGATGTGGTGGACTCGGACCATGTTGGTCGAGCCGGAGACGCCGGGCGGGGAGCCCGCGGTGATGACGACGACGTCGCCCTTCCGGCAGCGGCCGTACTTCAGCAGCAGCTCGTCGACCTGGTCGACCATGGCGTCCGTGGAGTCCACGTGCGGGCCGAGGAAGGTCTCGGTGCCCCAGGTGAGGCTGAGCTGGGAGCGGGTGGCCGGCTCGGGGGTGAAGGCGAGCAGCGGGATGGGCGAGCGGTAGCGGGAGAGCCGGCGGGCGGTGTCCCCGGACTGGGTGAACGCGACCAGGAACTTCGCGCCGAGGAAGTCGCCCATGTCGGCGGCGGCCCTGGCGACCGCGCCGCCCTGGGTGCGCGGCTTGCTCCGCTCGGTCAGCGGCGGCAGCCCCTTGGCCAGCATGTCCTCTTCCGCGGCCGTGACGATCTTCGCCATGGTGCGCACGGTCGCGACCGGGTATTTGCCGACGCTGGTCTCCCCGGAGAGCATCACCGCGTCCGTGCCGTCCAGGACCGCGTTGGCCACGTCGGAGGCCTCGGCGCGGGTGGGCCGGGAGTTCTCGATCATCGAGTCCAGCATCTGGGTGGCGACGATGACGGGTTTGGCGTTGCGCCGGGCGAGGGTGATGGCGTGCTTCTGGACGATCGGCACCTGCTCCAGCGGCATTTCCACGCCGAGGTCGCCGCGCGCGACCATCAGTCCGTCGAAGGCGGCCACGATGCCGTCGAGGTTCCGTACGGCCTGCGGTTTCTCGATCTTGGCGATGACCGGGAGGCGGCGGCCTTCCTCGGTCATGATCCGGTGGACGTCGCGGGCGTCGTCGCCGCTGCGGACGAAGGAGAGGGCGACCACGTCGAAGCCGGTGCGCAGCGCCCAGCGCAGGTCGTCCTCGTCCTTCTCGGACAGGGCGGGGACGGAGACGGCCACGCCGGGGAGGTTCAGTCCCTTGTGGTCGGAGACGACGCCGCCCTCGACCACCCGGGTGTGGACGCGGGGGCCGTCGACCTCGGTGACCTCCAGGCAGACCTTGCCGTCGTCGACGAGGACGCGTTCGCCGGGGGTGACGTCGGCGGCGAGACCGGCGTAGGTGGTGCCGCACCGGTGGCGGTCGCCTTCGACGCCGTCCTCGACGGTGATGGTGAAGGTGTCGCCGCGTTCAAGGAGTACCGGTCCCTCGGCGAAGCGGCCGAGCCGGATCTTCGGGCCCTGAAGGTCGGCGAGGATGCCGACGCTGCGGCCGGTTTCGTCGGCCGCCTTGCGCACCCGCCGGTAGCGCTCCTCGTGCTCGGCGTGCGTGCCGTGGCTGAGGTTGAACCGGGCGACGTCCATTCCGGCCTCGACCAGTGCCTTGATCTGGTCGTACGAGTCGGTGGCGGGCCCCAATGTACAGACGATCTTCGCTCGGCGCATGAGTCGAGCCTAGGGCTTACCGGTGGGTAGGGAATTGGCGGCGTATGACTACTCAACGGACTTTGGGCGAAGGGTTTTTGACAAGGGTTTAACTGTGCGGGAAGCCGCTCCGATGAGCGTGCCCGGTGGACAGGTCACCAGATCGCAACCTTCCGGCCCTGTTGCCGTAAGTCATGCTCAGGTCAGAATCTACGCGCGTTGTCCACATCGCCGAGGAGACCGAGACATGCCGTTGAACCGCCGCAAGTTCCTGAAGAAGTCCGCCGTCACCGGAGCGGGAGTGGCGGTCGCCGCGGCGGCGGCCCCGGCGGCCGAGGCGGCGCAGGAGCGCGGTCCCGGGCGTCCCGGGCACCCCCTGAAGCGGCACTCGCTGACCGTCATGGGCACCACCGACCTGCACGGTCACGTCTTCAACTGGGACTACTTCAAGGACGCGGAGTACTCCGACAAGGCGGGCAACGCGATGGGCCTCGCCCGGGTCGCCACCCTGGTGAACCAGGTGCGCGAGGAGAAGGGCCGCCGCAACACCCTGCTGCTGGACGCCGGCGACACGATCCAGGGCACCCCGCTGACCTATTACTACGCCAAGGTCGACCCGATCACCGCCAAGGGCGGCCCGGTGCACCCGATGGCGCGGGCGATGAACGCGATCGGGTACGACGCGGCGGCCCTCGGCAACCACGAGTTCAACTACGGCATCGAGACACTGCGGAAGTTCGAGGACCAGCTGGACTTCCCGCTGCTCGGCGCCAACGCGGTGGACGCGAAGACGCTGCGGCCGGCCTTCCCGCCGTACTTCATGAAGACCTTCCACGTGCCCGGCGCCAAGCCGGTCAAGGTCGCCGTCCTCGGCCTGACCAACCCGGGCATCGCGATCTGGGACAAGGCCTATGTCCAGGGCAGGCTGGCGTTCCCGGGGCTGGAGGAGCAGGCCGCCAAGTGGGTGCCGAAGCTGCGGTCCATGGGTGCCGACGTGGTCGTGGTCTCGGCGCACTCGGGTACCTCGGGCACCTCCTCGTACGGGGACCAGGTGCCGTACCTGGAGAACGCGGCGGCCGAGGTGGCCCGGAAGGTGCCGGGGATCGACGCGATCCTGGTGGGTCACGCGCACGTGGAGATCCCGGAGCTGAGGGTCGTCAACGAGAAGACCGGCAGGACCGTCGTCCTGTCCGAGCCGCTGTGCTACGCCGAGCGGCTCACCCTCTTCGACATCGAGCTGGTGTTCCGCAAGGGCCGCTGGGAGGTCGAGTCGGTCTCCGCGTCCCTGCGCGACTCCGGCACCGTGGCCGACGACCCGGAGATCACCCGGCTGCTCGCCGACCAGCACAAGAAGGTCGTCGCGTACGTCAACCAGGTCGTCGGCCGGGCGACCGAGACGCTGACGACGGTCGAGGCCCGCTACCGGGACGCCCCGATCATCGACCTGATCACCAAGGTCCAGGAGGACGTGGTCAAGGCGGCGCTGGCGGGCACGGAGTACGCGTCGCTGCCGGTGCTCGCCCAGGCCTCGCCGTTCTCCCGGACCTCTCAGATCCCGGCCGGCGAGGTGACGATCCGGGACCTGTCGAGCCTGTACGTCTACGACAACACGCTGGTCGCCAAGTTGCTGACGGGTGCCCAGGTCCGCGCGTACCTGGAGTACTCGGCGGAGTACTACGTCCAGACGGCCCCCGGTGCCGCGGTCGACGTGGAGAAGCTGACCAACGCCGGCGGGCGGCCGGACTACAACTACGACTACGTGTCCGGTCTGTCGTACGACATCGACATCGCCCAGCCGGCCGGCTCGCGGATCAGGAATCTGACCTTCCAGGGGGCCGCGCTGGACGACGCCCAGCGGTTCGTGCTCGCGGTGAACAACTACCGGGCCAACGGCGGCGGTGCCTTCCCGCATGTCGCCACGGCCAAGGAGCTGTGGTCGGAGTCGACGGAGATCCGCACCCGGATCGCGGAGTGGGTGACCGCGAAGGGGGTGCTGGACCCGAAGGACTTCGCGTCGGTGGACTGGAGGCTGGTGCGCGGCGGCACGCCGGTGTTCTAGGCGCCGCGCTGTCTACGGTTCCAGCAGGGACAGGTCGACGGCGTCGGCGACGGCCTTGGCGCCGGCGTCGTTGACGTGCAGGCCGTCGCCGCTGTCGAACTCCGGGCGGATGCGCTCGGCTGCGGCCGGGTCGGTGACGGCGGCGGCGACGTCCGCCACGGCGTGGAAGGGGTGGGTGTCGCCGCGCAGCCAGGCGTTGACCTCGCGTCGTACGGCCTGGCCTGCTTCGGTGTCGTAGCCCTCGTAGACCGTGCCGCGTGGTTCGAGGACGTGGAAGGGCTCGTCGGGGCGGAGGACGGGGCCGCGGTGGGCGGCGGTCCGGGTGGTGGTCGTGGCCGGCCCCGACAGCGTTGCGGGGTGGCTTGTTCCGGCCGGTCACGGTCCGTCGACGAGCGGGGTGAGCCGCGCGGGCTGCCGGGCCTGTGGCACCCGGTCCGCGGGGTCCTCGAGACCGAAGGAGGTGAAGGCGGTCCGGGAGGGCAGTGGGTAGGTCTCCTTTCCGGTGAGGGAGTTGAGGATGGTGGCGCTGCGCCAGGCGGCGAGGCCGAGGTCGGGGGCGCCGACGCCGTGGGTGTGCAGTTCGGCGTTCTGGACGTAGACCGAGCCGGTGACCGAGGGGTCCAGGACGAGGCGGAACTCCTCGTCCACGCGGGGGCGCTCGCCGCTGTCGCGGCGGATGTAGGGGTCGAGTCCGGCGAGGAGGCGGCCGAGGGGGCGTTGGCGGTAGCCGGTGGCGAGGACGACGGCGTCGGTGGCGAGCCGGGTGCGGCTGCCCTGCTGGAGGTGTTCCAGGTGCAGTTCGATCCTGGTGGCGGCGATCCGGCCGGCGGTGCGGACGCGGACGCCGGGGGTGAGGACGGCGTCGGGCCAGCCGCCGTCCAGGGTGCGCCGGTACAGCTCGTCGTGGATGGCGGCGAGGGTGCCGGCGTCGATGCCCTTGTACAGCTGCCACTGGGCGGCGACGAGGCGGTCGCGGACGGGTTCGGCGAGTGCGTGGAAGTAGCGGGTGTAGTCGGGGGTGAAGTGTTCCAGGCCGAGTTTGGAGTACTCCATGGGGGCGAACGCCTCGGTACGGCCGATCCAGTGCAGTCCTTCCCGGCCGGCCGGGCGGTGCCGCAGCAGGTCGAGGAAGACCTCGGCGCCGGACTGTCCGGAGCCGACGACGGTGACGTGTCCGGCGGCGAGGACGGTGTCGCGGTGGTCGAGGTAGTCGGCGGCGTGCAGGACGGGTACGCCGGGCGCGTCGACCAGGGGCTGGAGGGCGTCGGGTACGTAGGGGGCGGTGCCGACGCCGAGGACGATGTTGCGGGTGTGGGTGCGGCCCAGGGCCTCGGTCTCGCCGTCGGCGCCGAGCTGGGTGAAGTCGACCTCGAACACGTCCCGTTCGGGGTCCCAGCGGACGGCGTCGACCTGGTGGCGGAAGCGCAGGCCGGGCAGTTGCCGGGCGGCCCAGCGGCAGTAGGCGTCGTACTCGGCGCGCTGGATGTGGAAGTGCTCGGCGAAGTAGAAGGGGAAGAGGCGTTCGTGCTGCCTGAGGTAGCTGAGGAAGCTCCAGGGGCTGGTGGGGTCGGCGAGGGTGACGAGGTCGGCGAGGAACGGCACCTGGAGGGTGGCGCCCTCGATGAGCAGCCCGGGGTGCCAGGCGAAGCCGGGGCGTTGTTCGTAGAAGACGGCGTCGAGTTCGGCGAGCGGGTGGGCGAGGGCGGCCAGGGAGAGGTTGCAGGGGCCGATGCCGATGCCGACGAGGTCGCGTGGGGAGGTCGGCTCGTGGCGTGGGGGGTGGGTCATCCGGGGGTGCTTCCTTCGACGAGTGCGAGCAGGCGGGCCAGGTCGTCCGGCCGGGTTCGGGGGTTGAGGACGGTGGCCTTGAGCCAGAGCCGGCCGGCGAGCCGGGCCCGGCCGAGCACGGCCCGGCCCTCGTGCAGGAGTCCGCGGCGGACGGCGGCCACGGTGTCGTCGTCGGCTCCGGCGGGGCGGAACAGGACGGTGCTGATGACGGGGTGGTCGTACAGCTCGAAGCCGGGGTGCCGGTCGATCAGGGCGGCGAGTTCGCGGGCGTGGGAGCAGACCTGGTCGGTCAGGGCGCCGAGGCCGGCGCGGCCCAGTGTCCGCAGGGTGACGGCGATCTTCAGGATGTCGGGGCGGCGGGTGGTGCGTGGGGAGCGGCCGAGCAGGTCGGGGAGGCCGGCCTCGGTGTCGTCGGCGGCGTTCAGGTAGTCCGCGCGCTGGTGGAGGGTGGTCAGTTCGTCGGGGCGGGCGACGGCGAGGAGGCCGGCGGCGGCCGGTTGCCAGCCGAGTTTGTGCAGGTCGAGGGTGACGGTATGGGCGGCGTCGAGTCCGGTGAGGAGGTGGCGGTGCCGGTCGCTGAAGAGCAGGCCGCCGCCGTAGGCCGCGTCGATGTGCAGGCGGGCGCCGTGGGCGGCGCACAGGGCGGCGATCTCGGGCAGGGGGTCGACGAGGCCGGCGTCGGTGGTGCCGGCGGTGGCGGCGACCAGCAGGGGGCCGGGGAGCGTGGTGAGGGTTTCGGCGAGGGCGGCCGGGTCCAGGGTGCCGCGGGGGGCCGGGAGGACGACCGGGGCGGGCAGGCCGAGCAGCCAGGCGGCGCGGGGCAGCGAGTGGTGGGCGCCGGCGCAGCAGACGAGGCGGACGCCGCTGCCGTGGGCCTCGCGGGCGAGCAGCAGGGCGAGTTGGTTGGACTCGGTGCCGCCGGTGGTGACGAGGGCGTCGGCGAGGCCGGCGGTGCGGGCGAGGGCGCGGGTGACCGCGGCTTCCAGGGCGGAGGCGGCCGGGGCCTGGTCCCAGGAGTCCAGGGAGGGGTTGAGGGCGCTGGCGGCGAGGTCGGCGGCGGTGGCGACGGCGAGCGGCGGGCAGTGCAGGTGGGCGGCGCACAGCGGGTCGGCGGGGTCGGCGGCGCCCGCGGCGAGGGCGCGGACGAGGGTGTGCAGGGCGCCCGGGTCGCCGGTGTCCGGCAGGGGGTCGCCGAGGGCGGCGTCGACGCGTGCGGTGACGGCTCGCGGGCCGCCGGCGGGCAGCGGGCCGCCGCGCTCGGCGGCGCCGGCGGCGAGCGCGTCGAGCACGGTGGCGAGGAGGGGTCGCAGGGCCTCGGGGCCGCCGGGGCCGGAGGCGAGCGGCGGTGTGCTCAGGGCCGCTTCGGCGGTCATGGGCTCTCCTCCGGGGCGCGGGAACGCGGGGCGGGCCCGCCGGGCCCGGGCACATGGCGTGTGGGTGGAGTGCCAGCTTGTACCGGAGGAGAGCCCTGTGTCCCGCAAGCCCGGCGAACGGAACCCGAAAGTGTGTACTGCCGTGCCGGGAGGGACGGTGGGGGCCGGCCGGTCAGGCCCGGAAGTCCCCGGCGTGGTCGTGGGCCCAGCGGTCGAAGGCGCGGGCCGGGGTGCCGGTGATCTCTTCCACGGTGCCGGTGATCTCCGGGGGCACGCCGACGGTCTCCGCGAACGTCTCCAGCAGCCGGCCGAGCATCTGCGGCGGCACGAACGGGAACAGCTCCGGGCCGGCCTCGGCCGGGTCGACCTCCGCGAACGTCAGCTTCCTGCCGAGTGCGTCGCCGATGGCGGCGACCTGGCCGGCGTTGCTGATGGCCGCGGGTCCGGTCAGCCGGTGCGCGGCGCCCTCGTGGCCGTCGTCGAGCAGGACGCGCTCGGCCACGGCGGCGATGTCGTCCTCGTGGATGGGCGCGGACAGTCCGTCGGCGTAGACGCCGCGGACGGTGTCGCCGCCCGCGCGGATCTGCGGGGCGTACTGGAGCGCGTTGGTGGCGAAGGCGTTGGGCCGCAGGAAGGTCCAGGCGAGCCCGCTGTCGCGGATGTGCCGCTCGGCGGTGGCGTGCAGGACGTGGATGGGGTGGGTCGCGTCGGCGCCCTCCCGGACGAGGCCGCTGGAGAGCAGGACGGCGTGGCGCACGCCGTGTTCGCGGGCCGCCGCCAGCAGCGGGGCGGTGACGGCCTGGGCGTACAGGAAGAGTTTCGTGGCCCCGGTGAACAGGGCGGCGGGGTCCTCCGGGCGGAACCGCGCCACCTCGGCCCGCTCGGGCAGGGCGGCCCGCCGCGGGTCCCGGGTCAGGGCCCGGACGGAATGTCCCGCGGCGAGGAGTCGGTCGACGAGGGCGCGGCCTACGTTGCCGGTCGCTCCGGTCACTACGATCACGGTGCTGCCTCCAGGGCTCGGTCGATCGCTGACCGCCCGAGCCTAGGAAGTCCGGTCCGTCCGGCGCATCGTCGGCAGGGACCAGCCGCGCCCTACGTCGCCGGACGTACGCCTGCCTACCGGGTCGTGCGCACGCCGCGGACGCGCAGGGCGCGGGCGAGGTCGTCCAGGCGGTCGGCGAGGGTGCGGCGCAGCGCGGGGGTGAGGTCGCCGGCGCGCAGGCACTCCTCGCCGAGCCGCAGGTTCTCGGTGTCGACGGCGTGGGCGGGGAAGCACCAGCGGCCGGCGGCGACGGCGATGGCGGGGCCGCGGCGGGCGGCGACGGCGGCCACGTCGGTGTAGAAGCGGGGTACGTACGGGCGGACCAGCTCGGCCTGTTCGGGCTGCCAGAAGCCCTGGGCGGTGGCGGTGAAGAGGTAGTTGGACAGGTCGTCGCCGGCGAACATCGCCTCCCAGGCGGCGCGCTTGGCCTCCGGGTCGGGCAGTGCGGCGCGGCAGCGGGCGGCGCCCTCCCGGCCGGTGGCGCTCGGGTCGTTCGCCAGTTCGGCGGCGATGGCGGCCTCGTCGGTGGCGCCGAGGACGGCGAGCCGGGCGAGGACGCGCCAGCGCAGCTCCTGGTCGAGTTCCGGTCCGCCGGGCACGGTGTCGTCGGCGAGCCAGGCGGCGATGGGCTCGGGGTGGGCGGCCACGTCGATCAGGTGCCGTACGGCGATCAGCCGCAGGCCGGGGTGGTCGCCGTCCTCGGTGCGGCGCAGCAGGTCGCGGCAGAGGGAGGTGAGGGTGGCCAGGGCGGCCGGCCGGTCGGCCGGGGCGAGGTACTGCTCGGCGAGCTGGCCGGCGGCGAAGGCGAGGACGCCCTGGGCGACGGCCAGGTCGGTCTCGCGGGGCAGATGGGCGCGGGCCGTCTCCAGGTAGGCGGCGGGCGGGAGTTCGCCGTCGCGTACGGCGTCCCGGAGGGCGTTCCAGACGACCGCGCGGGTGAGCGGGTCGGGCAGTCCGGACAGTCCGGTGCGGAGGGTCTCGGCCGAGGCGGCGTCGAAGCGGATCTTGGCGTAGGTGATGTCGCCGTCGTTGAGGAGGACGAGGGCGGGGCGCTTGCCGATGGGCTGCGGGGCGGTCCGCGGGACGTCGAGGTCGACGCGCTCGCGGAGCACGAGGCGGCCCTCGTCGGCGATGTCGTGGTCGTACAGGCCGGCGGCGAGGCGGTGCGGGCGGCTGCCGGCGTGGTCGACGGTGAGCGCGCAGGTGCCGTCGGCGGCGGTGATCACCGGGGTGAGGGTGTCGACGCCGGTGGTGCGCAGCCAGCTGTCGGCCCAGGCGTGGACGTCGCGGTCGGTGGCCGAGGCGAGGGAGTCGATGAAGTCGGCGAGGGTGGCGTTGGCGAACTTGTGCCGGGCGAAGTGGGTGTTGATGCCGGCGAGGAAGTCCTTCTCGCCGAGCCAGGCGGCGAGCTGGCGCAGCGCGGAGGCGCCCTTGGCGTAGGAGATGCCGTCGAAGTTGAGCAGGGCGGAGGCCGTGTCGGGCACGTCGTCGGGGGCGACCGGGTGGGTGGTGGGCCGCTGGTCGGCGTCGTATCCCCAGGCCTTGCGGGTGACGCCGAACTCGGTCCAGGGGCCGGTGAACCGGGTGGCCTCGGCGGTGGTCTGGTAGCCCATGTACTCGGCGAAGGACTCGTTCAGCCAGATGTCGTCCCACCACTTGAGGGTGACGAGGTCGCCGAACCACATGTGGGCCATCTCGTGCGCGATGACCATGGCGCGGGTCTGCCGCTCGGTGTCGGTGACGGCGGAGCGGTAGACGAATTCGTCGCGGAAGGTGACCAGGCCCGGGTTCTCCATGGCGCCGGCGTTGAACTCGGGGACGAACGCCTGGTCGTAGGAGTCGAAGGGGTAGGGCTCCTCGAATTTCTCGTGGTAGCGGTCGAAGCAGGCGCGCGTGACGTCGAGGATCTCGTCGGCGTCGGTGTCGAGGTGGGGGGCGAGGGAGCGGCGGCAGTGGATGCCGAAGGGCAGGCCGCGGTGTTCGGTGCGCACCGAGTGCCAGGGGCCGGCGGCGACGGCGACCAGGTAGGTGGAGATCAGCGGGGTGGGGGCGGCCTGCCAGACGCCGTCGGCGCGGCGGGTGGTGATGCCGTTGGCGAGGACGGTCCAGCCTTCGGGCGCCTTGACCAGGACCTCGAAGACGGCCTTCAGGTCGGGCTGGTCGAAGGCGGTGAAGACGCGCTGGACGTCCTCCATGAACAGCTGGGTGTAGACGTACGTCTCGCCGTCGCTGGGGTCGGTGAAGCGGTGCATGCCCTCGCCGGTGCGGGAGTAGCGCATGGCGGCGTGGACGCGCAGCTCGTGTTCGCCGGCGGTGAGGTTCTTCAGCGGCAGCCGGTTCTCGGTCAGCGTCCGCGGGTCGAGCGGCTGTCCGTCGAGCGTGACGCTGTGCAGCTCGGCGGGCTTGAGCTCGACGAACGTGTCCCCGTCGGACCGGGCGGTGAACCGGATCGCGGTACGGGAGTCGAAGGTCTCGTCACCGGTGGTCAGGTCGAGTTCGACCGTGTACCGGTGGACGTCGAGGATCTCTGCTCGGAGCTGCGCTTCATCGCGCGTGAGTACGGACATGGAGGCCATGCTGCCTGATGGGACCGGCAGCGCACAGGGCGGAGGGGTACATCGCCTTCGTCTCCCGTGCGCGCCCGGTCCGGCCGCCGTCCCGTGGTCCGGTGCGGCGCCTGGTCAGTCGCCCGCCGGGGCGTCGTGCGCGGGTTGTCCGCCCTGGCTGTGCTCGGCGATCCGCTCGTGGTGGCGGATCACCTCGGCGATGATGAAGTTGAGGAACTTCTCGGCGAAGGCGGGGTCGAGCTTGGCGTTCTCGGCGAGGCGGCGCAGCCGGGCGATCTGCCGGGCCTCGCGGGCCGGGTCGGCGGGCGGCAGCTGGTGCAGCGCCTTGAGCCGGCCCACCTGCTGGGTGGCCTTGAAACGCTCGGCGAGCATGTGGACGACGGCCGCGTCGATGTTGTCGATGCTGTCGCGCAGCCGCTCCAGTTCCTGGCGGACCTCGGGGTCCGTGGCACCGGGGCCGGTGTTGCTGGTGGTCATGGGGGCCAACCCTATGCGCTGCGCCGGACGCGTCCACGGGGTGTCCGAGGACTGGATCAGCGGCGGATCGCCGGGGTCGGGGACGCGGTCGCTCCAGCCGCCGGGCACGGTACGGCCCTGCTGGGCGCGGAAGCGTACGGGGGCGAGGCCGACGCGCCGGGTGAACAGCCGGGAGAAGTAGGCGTCCATGGCGCCGGGTGCCGGTAGGGGGCGAGGGTGGGGCGGACGGACGGGTCGCGGCGCATCACCGGCGGCGTCCTGCACGAGCGGCGGTATCTGCACGGGGTGCGTGCGCGGGGGCTGGATCTGGACGCGTTCGCCGACGGCGTGGCCGCGGTGCCCTTCGGCCCGCCGCCCGGCAGGCACGCGCCGGGGCTGTACCGGGGCTCGGTCACGGTCCGGGGGGCCGGCGACGCCCGCCTGGAGCTGCCCGGCCGGACGCGCGGGTTCGCCTGGATCAACGGCTTCAACCTGGGCCGTTACTGGTCGGTGGGCCCCCAGCGGTCGCTGTATGTGCCCGGCCCGGTGCTGCGGGAGGGTGAGAACGAGGTGTGGGTGCTGGACCTGGACGCGGGGGATCCGGACGCGGGTCCTCCGCGTCTGCTGCCGGTGGAGGGCCGGGCGGGCGGCGGCACGGCCGCTACGGCCGCCGCGGGTGCCGTCGCCCGGCCCGCCGTCGCGCGTCCCCGTTCGCCGAGGCTGCCGCCCGCCTACAGTGGAGGGGGGTTCCGGTGGCTTCAGGGGGTGCCGGCGTGGGCGATGGCGGACCGGTCGAGCACGGCTACCCGCATCTGGAGACGGTGCGGGCCGCCGTCACCGCGCTGTACCGGCGGCTGTCGCGCGACACCATCGAGACGTTCCCGGTCAGCGTGGCCCCCGCCGACGTGGCGTTCGGCGGCACCGACGACCTGCACCTGGGCGCGCAGCGGGTGGCCCGGGAGATCGTGCGGCACTTCCGGCTGCCGGACGCGCGGCTGATCGTCGGCTTCCGGGAGATGACCCACGCGGCGAACGTCGAACTGGCGGCGGGCCCCGAGTACTTCGTGGAGCTGAACGACCGGTTCCGCACCCACCGCGCCGACATCGGGGCGGCCCTCGCCCACGAGGTGGCGCACGTCTATCTGCAGCGCCTGGGTCTCGCCTTCCCCACGACGGCGGAGAACGAGATCCTGACGGACACGGTGACCACGTACCTGGGAGCGGGCTGGCTGCTGCTGGACGCCTACCGGGAGGACGCGGTCTCCTGCCGGAAGCTCGGCTATCTCACCCCGGAGGAGTTCGGGTACGTCCTGGCCAAGCGGGCGCTGCTGTTCGGCGAGGACCCGTCGCCGTGGTTCACCAGCCCGCAGGCCTTCACCGCCTACGCCAAGGGCAGGGACCGGGCCCGCCGGGACGGGCGGCAGCCGCCGCTGGCCGCCGCCGGCTGGGCGGGCCGCCGCCGCTACGCCCACGACCGCCGGCACGCCGGCGGCGGCCCGCCGGCCACCGCCTACGCCTTCGCCGCCGACCCCGCCGGCGGACTGCGGGTCTCCTTCCCCTGCCCCACCTGCCACCAGCGGATCAGGGTGCCGGTGCGGGGGCGGGTACGGGCCCGGTGCGGGCTGTGCCGGACGGTGCTGGAGTGCGACACGTAGCCTTCCGTCACCCGGGGCTTCTTCCTGGTCGGCACGCATGCCCGGGCCCCGGGCCGCGCCGAAGGGGTCCTAGGAGGCGGTCAGCAGCCGGGTCAGCGAGGCGCGGGAGCCCTCCAGGCGGGCGATGCGCTCCTCGATGCCGTGCAGCTGCTCCACCAGCACGGGGGTCAGGCACGGCTCGACCTCGGCCTCGCCGCCGCACACGCAGTCCAGGACCTCGCGGATGACCCGGGTGGGCAGTCCGGCGTCCAGGAGGGTGCGGATCCGGCGTACGGTCCGGGGAGCCGTGTCGTCGTACACGCGCTGCCCGCCGGGGGTGCGGTCGGCGACGAGCAGGCCCTGCTCCTCGTAGTACCGCAGCAGCCGGACGCTCACGCCGGTCGCGCGGGCCAGCTCCCCGATTCTCATGTGATCCCCCTCACATCCGCTTGAAGCTCACATCCATGTCAGCTCCTAGCGTCACAGCCATGACGAACCCGACTGTATTCCGCATCGGCGGCGACCTGGAGGTACGGCGGATCGGCTACGGCGCGATGCGCCTGGCGAACGCCCCGCACGAGCGGTCCGGCACGACCGCGCCCATCTGGACCGCCCCCACCGACCGCGCCGACGCCGTACGGCTGCTGCGCCGGGCCGCCGAGCTGGGCGTGAACCTCTTCGACACCGCCGACGCCTACGCGCTGGGCGCCAACGAGGAGTTGCTGGCCGAGGCGCTGCACCCGTACCGCGACGGCATCGTGATCGCCACCAAGGCCGGCGTGCTGCGGCCGAGCCCCACGGAGTGGATCACCCACGGGCATCCGGCGTACCTGCGCCAGCAGGCCGAGCTGAGCCTGCGCCGGCTGCGCACCGACCGCATCGACCTGTTCCAGCTGCACCGCGTCGACCCCGCCTATCCGCTCGCGGACCAGATCGGCGCCCTCAGGCAGCTCCAGGAGGAGGGCAAGGTGCGGCACATCGGGCTGTCGGAGGTGTCGGTCGAGGAGCTGACCGCCGCCTCGGCGATCGCGCCGGTCGCCAGTGTGCAGAACGTGTACAACCTGGCGACCCGGGACCACGACCCGGTGATCGACCACACCGCCGAGGCCGGCATCGCCTTCCTGCCGTACTTCCCGGTGGCCATGGGCGCGCACGCCGCCGCCGACGGGCCGCTCGCCGCCGTCGCCGCCGAACTCGGCGCCACCCGCGCGCAGACCGCCCTCGCCTGGCTGCTGCACCGCGCGCCGAACGTCGTCCCGATCCCCGGCACCTCCTCCCCCGCCCACCTGGCGGAGAACACCGCCGCGCTCGGACTCGCCCTCGGAGAGGAGCAGTTCAAGCGGATCGACGCGGGGGCGTGAGGCCCGGGCGGACATGCAACGACGCCTGCCCAGTGTCCGGTCGGGGACAGGCGGGCAGGCGCCGTCTGTGTTCCGTACGCCTTTGTACGTAACGTCTGTTGCGGACCTCGGGTCCGGTGGGTCGCGCGTCAGACCGCCAGGGCGCGGTCCGTCGGGCGGATCGGGGCCGGCAGGTCGCTGGCCCCGGTCAGGTAGCGGTCGACTCCGCGGGCGGCCGAGCGGCCCTCCGCGATCGCCCAGACGATCAGGGACTGGCCGCGGCCGGCGTCGCCGGCGACGAACACACCCGGCACGTTGGTCTGGAAGTCGGCGTCGCGGGCGATGTTACCCCGTGCGTCGAGGTCCAGACCAAACTGCTCGACCAGGCCGTTCTCCCGGTCGGTGCCGGTGAAGCCCATGGCGAGGGTGACCAGCTGGGCCGGGATCTTCCGCTCGGTGCCGGGCTTCGCGGTCAGCTTGCCGTCGACGAACTCCACCTCGGTGAGGTGCAGCCACTGGACGTTGCCGTCCTCGTCGCCCTCGAAGTGGGTGGTGGAGACGGAGTAGACCCGCTCGCCGCCCTCCTCGTGGGCCGAGGTGACCTTGTAGAGCATCGGGAAGGTCGGCCAGGGCTGGTTCACCGGGTGCCGCTCGTCGCCCGGGCGGGGCATGATCTCCAGCTGGGTGACGGAGGCCGCGCCCTGCCGGTGGGCGGTGCCGACGCAGTCCGCGCCGGTGTCGCCGCCGCCGATGACGACGACGTGCTTGCCCTCGGCCGAGACGGGCGCCACCACGTAGTCGCCCTCCTGCACCTTGTTGGCCAGGGGCAGGTACTCCATGGCCTGGTAGACGCCCTTCAGCTCCCGGCCGGGAACGGGAAGGTCGCGGGCGGTCGTGGCGCCGGCGGCGATCACGATCGCGTCGTACCGCTTCTTCAGGTCGGTCGCCTTGATGTCGCGGCCGATCTCCACACCGGTACGGAAGCGGGTGCCCTCCGCGCGCATCTGCTCGATGCGGCGGTTGATGTGCCGCTTCTCCATCTTGAACTCGGGGATGCCGTACCGCAGCAGGCCGCCGACGCGGTCGGCGCGCTCGTAGACGGCGACCGTGTGGCCGGCCCGGGTCAGCTGCTGGGCGGCGGCCAGGCCCGCCGGGCCCGAGCCGATGACCGCGACCGTCTTGCCGGACAGGCGCTCGGGGATCTGCGGGGCGACGTCCCCGGTCTCCCACGCCTTGTCGATGATCGAGACCTCGACGTTCTTGATGGTGACCGGCGGCTGGTTGATGCCGAGCACGCACGCCGACTCGCACGGGGCCGGGCAGAGGCGGCCGGTGAACTCCGGGAAGTTGTTGGTCGCGTGCAGCCGCTCGGAGGCGGCGCCCCAGTCCTCGCGGTAGGCGTAGTCGTTCCACTCGGGGATCAGGTTCCCCAGCGGACAGCCGTTGTGGCAGAACGGGATGCCGCAGTCCATGCAGCGGCCGGCCTGCTTGCTGATGATCGGCAGCAGGGAGCCGGGGACGTAGACCTCGTTCCAGTCCTTGACCCGCTCGGCGACGGGGCGGGTCTTGGCGACCTCACGGCCGTGGTTCAGGAAGCCCTTCGGGTCAGCCATTGATCGCCGCCTCCATCATCTTCTCGGTGATCTCGGTCTCGGAGAGACCGGCTCGCTCGGCGGCGTCCTTGGCGGCGAGCACTGCCTTGTACGTGCTGGGGATGATCTTGCTGAAGCGCTCCACGGCCGTGTCCCAGCCGGCCAGCAGCTTCGCGGCGACGGTCGAGCCGGTCTCCTCGGCGTGGCGGCGCACCACGTCGTGCAGCCACTGCTTGTCCGTCTCGTCGAGCGCCTCGACCGAACCGGCGTTGCCGGCGTTGACGTGGTCGCGGTCGAGGTCGACGACGTAGGCGATGCCGCCGGACATGCCCGCCGCGAAGTTGCGGCCGGTCGGGCCGAGGACGACCGCGTGACCGCCGGTCATGTACTCGCAGCCGTGGTCGCCCACGCCCTCGGAGACGACCAGCGCGCCGGAGTTGCGGACGCAGAACCGCTCACCGGTACGGCCGCGCAGGAACAGCTCGCCGCCGGTGGCGCCGTAGGCGATGGTGTTGCCCGCGATGGTCGAGTACTCGGCGAGGTGGTCGGCGGCCCGGTCCGGGCGGACGACGATCCGGCCGCCGGACAGGCCCTTGCCGACGTAGTCGTTGGCGTCGCCCTCCAGGCGCAGCGTGACGCCGCGCGGCAGGAACGCGCCGAAGGACTGGCCGGCGGAGCCGGTGAAGGTGATGTCGATGGTGTCGTCGGGCAGGCCCGCCCCGCCGAACTTCTTCGTCACCTCGTGGCCGAGCATGGTGCCGACCGTGCGGTTGATGTTGCGGATGGCGACCTGGGCGCGCACCGGCTGGGCCTCGGTCGCGTCGTCCGCGGCCAGGGCGTCGGCGGCGAGCTTGATCAGCTCGTTGTCCAGGGCCTTCTCCAAGCCGTGGTCCTGGGCGGCGATCTGGTGGCGGACGGCGCCCTCGGGCAGGTCCGGCACGTGGAACAGCGGCTCCAGGTCCAGGCCCTGCGCCTTCCAGTGGCCGACCGCGCGCTCGACGTCCAGCACCTCGGCGTGGCCGACGGCCTCCTCGATGGAGCAGAAGCCCAGCTCGGCCAGCAGCTCGCGGACCTCCTCGGCGATGAACTTGAAGAAGTTCACCACGTACTCGGCCTTGCCGGCGAAGCGGTCGCGCAGCACCGGGTTCTGGGTGGCGATACCGACCGGGCAGGTGTCCAGGTGGCACACGCGCATCATCACGCAGCCGGAGACGACGAGCGGGGCGGTCGCGAAACCGAACTCCTCGGCGCCGAGCAGCGCGGCGATGACCACGTCCCGGCCGGTCTTCAGCTGACCGTCGGTCTGGACGACGATCCGGTCGCGCAGCCCGTTCAGCAGCAGCGTCTGCTGGGTCTCGGCCAGGCCCAGCTCCCAGGGGCCGCCCGCGTGCTTGAGGGAGGTCAGCGGGGAGGCGCCGGTGCCGCCGTCGTGGCCGGAGATCAGCACCACGTCCGCGTGCGCCTTGGACACGCCGGCCGCGACCGTGCCGACGCCGACCTCGGAGACCAGCTTCACGTGGACCCGGGCCCGCGGGTTCGCGTTCTTCAGGTCGTGGATCAGCTGGGCCAGGTCCTCGATGGAGTAGATGTCGTGGTGCGGCGGCGGGGAGATCAGGCCGACGCCCGGCGTGGAGTGCCGGGTCTTCGCGACCCACGGGTAGACCTTGTGGCCGGGCAGCTGGCCGCCCTCGCCGGGCTTGGCGCCCTGGGCCATCTTGATCTGGATGTCGTCCGCGTTGACCAGGTACTCGGAGGTCACGCCGAAGCGGCCGGAGGCGACCTGCTTGATGGCGCTGCGCCGCGCGGGGTCGTACAGGCGCTCGGGGTCCTCGCCGCCCTCACCGGTGTTGGACTTGCCGCCCAGCTGGTTCATGGCGATGGCGAGGGTCTCGTGCGCCTCCTTGGAGATGGAGCCGTACGACATGGCGCCGGTGGAGAAGCGCTTGACGATCTCGCTCACCGGCTCGACCTCGTCGACCGGGATCGGCGCGCGGCCGGACTTGAAGCCGAACAGGCCGCGCAGCGTCATCAGGCGCTCGGACTGCTCGTTCACCCGGGAGGTGTACTTCTTGAAGATGTCGTAGCGGCCGGTCCGCGTGGAGTGCTGGAGGCGGAAGACCGTGTCCGGGTCGAACAGGTGCGGTTCGCCCTCGCGGCGCCACTGGTACTCGCCGCCGATGTCCAGCGCGCGGTGTGCCGGGGCGATGCCGGAGGCCGGGTAGGCCTTGGCGTGGCGGGCGGCGACCTCCTCGGCGATGACGTCGATACCGACGCCGCCGATCTTGGTGGCGGTGCCGTTGAAGTACTTCGTCACGAAGCCCTCGTCCAGGCCGACGGCCTCGAAGACCTGGGCGCCGCGGTAGGAGGCGACGGTGGAGATGCCCATCTTGGACATGACCTTCAGCACGCCCTTGCCGAGGGCGTAAATCAGGTTCTTGATGGCCTGCTCGGGCTCCAGGCCGTTGAGGAAGGTGCCCGCGCGCAGCAGGTCCTCCACCGACTCCATCGCCAGGTACGGGTTGACGGCGGCGGCGCCGTAGCCGATGAGCAGGGCGACGTGGTGGACCTCGCGGACGTCGCCGGCCTCGACCAGCAGGCCCACGTGGGTGCGCTGCTTGGTGCGGATGAGGTGGTGGTGGACGGCCGCGGTGAGCAGCAGCGACGGGATCGGCGCGTGCTCGGCGTCGGAGTGGCGGTCGGACAGGACGATCAGCCGGGCGCCGTTCTCGATGGCGGCGTCGGCCTCGGCGCAGATCTCCTCGATGCGGGCGGCCAGGGCGTCGCCGCCGCCGGAGACCCGGTACAGACCGGAGAGCGTGGCGGCCTTGAAGCCGGGCATGTCGCCGTCGGCGTTGATGTGGATGAGCTTGGCCAGCTCGTCGTTGTCGATCACCGGGAAGGGCAGCACGACGGACCGGCAGGAGGCGGCGGTCGGCTCCAGCAGGTTGCCCTGCGGGCCGAGCGCGCTGCGCAGGGAGGTGACCAGCTCCTCGCGGATCGCGTCCAGCGGCGGGTTGGTGACCTGCGCGAACAGCTGGGTGAAGTAGTCGAAGAGCAGCCGCGGGCGCTCGGACAGGGCCGCGATCGGGGAGTCCGTGCCCATGGAGCCGATCGGCTCGGCGGCGGTGCGGGCCATCGGGGCGAGGATGACGCGCAGCTCTTCCTCGGTGTAGCCGAAGGTCTGCTGGCGGCGGGTGACCGAGGCGTGGGTGTGGACGATGTGCTCGCGCTCGGGCAGGTCGCCCAGCTCGATCTCGCCGGCCTCCAGCCATTCGGCGTAGGGCTTCTCGGCCGCGAGGGACGCCTTGATCTCGTCGTCCTCGATGATGCGGTGCTCGGCGGTGTCGACGAGGAACATCCGGCCGGGCTGCAGGCGGCCCTTGCGGACGACCTTGGCCGGGTCGATGTCGAGGACGCCGACCTCGGAGCCGAGGACGACGAGGCCGTCGTCGGTGACCCAGTAGCGGCCGGGGCGCAGGCCGTTGCGGTCGAGCACGGCGCCGACCTGGGTGCCGTCGGTGAAGGTGACGCAGGCGGGGCCGTCCCAGGGCTCCATCATCGTGGAGTGGTACTGGTAGAACGCGCGCCGGGCCGGGTCCATGGAGGCGTGGTTCTCCCACGCCTCCGGGATCATCATCAGCACGGAGTGCGGCAGCGAACGGCCGCCCAGGTGCAGCAGCTCCAGGACCTCGTCGAAGGAGGCGGAGTCGGAGGCGTCCGGGGTACAGACCGGGAAGAGGCGGTCCAGCTTCTCCTGCGGGCCGAACAGGTCGGAGACCAGCTGGGACTCGCGGGCCACCATCCAGTTGCGGTTGCCCTTGACGGTGTTGATCTCGCCGTTGTGCGCGACGAACCGGTACGGGTGCGCGAGCGGCCACGACGGGAAGGTGTTGGTGGAGAACCGGGAGTGCACGAGCGCGATCGCGGAGGCGAAGCGGCGGTCGGACAGGTCCGGGAAGAAGGGTTCGAGCTGGCCGGTGGTCAGCATGCCCTTGTAGACGATGGTCCGCGCGGACAGGGAGGGGAAGTACACCCCGGCCTCGCGCTCGGCGCGCTTGCGCAGCACGAACGCCTTGCGGTCCAGGGCGATGCCCTCGCTGGCCCGGTCGGTCACGAAGACCTGCCGGAACACCGGCATGGTGGAGCGGGCGGTGGCGCCCAGCAGCTCGGGGGCGACCGGGACCACGCGCCAGCCGAGGACCGTCAGGCCCTCCTCGGCGGCGATCGTCTCGATCCGTGAGACGGCGTCCTCGGTTCCCTCCTCCGGCAGGAAGGCGATGCCTACCGCATAGGAACCGGCGGCGGGAAGGTCGAATCCGGCCACATCACGGAGGAAGGCGTCCGGCACCTGGGAGAGGATGCCCGCACCGTCGCCGGAGTCCGGCTCGGAGCCGGTGGCGCCGCGGTGCTCCAGGTTGCGCAGGACGGTGAGCGCCTGCTCGACCAGGGTGTGGGAGGCCTCGCCGGTAAGAGTGGCGACGAAACCGACGCCGCACGCGTCGTGTTCGTTGCGGGGGTCGTACATACCCTGCGCAGCAGGGCGAGCATCCATGAACGACCAGTTTCGGCCGTTCGTGGAGTGCTGGGACGGCTGGCGCGGCGTACGCATCGGCTCTCCCGTCGTCGTCATGTGGCATGTGGCAGGTGCCGAGGGACGACGTTGGCCCTCTGCGTGAGATCTTCGGTGAGATCAAAATTTCGTGCAGGTTACATGATGGAGCGGTTCCCGGGAACCGGATACTTCGTTCCAGCATGCGGACGCCGCGGTGGCGGCGGAGGTGCCGCGCGGGCGCGGCGAACGCCGTGCGGTGACGGCTCGGGTGCCGTACGAGGACGGCGGTGCCGTGCGGTGACGGCGACGTCGTGGGGGGACCGTGACGGACACGATCGGTCGGATCGGCGTCCGGCGGCCCTGGGGGGCCGGGGAGGGCTTCATCGCCCGCCCCGCGAGGGCGCGGCAGGCGTCATTGCCCACAGCGCTTACGGCTCATGCCCCGTGGCAAAGCAGTCGAAACCAGTGAGTAACGGGTATCTATGCGGCCCATCGCATAAGTACCGGTCGGCCTATCCTACGGCCGTACCGAACAGGTTGCCCAGGGCGTACGTCACACCGGCCGCCGCACCGCCCAGCGCGAGCTGCCGCAGACCGCTGAACCACCAGGCCCGCGCGGTCACCTTGGCCACGACGGCACCGCAGGCGAAGAGCCCGGCGAGGGCGAGCAGCACGGCGGGCCACAGCGCGGTCGCGCCGAGCAGGAACGGCAGGACGGGCAGCAGGGCGCCGAGGGCGAAGGACCCGAACGAGGACACGGCGGCGACCAGCGGGGAGGGCAGGTCACCGGGATCGATGCCCAGTTCCTCGCGGGCGTGGATCTCCAGGGCCTGCTCGGGATCCCTGGACAGCTGCCGGGCGACCTGCCGGGCCAGGTCCGGCTCGACCCCGCGGGCGACGTACAGCGCGGCCAGTTCCGCCTCCTCGTCCTGCGGGTGCCTGCGCAGCTCACGGCGCTCGACGTCCAGCTCGGCCTCGACCAGTTCGCGCTGGGAGGCGACGGAGGTGTACTCGCCGGCCGCCATGGAGAAGGCACCGGCCGCGAGACCGGCGAGGCCGGTGATGACAATGGTGTGCGGGCTCACGGAGCCGCCGGCCACACCGGTCATCAGGGCGAGGTTGGAGACCAGGCCGTCCATGGCGCCGAAGACGGCGGGCCGCAGCCATCCCCCGCTGACGTCACGGTGGGTGTGGTTGTCGCGGTGCGCTTCGTGCAGCGCGGCCTCGGTTTCGATGATCGCCATGCGGGCCCCCAGGAAAGCTTAGCCAAAGCTAACTTTGGACGAGTTCTACTTTTCGACAGATCCAAACCTACGCCTTCGCGCGACCCCTCGCCAGCAAGGAAAGGCTGTGCTAAGCGAGGCCCCGGGGCGCGTCGGCACCCTCCCGTGGGACACATCCGCAAAGAGGCCCGTACGACCCACCACAGGCTGGATGATTCGGGGCATGACACCCACAGCGGAACAAAGCAACGACCACGACGCGCACGGACGGGTGGGCACCGCGTTCGGAGGCCGCCCGTGCTCCGTCTGACCTGGGTCCAGCCGGAGGACCTGCTCGGCCACGAACTGCGCCAGGCCCGGCTGGACGGGCGCGAGCCCAAGGCGGTCGAGGCGCGCTGGCGGGCGGCCGGCGGCCCCCAGGCGCCGGGGGCCGGCCCGGAGGCGCCGGGGCGGGCGGGCGCCTCGGCGCACGGGGTCTCCCGCTATCTGCGTCTGCTGGCGGCGGACCTGCTCGACGAACTCGCCGACCTGCCCGGCCGGTTCGCCGAGGACGAGCCGACCGACCTGGCCCGCGTCAAGTCCCTGTGCCCCGACTGGCCCGCGCGCCGTCCCGCCACCGCGCCCGGTCCGCGCGCCCTCGAAGCCGCCTGGCTCGGCCGGGCCGCCGGCCGCCTCCTCGGCAGGCCCGTCGGGCAGCTCCCCCCCGACGGCGTCCGCGCCCTCGCCGAGGCGGCCGGGAACCGGCCGCTCACCGGCTACTTCACCGCCCGGGGCGTCCCCGCCGAACTGCTCGCCGCCCACCCCTGGGACCCCCGCTCCGCCGCCACCTGCCTCGCCGAGAACATCGACGGCATGCCCGAGGACGCCGACCTCGACCACCTGCTCCTCAACCTCCTGCTGCTGCGGCGCCACGGACGCCGCTTCTCCACCGACGACGTGGCCCGGCTCTGGCTCGACGCGCTCCCGCCCGGCCGCACCCGCGCCGCCGAGCGCCTCGCCTACCGCAATCTGCTCTGCGGCATCGAGCCCCCGCACACCGCCCGCCACCGCAACCCGTTCCGCGAGTGGACCGGCGCGCTGGTCCGCGCCGACGCGCACGGCTGGACCAACCCCGGCGACCCGGCCGCCGCCGCCGAACAGGCGCACCGGGACGCGGTCCTCAGCCACACCGCCAACGGCGTCTACGCGGCGATGTTCACCGCCGCCGTCATCGCCACCGCCGCCCCGGGCACCCACGACGTCCACGCCTGTCTGCGGGCCGGCCGCGCGGTGGTCCCGCCCCGCTCCCGGCTGGCGGCGGCCGTCGACCACGCCGTCGCGCTGGCCCGCCGCAGCGCGGACTTCGAAGACGTCGTGGACGCGCTCCACGCCCGCTACACGGTCACCCACCACCGGGCCCACGCCGTCCCCGCCACCGCGCTGATCGCCGCCGCGCTCACCCACGCCGACGGCGACTTCTCCGGCTCCGTCTGCCGTGCCGTCTCCGGCGGCTGGGGCACGGGCTCCGCCGGCGCGACGGCCGGCAGCGTCGCCGGGCTGCTCGCCGGCGCCCCCGGCGCGCTCCCCGACCGCTGGCGGGCCCCGCTGAAGAACCGGCTCGCCAGCACCCTCGCCGAGTTCGACGGCACCGGTTTCGACACCCTCGCCCACCTCACCCGTCTGGAGGCGATCCGCTCATGACCCATATCGCGGTCCTCGGCAGCACCAACATGGACCTCGTCACCTATGTCGACCGGGCACCCCGGCGCGGGGAGACCGTGACCGGGCGGGAGCTGGGCACGGTGCCCGGCGGCAAGGGCGCCAACCAGGCCATCGCCGCGGCCCGCGCCGGCGCGACCGTCTCGATGATCGGCGCGGTGGGCACCGACGCCCACGGCGCGCGGCTGCGCGACACCCTCGAACACTCCGGGGTGGACACCGACTTCCTGCGCACGGTGGAGGGTCCCTCCGGCACCGCGCACATCGTGGTGGACGCCGAGGGCGGCAACGCGATCGTCGTCATCCCCGGCGCCAACGGCACCATCGACCACCTCTCCCCCGGCGACGAGGGGGTGATCGCCACCGCCGACGCGCTGCTGCTGCAACTGGAGATCCCGCTCGCGGCGGTCGTCGCGGGCGCGCAGGCCGCCCGCCGGCACGGTGTCCGTACGGTGCTCACCCCGTCCCCGGTCCGGCCGCTGCCGCCCGAACTGCTGCGCGCCGTCGACCTGCTGGTGCCGAACGAGTACGAGGCGCTCACCCTGACCGGCCGCACCGGCCCGCGCGAGGCGGCGGCGGCCCTGCTGGAGCGGGTGCCGGAGGTCGTCGTCACCCTGGGCGCGACGGGCTGCCTGTACCTGTCCCGGGGTACCGAGCCGCTCGTGGTCCCCGCGCCCCGGGTGACCGCCGTCGACTCCACCGGAGCGGGTGACACCTTCGTCGGCGCGCTCGCCGTGGCCCTCGCCGAGGAGAGACCGGTACGCGAGGCTCTGACCTGGGCCGCCGCCGCGGCCTCGATCTCCGTCGAGCGGCAGGGAGCGTCCGCGTCGATGCCGTACCGCCCGGAGATCGAGGCCCGCTACAGCACCTGAACAGCCGCCCGCCGACGGGTGCGACGACCGGACCGGCCCCGCGACGGAGTGCCCCCCTCCCGGAACACGCCGAGGGCGCCCGGAACACTCCGGGCGCCCTCGAAGGCGTGGAACCGGCGGTCAGACCTTCTTGGCCGACTCCGCCTCGTCGTCCGGCGACTTCTCCGGCGGCTCCTCGGCGTCCTGGGGCTTCTTCTCCTCGCCCTCCGCGACCGCCTCCGTCTCCCCGGCCGGACCGGCGGAGGCGACCGCGGGTTCGACCACGGCCTCCCGGCCCGGCCGCTTCTTCCCCGACACCACGATGTACGCCACCGCCAGCAGGAAGACGATCAGGGCGGTCCAGACGTTGAGGCGGATGCCCAGGATGTGGTGGGCGTCGTCCACGCGCAGGTATTCGATCCAGGCGCGGCCCGCGCAGTACGCGGCGACGTACAGGGCGAACGCCCGGCCGTGCCCCAGCTTGAAGCGGCGGTCCGCCCAGATCACCAGCAGGGCGACGCCGACGCACCACAGGGATTCGTAGAGGAACGTCGGGTGGTAGTACCCGGGCACCCGGCCGCCCTCGGCGGAGGTGATGTGCAGCGCCCAGGGAACGTGGGTCTCCCGGCCGTACAGCTCCTGGTTGAACCAGTTGCCCCAGCGGCCGACGGCCTGCGCGAACGCGATGCCGGGTGCCACGGCGTCGGCGTAGGCGGGCATGGGGATGCCCCGGCGCCGCGCGCCGATCCACGCGCCGAGCGCGCCGAGCGCGATGGCGCCCCAGATGCCCAGGCCGCCCTCCCACACCTTGAAGGCGTCCACCCAGTCACGGCCCTCGCTGAAGTACAGCTCGTAGTCCGTGATCACGTGGTAGAGCCGGCCGCCGACCAGGCCGAACGGCACGGCCCAGACGGCGATGTCGGCGACCGTGCCGGACTGCCCGCCGCGGGCGATCCAGCGCTTGTTGCCGAGCCAGACGGCAACGAAGACGCCGATGATGATGCAGATGGCGTAGCCGCGCAGCGGGATGGGGCCGAGGTACAGCACCCCGTGCGACGGGCTGGGGATGTAGGCAAGGTTCATGGCAGGTCCGACGCTACCGTGCCGGGCCGTGGGGACGGCAAGCAGCCCGGCTACGGGTCCATAACGGGGCGGGGTGAAACGCTCAGCCCCGGTCGGCCGCCTCCACCATCTGCTTGAGCTTGGCCGGGGTCATCGTGCGGTCCTGGTAGATGTTCTTGCCGCCGAGCAGCACCGTCGGTGTGCCGCCGAAGTCGCCGGACTTGAACGCCTGGTGGGACTTGTCCACCCAGCCGTCGTGCGTGCCGTTCTTCACGCACGTGCGGAAGGCGGGCGTGTCCAGGCCCTTCACCTTGCCGGCCAGCCGGATCAGCGTGTCGTTGTCCGCGAAGGCGTCGTCGGTCTCCTTGGGCTGGCCGGCGAACAGCACGTCGTGGTAGTCACGGAACTTCCCGGCGTCCTGGGCGCAGGCCGCGGCGTTGGCGGCGCGCAGCGAACCGGTGCCGCCGAGGTTGCCGTCGATCAGCCGGACCAGGTGGTACTCGACCCTGAGCTTGCCGGCGTCGGCGAGTTCGTGCAGCGTCGGCCGGTACGCCACCTCGAAGGCCTGGCAGGCCGGGCAGCGGAAGTCCTCCCAGACGGTGAGCGTCGACTTGGCGCCGTCCTCGCCGACCGGGATGGCGAGGCTGTCCTTGCCCTGCGCGCCCGAGGGGGCCACGGCCGGGCCCGCGTCGGTGCTCTTGTCCTTGCCGGCGTTCGCGGCGACGACGCCGATCACCGCCGCCAGGCCCAGGACGCAGACGACGCTCGCGCCCACGATCAGCGCCCGCCGTCGCTTGTCCGCGGACCTCTGCTTCTCGCGCTCGACCGCCAGCCGCTCCCGGGCGGTGCGCTTTCCGTCACGGTTCTTCTCGCTCACACCCCCAGAACGAACCGGGGAGGCGCAGCGCGCCTCCCCGGTCCGAGGTCCACCCGTTCGAGTGACCGAATCATGCGGTACGGGACACGGCGGTCCCGCGTGCCCGTCCGTCACGCCTGTCCGCGCACGCCCTTCGCCAGGTCCCCGGCCAGCTCGCGGACCGCCGCGAGACCGGAGGCGTGGTCGGGCGCGTCCAGCATCCGCTTCACGAACGCCGAGCCGACGATCACACCGTCGGCGAAGCCGGCGACCTCGGCGGCCTGGGCCCGGTTGGAGACGCCGAGGCCGACGCAGACGGGCAGGCCGGTGCCGGTCGCGCGGGTGCGCCGGACCAGGTCCTGGGCCTGCTCGCCGACGGACTCGCGGGTGCCGGTGACGCCCATGAGGGAGGCGGCGTAGACGAAACCGCTGCCCGCCGCGGTGATCTCGGCGAGCCGCGTGTCCTTGCTGCTCGGCGCCACGACGAAGATCGTCGCCAGGCCGTGTTTCTCGGCGTGCTCGCGCCAGAGCGCCGACTCCTGCACCGGCAGGTCGGGCAGGATGCAGCCGGCACCACCCGCCTCGGCCAGCTCGGCGGTGAAGCGCTCGACGCCGTAGCGGTCGATGGGGTTCCAGTAGGTCATGACCAGGATCGGCTTCCCGGTGGCCTGGTACGCCTCGCGGACCGTGCGCATCACGTCGGCGATCCGCACGCCGCCGCGCAGGGCGATGTCGTCCGCGGTCTGGATGACCGGGCCGTCCAGGACCGGGTCGCTGTGCGGCAGGCCGACCTCGACCACGTCCGCGCCGCCCTCCAAGACGGCCTTGACCGCGTCGATGCCGCCGTCCACGGTCGGGAACCCGGCCGGGAGGTAGGCGATGAGCGCGGAGCGGCCCTCGGCCCGGGCGCCCGCGAGGGTGTCCGACAGCAGCTGGATGTTCCCGCTCACTTGGCGTCCCCCTCGATCTCGGCGGTGTCGGCGGCGTCGGCCGCGACCTCGGCGTCGGTGTCGTACAGGCCGAAGTAGCGCGCGGCGGTGTCCATGTCCTTGTCGCCGCGGCCGGACAGGTTGACGACGATCAGGCCGTCCTGGCCCAGTTCCCGGCCGACCTCCAGGGCGCCGGCCAGGGCGTGGGCGCTCTCGATGGCCGGGATGATGCCCTCGGTGCGCGACAGCAGGCGCAGTGCCCGCATCGCCGCGTCGTCGGTGACCGCGCGGTACTCGCCGCGGCCGGAGTCCTTGAGGTAGGAGTGCTCCGGGCCGATGCCCGGGTAGTCCAGGCCGGCCGAGATGGAGTACGGCTCGGTGATCTGGCCCTCGTCGTCCTGGAGGACGTAGGAGCGGGAGCCGTGCAGGATGCCGGGCTCGCCGGCGGTGAGGGTGGCCGCGTGCTCGCCGGTCTCGACGCCGTGGCCGGCCGGCTCGCAGCCGATCAGGCGGACGCCCTCGTCGGGGATGAAGGCGTGGAAGAGGCCGATGGCGTTGGAGCCGCCGCCGACGCAGGCGACGGCCGCGTCCGGGAGGCGCCCGGCGCGCTCCAGCAGCTGGCGGCGGGCCTCGACGCCGATGACCCGGTGGAAGTCGCGGACCATGGCCGGGAAGGGGTGCGGGCCGGCGACCGTGCCGAACAGGTAGTGGGTGTGGTCGACGTTGGCGACCCAGTCCCGGAACGCCTCGTTGATGGCGTCCTTCAGGGTGCGGCTGCCGGACTTCACGGCGACGACCTCGGCGCCGAGCATGCGCATCCGGGCCACGTTCAGGGCCTGCCGCCGGGTGTCGACCTCGCCCATGTAGATGGTGCAGTCCAGGCCGAACAGCGCGCAGGCGGTGGCCGTGGCGACGCCGTGCTGGCCGGCTCCGGTCTCGGCGATGACCCGGGTCTTGCCCATGCGCTTGGTGAGCAGGGCCTGGCCGAGCACGTTGTTGATCTTGTGGGAGCCGGTGTGGTTGAGGTCCTCGCGCTTGAGGAACACGCGGGCGCCGCCGGCATGTTCGGCGAAGCGGGGGACCTCGGTGAGCGCCGACGGGCGGCCGGTGTAGTGGACCAGCAGGTCGTCGAGTTCGCGGGCGAACCCGGGATCCTGCTTGGCCTTGTCGTACTCGACGGCGACCTCGTCCACGGCGGCGACGAGGGCCTCCGGGATGAACTTGCCGCCGAACGCGCCGAAGTAGCCTTCGGGCGTGGGGACCTGACCCTCCGGGTCGGGGATGAAGAACTCGCTGGGCATGCGGATACCTCACGGTGAGTTTCGTGGGAAAACTGATCGCCGTGGGGGCTCGGGTCGTCTGTCGGCTGCGTGCCGTGCGTGGCGTGTCGCGCAGTTCCCCGCGCCCCTAAGGGGCACGGTGCCATCGACGCCCGTTCACCTGCCCGGGTTCGGCACCGATGACGTACCTCACCCGGCGGCCGTGGACGCGGCGCGCGGGCGCGCGGCAGCCGCGCGGACGGCAGCCGCGCGCCAGGCGCGCGTGCCGGTCCGGGGTCGTCGTGGTGAAAGTCATCGGCGCCAGCCTAGCGGGATTCAGCCGCGGCCGTGGCGCAGTGCCGGGTGTTCGCCCGCCGCCACCAGGTCGGCCACGGCCGCCTTCGGGTCGCGGCCGGTGACCAGGGACTCGCCGACCAGGACGGCGTCGGCGCCGGCGTTGGCGTAGGCGATCAGGTCGTGCGGGCCGCGCACGCCGGACTCGGCGATCTTCACCAGGTGGTCGGGGATCTCCGGGGCGACCCGCTCGAAGGTGCCGCGGTCGACCTCCAGCGTCTTCAGGTTGCGCGCGTTGACGCCGATGACCTTGGCGCCCGCGTCCACCGCCCGCTCGACCTCGTCCTCGTCGTGGACCTCGACGAGCGGGGTCAGGCCGATGGACACCGCGCGCTCGATCAGCGACTCCAGGGCCGGCTGGTCGAGGGCGGCCACGATCAGCAGCGCGAGGTCGGCGCCGTACGCGCGGGCCTCCCACAGCTGGTACGACGTGACGATGAAGTCCTTGCGCAGCACCGGGATGTCCACGCGGGCGCGCACGGCCTCCAGGTCGGCGAGCGAGCCGCCGAAGCGGCGCTGTTCGGTGAGGACGGAGATGACGGACGCGCCGCCCGCCTCGTAGTCCGCGGCGAGTGCGGCCGGGTCGGCGATGGCGGCCAGCGCGCCCTTGGAGGGGCTGGAGCGCTTGACCTCGCAGATCACCTTGACGCCGTCGCCCTTGAGCGCGGCCACCCCGTCCTTGGCGGCGGGGGCCTTGGCCGCGCGCTCCTTGAGCTCGTCGAGGCTGACGCGTGCCTGCCGCTCGGCGAGGTCGGCACGGACTCCGTCGATGATCTCGTCGAGCACACTCACGCGAGCGGCCCCCTTCCAGACGGTGGTTCCTTCGGGCTCTGAAAGCCGTGGTCAATGCGATGGTATCCGCCGCGGTGCGGTGGCCTCGCATCCGGTTGACGGCGGTCCCACTCCGTGGACATCCGTCCCGGGCGCGTCACGGGCGGAGCCAGCCGCCGAACGGCAGGTTCCTGAGCACGGTGAACGCCAGCAGCAGGACGCCGACGGTCCACAGGTGCGCGGGGCCGGCGCCGGAGCCGGTGCGCGGCGGCCGGCCGCGCGCGGCGCGCGCGATCCAGAGGGTCCACAGTACGGCGAAGCCCAGGTAGGCGGCCACGGCCGCGGCGTTGTCGCGCAGCGCGGTGAGCAGGTCGCCGTGGGCGAACGCGTGCGCGCTGCGGAGCCCGCCGCAGCCCGGGCAGTACAGGCCGGTGAGCAGGTACAGCGGGCAGACCGGATAGTGGCCGGGTTCGTTCGGGTCGACCGCGCCGACGTACCCGAAGGCCCCGGCCACGGCCGCGAACACCCCGACGGGTACGGCGAGCCGCCGAGACGGGGACGCGGGAGCCGGCGCCGGGCGCGGTGGGCCGAGGGGGGCGGGGGGTGGCGCGGGGCGGGGGGCGCCGCGGGGCGCCTCCGACGGGAGGGCACGGCTGTCGGCGTTCACGCGGGCATTCTGCCCCGCCCGGTGCGGGACCGCCCGCCGGGAACGCGAAAGGCGGTCCGCATCGCCTGGGATGCCGGACCGCCTGTCGGAAGAGCCCGGGCTCAGTGGCCCGCGGTGGCCGGCTCGGGGGTCGCGGCGGTCCGCCGCACGGCGTGGTTCTGCTTCGGCTGGCCGAGGCCCATGGCGCGCATGATGCCGCCGACCACGCCGCCGAGGACCGTGAGCACCATGCCGGCCCAGAAGCCGGCGGGCTGGGCCATCACCATGAAGGCGCCCGCGACGCAGAAACCGATGAAGGCGATGATGCTTCCGGTCCAGGCGGCCGGGGTGTGACCGTGGCCGTGGCTGCTGCCCGCCATGACTTGCTCCTCGTTGTTGCTCATGTACGTGTCGTACCTACGCGTCGTACGCTCGCCGTCCATTGTCGCGTAGCCCCGGGCGCGCCGGACGCGGGGGTGGCGTCTGGTTCGCCACACCGCCGGGGCGGCCGTGACCGCTCAGGCGCCGGTCGGGTCCTCGCCCCGGTCCAGGGCCTTCCAGATCTCCTCGGGGCGCTCCGGGTCGGCCGGGCGGGCGGTGCGCCGGGGGCGGGCGGCGCCGCGTTCGTACCGGCCGGACATCGCCGGCCACAGGCGGCCGTAGCGCAGGGCGAGCAGGCCGGCGAGCAGGATCAGCAGCCCGCCGGCGGCCGCGACGTACGGCCATCCGGTGTGGGTGAGCGCGTGGACCGTGGCGGAGCTGTCGCCGCTGACCTCGGCGGCCCGCTCGTCGAGCGCGGAGCCGTCGGAGACGGCCGCCAGGGCGGCTGCGGCGATGCCGGCGCCGGACAGCGCGAGCAGCCCGGAGACGACGAGGCGGCCGGCCCGGCGGACGGCGAAGACCGCGACGAGCGCGGCGAGGCCCACTATGGCGAGGGCCGCGGGGACGCCCGTGACGTCGCTGCCCTTGGCCGTCAGCGGGAACGCGCCGCCGGCCACCGTCGCGGTGCCGTCCGCCCAGCGCTGCCGGGTCGCGAGCAGCGTCACGGCCGCGCCGAGGGCGCCGAACAGCAGGGCCGCGGCGAGGCTCCGCCGGCCGGACCGGGCGGGTGCGGCGGCTTCGGTACGAGGGGGAGGTACGGCAGTCACGTACTCCACTATCGCCTGCACCCCGGGCGAACCGTCACCCGGGGTTGCTATGAGAAGCGCCCTATCGCCCGAGGCGGTTCGCCGTGTGCACCGCCCGCAGCACCGCCGCCGCCTTGTTGCGGCACTCCTGGTCCTCGGCGACCGGGTCGGAGTCGGCGACGACGCCCGCGCCGGCCTGGACGTACGCGGTGCCGTCGCGCAGCAGCGCCGTACGGATGGCGATGGCGGTGTCGGAGTCGCCGGCGAAGTCCAGATAGCCGACGCAGCCGCCGTACAGGCCGCGCCGGGAGGGCTCCAGTTCGTCGATGATCTGCATCGCGCGGGGCTTGGGGGCGCCGGACAGGGTGCCGGCCGGGAAGCAGGCGGTGAGCACGTCGAAGGCGGTGCGGCCGGGGGCGACCCTGCCGGTGACGGTGGAGACGATGTGCATCACGTGCGAGTAGCGCTCGATGGACATGAAGTCGACCACCTCGACCGAGCCGGGCTCGCAGACCCGGCCGAGGTCGTTGCGGCCGAGGTCGACCAGCATCAGGTGCTCGGCGCGTTCCTTGGGGTCGGCGAGCAGTTCCTCGGCGAGCGCCTGGTCCTCCTGCGGGGTGGCCCCGCGGTGCCGGGTGCCGGCGATGGGGTGGACCATCGCGCGCCCGTCCTCCACCTTCACCAGCGCCTCCGGGGAGGAGCCGACGACGTCGAAGCCGTCGAGGCGGAAGAGGTACATGTACGGCGAGGGGTTGGTGGCCCGCAGCACCCGGTAGACGTCCAGGGCGCTCGCCGTGCACGGGGTCTCGAAGCGCTGGGAGGGCACGACCTGGAAGGCCTCGCCCGCGCGGATGCGCTCCTTGATGTCCTCCACGGCCCGCTGGTAGTCGGGGCCGCCCCAGCGGGCGGTGTACTCGGGCAGGGCGGAGGGCGGCAGGTGGGCCGGGGGCTGGGCGACCGGGCGGGAGAGGTCGGCCTCCATGGCGTCCAGGCGGGCCACGGCGTCCGCGTAGGCCTCGTCGACGCCGGTGTCCAGGTCGTTGTGGTTGATCGCGTTGGCGATCAGCAGGACCGAGCCCTCCCAGTGGTCCATCACGGCGAGGTCGCTGGTCAGCAGCATGGTCAGCTCGGGCAGCCGCAGCTCGTCGTGCTCGCCGGGGCCGATCTTCTCCAGGCGGCGGACGATGTCGTAGCCCAGATAGCCGACCATGCCGCCGGTGAAGGGCGGCAGGCCCTCCTGGTGCGGGGTGTGCAGGGTCTGGAGGGTGGCGCGCAGGACGGCGAGGGGGTCGCCGTCCGTGGGGACGCCGACGGGCGGGGTGCCGATCCAGTGGGCCTGCCCGTCGCGGGCGGTGAGGGTGGCGGCGCTGCGGACCCCGACGAAGGAGTACCGGGACCAGGAGCGGCCGTTCTCCGCGGACTCCAGCAGGAAGGTGCCGGGGCGTTCGGCGGCGAGCTTGCGGTAGAGCGCGACCGGCGTGTCGCCGTCGGCGAGGAGCTTGCGGGTGACCGGGATGACGCGCCGGTCGCCGGCCAGCTTGCGGAAGGTCTCGAGATCCATGGCGGCTGACCTTACTGAGCGGACGCCGGAGCGGCGGAATCCGCGTCCTTCAGGAGCACGTCCTCGTCGAAGCAGGTGCGTGCGCCGGTGTGGCAGGCGGCGCCCACCTGGTCGACCCTGACCAGGAGGGTGTCGCCGTCGCAGTCCAGGGCGACCGACTTGACCCGCTGGACGTGGCCGGAGGTGTCACCCTTGACCCAGTACTCCCGGCGGCTGCGCGACCAGTAGGTGCAGCGGCCGGTGGTGAGCGTGCGGTGCAGTGCCTCGTCGTCCATCCAGCCGAGCATGAGCACCTCGCCGGTGTCGTACTGCTGGGCGATGGCGGGGACGAGCCCGTCGGCGCTGCGCTTGAGCCGCGCGGCGATCTCCGGGTCGAGGCTGCTGGGCCGGGGGCTGCCGGTCGTACTGGTCATGCGTGCCATTGTGCCGCGCCGCGCCGGCAGCGGGCCCGGCGCGTCCACGGGGCGGTCACGGGGGCACCGCAGGCGCCCCGCCCGGGGGCGACGGGTGGGCGGGGCGATCACCTGGTCGTAGGCTGGCTTCATGTCGACCTTCGCCAAGCGTGAACGGCTGTTGCTCGCCGATCTCTTGGAAACCGCCGGTCCGGACGCCGAGACCCTCTGCGCGGGCTGGCGGACCCGGGACCTCGCCGCGCACGTGATCGTGCGCGAGCGCCGCCCGGACGCGGCGGGCGGCACGCTGGTGAGGCAGCTCGCGCCGCGCCTGGAGAAGGTGATGGCCGAGTACACCGCGAAGCCGTACGAGGAGCTGATCCGGCTGATCCGCACCGGGCCGCCGCGGTTCTCGCCGTTCCAGCTCAAGCAGGTCGACGAGGCGGCCAACATCATCGAGTTCTACGTCCACACGGAGGACGTCCGCCGCGCCCAGCCGGACTGGACCCGGCGCGAGCTGGACCCGGTGTTCCAGGACGCCCTGTGGTCGCGGCTGGAGCGGGCCGCGCGGCTGCTGGGCAAGGGCGCTCCGACGGGGCTGGTGCTGCGCCGCCCGGACGGGCAGACGGTGGTGGCGCACCGGGGGACGCCGGTGGTCACGGTGACCGGTGAGCCGTCGGAGCTGCTGATGTTCGCGTACGGGCGGCAGAGCGCGGCCAGGGTGGAGCTGGACGGGGACGGGGACGCGATCGACCGGTTGCACGCGTCGAAGCAGCTGGGCATCTGACGGGGTCCGTCAGCCGGGGAGTTCCGCGCGGCGCAGGGCCGGTACGGCGAGGAAGACGAGGCCGCCGAGTCCGCAGACGGCGGCGCTGACGGCGTAGACCGGGCCGAGTCCGAAGGCGCCGGTCGCGGCGGCGGCGAAGGGCATGCTCAGCGGGGTGAGGCCGAGGCTGACGAGGCTGGAGACGGCGGTGACGCGGCCCAGGTAGGCGGGGTCGGCCTGGGTCTGGAGCAGGGCGCCGCACAGCGCGCCGCTGAGTCCGGTGAGCAGGCCGACGAGCAGGGCGGTGCCGACGGCGGCGGCCAGGCCGGGGACGAAGCCGAGGGCGCCGACGGCCACGGAGCCCGCGGCGCACGCGCACCCGGTGAGCAGTCCCGCGCGGGGCAGCCGGCCGCGGGCGGCGAGCAGCAGGGAGGCGGCGCCCGCGCCGGCGCCGAACCCGGCCAGGATCCAGCCCATGCCCGCGGCGCCCCAGCCGCGGTGGTCGGCGAGCAGGGTCAGGCCGACGTTCAGCGGGCCGACGAAGCCGAGGTCGCCGAGCGCGATGGCGACCATGAGGGGGCCGAGGACGCGGTGCCGGCGGACGTGGCGCAGTCCGGCCTTCAGGTCGGCCCAGGCGGTGGTGGCGCGCTCGGTACCGGCGGGCAGGTCCCGTACGCGCACGGACAGCAGCAGGGGCAGCGAGAGCGCGATGAGCGCTCCGGCGAGGGCGAAGGCCGCCGGGGCGCCGCCGAGGGCCACGCCGAGGCCGCCGAGCGGGGCGCCGACGACGCTCGCGGCGCGGATGGCGAGGCCGCGCAGGCCCTGGACGCGGGCGAGCTGGTCCTTGCCGGTGATCCGGGCCGGGAGGGCGCCCACGGCCGGCATGAACACGGCGTCGACGGTGCCGAAGACGCACGCGAGCAGGGCGAGGGGCCACAGGCCGGGGTGGGTGAGGAAGAGCAGGGCGGCCGCGGCGAGGACGGCGGCGCAGCGCACGGCGTCGCTGCCGATCACGACCCTTCTCGGGCCGAGCCGGTCGGCGATCACGCCTCCGCCGAGCATCAGCACGGCCCGGGGCAGCGCGCTCACGGACATCACGAGGCCGGCCTGCGCGGGGGTGCCGGCCTGGACGGCGGCCCAGGACAGGGCGAGGTAGTAGACGTTGTCGCCGAGCATCGAGGAGGTGTAGGCACCGAGCCAGCGCAGCACGTTGGGGTCGCGGTGGGCGCGCACGGACGCGGTCGGTATGAGCGTGGCGGTCACGGAGGGGGTGTCCTCTCGGGCGCGGAGGCGGGGCGGAGACGGCGGCGGGGGTCAGGGGCGGAGCGGCCTCGCGGGCACGTCCCCGGTACCTCTCCACGCGCTGCTCCGGGAACAGCCGCGAGGTGCGCGGCGGCCTTCTCGGGCGCGTCCCGGAAGTCTGTTCTCGGAGCGGGGACGACCGGGCCCACACCCGCATGCGCCTACCGGAAGGAACCGGCGGTGTACAGGAAAGAAGGGCCGCGCCGCGAACCGGCGCGACCCTCCTGCCTCCGACAAGGTCGGCTCAGCGTCACCGTACGGGGTGTCCCGCCGCGCGGAGGGTCTGCTTCACCTCGCCGATGCGGAGGTCGCCGAAGTGGAAGACGGACGCGGCCAGGACCGCGTCGGCGCCCGCTTCGACGGCCGGGGGGAAGTCGGCGAGCTTGCCGGCGCCGCCGGAGGCGATCACGGGGACGGTGACGTGCTCGCGCACCGCCGTGATCAGCTCCAGGTCGTAGCCGTCCTTCGTGCCGTCCGCGTCCATGGAGTTCAGCAGGATCTCCCCCGCGCCCAGCTCCGCCGCCCGGTGCGCCCACTCCACCGCGTCGAGCCCGGTGCCGCGCCGGCCACCGTGGGTGGTGACCTCGAAGGTGCCCTCCGGGGTGCGGCGGGCGTCCACCGACAGGACCAGCACCTGGCGGCCGAAGCGCTCCGCGATCTCGCGGATCAGGTCGGGACGGGCGATCGCGGCGGTGTTCACGCCCACCTTGTCGGCGCCCGCGCGCAGCAGCTTGTCCACGTCCTCGGCGGTACGCACGCCCCCGCCGACCGTCAGCGGGATGAACACCTGCTCGGCGGTGCGGCGCACCACGTCGTAGGTCGTCTCCCGGTCGCCGGAGGACGCGGTGATGTCCAGGAACGTCAGTTCGTCGGCGCCCTCGGCGTCGTACACCTTGGCCATCTCGACGGGGTCACCCGCGTCCCGCAGGTTCTGGAAGTTCACGCCCTTGACGACCCGGCCGTTGTCCACGTCCAGGCAGGGGATGACTCGGACCGCCAGGGTCATGACTGCTCAGGCTCCTCTGAATGCTTCTAGTTCCACTTCGACCAGGATGCGCGGGTCGACGAAGCCCTCGACGACCAGCAGGGTCGAGACCGGCCGCACGGAGCCGAACAGCTCCTGGTGGGCCCGGCCGACGGCGTCCACGTCCCGCGCATGGGTCAGGTACATCCGTGTACGGATCACGGACTCGATGCCGAGGCCGAACTCCGCGATCGCCTCCAGGGCGCCGGTGAAGGCCACCTTGGCCTGTTCGTACGGGTCGCCCTCGCCGTACAGCACCGTCCCCTTGAAGGACGTCGTGCCCGCCACCAGCACCCGGTCGCCCGCCGCCACGGCGCGTGCGAAACCGAAGGACTCTTCCCAGGGACTTCCGCTCTGCACACGCCGTACGGTTTCGGACGTCATGACGACACAGCCTCCAGGGCCTCTTCCAGGGTGAACGCCTTCGCGTACAGCGCCTTCCCTACGATGGCGCCCTCGACACCGAGGGGCACCAGGCCGGCGAGGGCGCGCAGGTCGTCCAGGGAGGAGACGCCGCCGGAGGCGACCACCGGGCGGTCGGTCGCCGCGCACACGTTGCGCAGCAGCTCCAGGTTCGGGCCCTGGAGCGTGCCGTCCTTGGCGATGTCGGTGACGACGTAGCGGGCGCAGCCCTCCTTGTTCAGGCGGTCCAGCGTGTCGTAGAGGTCGCCGCCGTCGCGGGTCCAGCCCCGGCCGCGCAGGGTGGTGCCGCGGACGTCCAGGCCGACGGCGATCTTGTCGCCGTGCTCGGCGATGACCCGGGCGACCCACTCGGGGGTCTCCAGGGCGGCCGTGCCGAGGTTCACCCGGGTGCAGCCCGTGGCGAGGGCGGCGGCGAGGGTGTCGTCGTCGCGGATGCCGCCGGACAGCTCCACCTTGATGTCCATGGCCCCGGCGACCTCGGCGATCAGCGCGCGGTTGTCCCCGGTGCCGAACGCGGCGTCCAGGTCGACCAGGTGCAGCCACTCCGCGCCGGCGCGCTGCCAGGCGAGGGCGGCCTCCAGCGGGGAGCCGTAGGAGGTCTCGGTGCCGGACTCGCCGTGCACGAGGCGGACGGCCTGGCCGTCACGGACGTCGACGGCGGGAAGCAGTTCGAGCTTGGCCATGGTCTACAGGGTTCCGATCCAGTTGGTGAGGAGCTGGGCTCCGGCGTCGCCGGACTTCTCGGGGTGGAACTGGGTGGCCCACAGGGCGCCGTTCTCCACCGCCGCCACGAACGGCTTGCCGTGCGTCGTCCAGGTGACCTTCGGGGCCTCGATCACCGGGTTGTGGGCCTCGAGGGACCACTCGTGGACGGCGTAGGAGTGCACGAAGTAGAAGCGGGCGCCGGCGTCCAGGCCCGCGAACAGCCGTGAGCCGGCCGGGGCGTCCACGGTGTTCCAGCCCATGTGGGGCACCACGTCGGCCTGGAGCGGCTCGACCGTGCCGGGCCACTCGTCCAGGCCCTCGGCCTCCACGCCGTGCTCGATGCCGCGCGCGAACAGGATCTGCATGCCGACGCAGATGCCCATGACCGGGCGCCCGCCGGACAGCCGGCGGTCCACGACCCAGTCGCCGCGCGCGTCGCGCAGGCCCTTCATGCAGGCGTCGAACGCGCCGACGCCCGGCACCAGCAGCCCGTCGGCGTTCATCGCCTTGTCGAAGTCACGGGTGATCTCGACGTCGGCGCCCACGCGGGCGAGGGCGCGTTCGGCGGAGCGGACGTTGCCGAAGCCGTAGTCGAAGACGACGACCTTCTTGGCCTTCTCGGTGCTCAATTCCACACCTCCAGCCGCATGACGCCCGCCACCAGGCACAGGGCCGCGCCGATCGAGAGCAGCACGATCAGGCTGGTGGGCATCTTCTGCTTGACGAAGGAGATGATGCCGCCGACCAGGAAGAGGCCGACGACGATCAGAAGGGTCGACAGACCGGTCATGGGTTACAGCGCGCCCTTCGTCGACGGGAGGATGCCGGCCGCGCGCGGGTCGCGCTCGGAGGCGTACCTGAGCGCCCGGGCCAGCGCCTTGAACTGGCACTCCACGATGTGGTGGGCGTTGCGGCCGTAGGGCACGTGCACGTGCAGCGCGATCTGCGCCTGGGCGACGAAGGACTCCAGGATGTGCCGGGTCATCGTCGTGTCGTACGCGCCGATCATGGGTGCCATGTTCTCGGGCTCGGTGTGCACGAGGTAGGGGCGGCCGGACAGGTCGACGGTGACCTGGGCGAGGGACTCGTCCAGCGGGACCGTGCAGTTGCCGAAGCGGTAGATGCCCACCTTGTCGCCGAGGGCCTGCTTGAAGGCGGCGCCCAGCGCGAGGGCGGTGTCCTCGATGGTGTGGTGGGAGTCGATGTGCAGGTCGCCGTCGGTCTTCACGGTCAGGTCGAACAGGCCGTGCCGGCCGAGCTGGTCGAGCATGTGGTCGTAGAAGCCGACGCCGGTGGCGATGTCGGTGCGGCCGGTGCCGTCGAGGTCTATCTCGACCAGCACCGAGGTCTCCTTGGTGGTGCGCTCCACGCGTCCAACGCGGCTCATGAACTCTGCTCCTTCTTGACTTCCCGTACCGCGTCGAGGAACGCGTCGTTCTCCTCCGGGGTGCCGGCGGACACCCGCAGCCATCCCGGTACGCCGTTGTCCCGGACCAGCACGCCCCGGTCGAGGATCTTCCGCCAGGCCTCGTGGGCGTCGGCGAACCGGCCGAACTGCACGAAGTTGGCGTCGGACTCGGTGACCTCGTAGCCGATCGCGCGCAGCTCGGCGACCAGCCGGTCCCGCTCGGCCTTCAGCTGCTCGACGTAGCCGAGCAGGGTGTCGGTGTGCTCCAGGGCGGCCAGAGCGGTCGCCTGGGTGACGGCCGACAGGTGGTACGGCAGCCGGACCAGCTGGACGGCGTCGACGACGGCCGGGTGCGCGGCCAGGTAGCCGAGGCGCAGGCCGGCGGCGCCGAACGCCTTGGACATCGTGCGGGAGACCACCAGGTGCGGGCGGCCCTCCAGCAGCGGCAGCAGCGAGGCGCCGTGGCTGAACTCGACGTACGCCTCGTCCACGATCACCATGGACGGCTTGGCCGCCTGCGCCGCCTCGTACAGCGCGAGCACCGTCTCCGGCGGGACCGCGTTGCCGGTGGGGTTGTTGGGGGTGGTGACGAAGACGACGTCCGGCCGGTGCTCGGCGATGGCGCGCTCGGCGGCGGCGAGGTCGATGGTGAAGTCCTCGCCGCGCGGACCGGAGATCCAGCCGGTGCCGGTGCCGCGCGCGATGAGCGCGTGCATCGAGTACGACGGCTCGAAGCCGATGGCCGTGCGGCCCGGCCCGCCGAAGGTCTGCAGCAGCTGCTGGATGACCTCGTTGGAGCCGTTGGCGGCCCAGACGTTCTCGATGGCGAGGGGGTACCCGCCGGTCTTCGTCAGGTACTCGGCCAGCTCGGTGCGCAGCCGGACCGCGTCCCGGTCGGGGTAGCGGTTCAGATCGCGGGCGGCCTCGCGCACCCGCTCCGCGATCCGCTCGACCAGCGCCTCGGGCAGCGGGTAGGGGTTCTCGTTGGTGTTCAGCCGTACGGGCACGTCCAGCTGGGGCGCGCCGTAGGGGGACTTGCCGCGCAGCTCGTCCCGTACGGGCAGATCGTCGATGCCTGTCACTTGCTCTCGGGTACCTTCCAGCCGAACCGTGCCTTGACCGCCGCGCCGTGCGCCGGCAGGTCCTCCGCCTCCGCCAGCGTCACCACGTGGTGGGCGACCTCGGCGAGGGCGTCCCGGGTGTAGTCCACGATGTGGATGCCGCGCAGGAAGGACTGGACGGACAGGCCCGAGGAGTGGCAGGCGCAGCCGCCGGTGGGCAGGACGTGGTTGGACCCGGCCGCGTAGTCGCCGAGGGAGACGGGGGCCCAGGGGCCGATGAAGATCGCGCCCGCGTTGCGGACCCGGTCGGCGACCGCGGCGGCGTCGGCCGTCTGGATCTCCAGGTGCTCGGCGCCGTAGGCGTCGACCACCTTCAGGCCCTCCTCGACGCCGTCCACGAGGACGATCGCGGACTGCCGGCCCGCCAGGGCGGGCACGATCCGGTCGTCGACGTGCTTGGTGGCCGCGACCTGCGGTGCCAGCTCCTTCTCCACCGCTTCGGCCAGCTCGGCGGAGTCGGTGACCAGGACGGCCGCCGCGAGCGGGTCGTGCTCGGCCTGGCTGATCAGGTCGGCGGCCACGTGCACCGGGTCGGCGGTGTCGTCGGCGAGGATCGCGATCTCGGTCGGGCCGGCCTCGGCGTCGATGCCGATCTTGCCGGTGAAGTAGCGCTTGGCGGCGGCGACCCAGATGTTGCCGGGGCCGGTGACCATGTTCGCGGGCGGGCAGGACTCGGTGCCGTACGCGAACATCGCGACGGCGGTGGCGCCGCCCGCGGCGTACACCTCGTCCACGCCGAGCAGGGCGCAGGCGGCCAGGATCGTCGGGTGCGGCAGGCCGCCGAACTCGGCCTGGGCCGGGGACGCGAGCGCGATGGACTCGACGCCGGCCTCCTGGGCGGGCACCACGTTCATCACGACGGAGGACGGGTACACCGAGCGGCCGCCGGGCGCGTACAGCCCGACCCGCTCGACCGGCACCCACTTCTCGGTGACCGAGCCGCCCGGGACGACCTGGGTGGTGTGGGTCGTACGGCGCTGGGCGCGGTGGACGAGCCGGGCCCGGCGGATGGACTCCTCCAGGGCGGCGCGCACGGCCGGGTCGAGGGCGGCGAGCGCGTCGGTGAGCGCGTGCGCCGGGACACGGACGTTTTCCAGCCGTACTCCGTCGAATTTCTCGGCGAAGTCGATCAGCGCCGCGTCGCCACGATGATGCACGGCCTCGCAGATCGGACGCACCTTCTCCAAGGCGGCCTGAACGTCGAAGTCGGCTCGGGGCAGCAGGTCGCGCAGGGCGGGGCCCTCGGGAAGGGCGTCGCCGCGCAGATCGATTCGGGAAATCACAGTCCCAATTCTCTCAGACCGCCGTCGCGGCCCGTCCGCGCGTATCAGTGGCTGATACAGAGCGTGGGCCAATGGCTGGCCCACCGTGGGCGCGAACGGGTGCGCCGGGGCCCGGAAACCGGTCCGCCGCCCCCCGTGAGCCGGCTTCTCCTGGGCCAATGGCCGGTACAGAGAGTGGCCGGAACCCGGAAGATCCCCTTCACGTGCGGTGTTCGACAGGTCACGCAGCGGGCATGAACGGCTGTACGAAACGCGTGGCACGGAGAGAGGAGAGCGGTGACCGAGGGAGCCGGCGTCCGCATCAGCGAAGGGGACCTGCCGGACGACCTGACCGCGACCGAGGCGGGCATGTGGCAGGCCTTCCGCAACGGCAGCGTGTACGACCTGAGCAGCGGTGACTTCGCCGCGGACGATCCGCACGGCGGGCATCCCTGGGGCCCGGAGCGGACCGTGCGCGCCCGCATCGTCTGCTGGCTGCTGCTGGACGGCCCGCCGGCGCTGGCCGGCCGGGTGTCCGCGCTGAAACTCGTCGGCGTACGGATCGCCGGGGTGCTGGATCTGGCCGGTGGCCAGGTGACGCCGTACGTCGAACTGACGGGCTGCCGCTTCGACCAGGAGGTCCGGCTGCCCGAGGCCCGGTTCACGACCGTGCGCCTGGTGGACTGCGCGGCGCCGCGCCTGGAGGCGGCCCGGGTGCACACGGAGGGCGATCTGCACCTGCCGCGCTGCCGGTTCCAGAACGGCGTCCGGCTGACCGACGCGCACATCGGCACCGATCTGCTGCTCAACCAGGCCATCGTGTACCGCGACCGCGGCAACCGGTCGATCGCGGCGGACGGCATGACCGTCGGCCAGGACCTCCAGGCGGAGCTGCTGGAGTCGCACGGCGAGCTGAGCCTGCGCGGCGCCCAGGTCGGCGGCTCGCTCAGCTTCCGGGGCGCGAGACTCGCCAACCCCTACGCCCGGTTCGCCCTGAACGCCCCCCAGCTCACGGTCGAGCGCACCCTCTATCTGACCCCGGCCGGGGTGGGCGGCCCGGCGCTGAGCGGCACCACGCCCGCGCACGGGACGCGCATCCAGCGGTTCGAGTGCCGGGGCGGGGTGCGGCTGGACGACGGGCGGTTCGGGGACGCCGTCGACCTGGAGCGGGCCCGGTTCTCCCTCACCGACGACCAGGAGCTGTCGCTGCGCCGGGTGCAGACGCCGGAGCTGCGCTTCCTCGCGGACAAGCCGCAGCGCGGCAAGGTGCTCCTGTCGGGCGCGCGGGTGGTGAACCTGGTGGACCGCGCGAGCAGCTGGCCGGAGGCGGGCAGTCTGCACATGGGCGGGTTCACCTACGAGAACCTGGTGCCGCAGGGCCCGTTCCCGCTGACCCGGCGCCTGGACTGGGTGGCGGCGGCCACCGCCGAGTACGCGCCGGAGCCGTACGAGCGGCTGGCCTCGGTGCTGCGCTCCGCCGGGGAGGACGAGGACGCGCGCGAGGTGCTGCTCGCCAAGCAGCGCCGGCGGCGCGAGACGCTGCCGCCGGCCGCCAAGGTCTGGGGGTTCGCGCAGGACTGGACGGTGGCCTACGGCTACCGTCCGGGCCGGGCCGCGGTCTGGATGGCGGTGCTGTGGGCGGCGGGCACGCTGGCGTTCGCGCACGCCCACCATCCGCCGATGGGTTCCGGCGGCCATCCCGAGTGGAGCCCGGCGCTGTTCACGCTGGACCTGCTGCTGCCGGTGATCGACCTCGGCCAGGTGGGGCAGTGGCAGTTGCGCGGCGGCTGGCAGTGGCTGGCGACGGCGATGGTGCTCGCCGGGTGGGTCCTGGCGACCACGGTGGCGGCGGGCGCGACCCGGCTGCTGCGCCGGAGCTGACGGGCCGGCGACGGGCGTTCCCGGCGGGCGGCGGAGTCCCCGGGAACGCGGAGTGTGCCGCTCCGGAAGACACCGTCACCCTCACCGCACCCGCACAAGTTCACCACCTCCGCACAAGACGCACATTCACCCTTTACAGCACCTTTACCGTCGGTCGTACAACCTTCCACGACTTGCCTTGCCCCTCTGGCGCCGCCCCGACCTGCGGACTTTCAATGGTCGGCACCATGGCTCTGCTGCCCTCGTTCATCCGCCCCGCCCGCCGGATGACCAAACGCCCCGCGCGCCCGGCCCACCGGCCACCGGCCGCGGAGGAGGCCGTGCTCGACGCGCCCGACGACCGCCTCTCGCCCGCGCTCGTCGCGGCCGGCCGGGGCGAGTACGCCGTCGCCGCCGGCCTGCTCGCCGAGACCCGGGCGGCGGCCGACTGGGAGCACCGGGACCGGTACGCCCGCCGCCTGGCCGCCTTCGCCCGCTCGCGCCCGGAGTGGTACGAGGAGTGGCGCGCCGCCGCCCCCGGCGACGCCGGCGCGCTGCTGGTCGGGGCCCAGCTGGCGGTGGACCGCGCCTGGCCCTCGCCGGCCCGGGCCGAGCTGCTGCGCGAGGTGAGCCCGCTGATCACCGCCGCCGCCCGCGCCGACGACCGCGACCCGGTGCCCTGGCGGATCGCGCTCGACCACGCGCGCGGCACCCGGGCCGGGCACCGCTACTTCGAGGAGTTGTGGGAGGCGGCCGTCCGGCGCGCGCCGCACCACTACGGCTGCCATGTGGCCGCCCTGCGCTATCTGGCCGCCTCCTGGCACGGTTCGCACCGCGAGTGCTTCGACTTCGCCGACCGGGCCGCGCAGGACGCCCCGGCCGACTCGCTGGTCCAGGCGCTGCCCGCCCGCGCGGCCTTCGGCTATCTGACCGACGGCTGCGGCGCGACGGTGCCGCGCGCCCGGCTGGACGCGGCGGCCGACCGGGCGATGGCGCTGTCCGCGCGCCTGCCGGCGGCCGATCCGGCGCCGGCCGAGGTGCGCAACAAGCTGCTGTACCTCCTGCTGCGGCTGGAGCGCTTCGAGGACGCCCGCGGCCAGCTCCGGCTGATCGGCCCGTACGCCACGTCGTTCCCCTGGGACCGGTTCTCCGAGGACCCGCTCGGCCACTTCCTGCGGCTGCGCGAGCACCTGGAGACGGCGGCTCCGCGGAGCGTCCTGGCCGGGCTGCTGGGGGCGCCGCCGGAGCCCGGTGGCGGCCACGGCGGACACGTCCGCGCCGCGGACCACTAGGCTGGGGCGCCGTGACCACCGTCCGTCTGCCGCTCTTTCCGCTGAACTCGGTGCTTTTCCCGGGTCTCGTACTGCCGCTGAACGTCTTCGAGGAGCGGTATCGCGCCATGATGCGCGATCTGCTGAAGGCCCCCGAGGACGAACCGCGCCGGTTCGCCGTCGTCGCCATCCGGGACGGCCACGAGGTCGCGCCGAGCGCCCCGGGCATGCCCGATCCCACCGCACAGCCCGAACGGGGCCCGGCCGCCGGCTTCGGCGCCGACCCGCTGCGGGCCTTCCACGGGGTGGGGTGCGTGGCGGACGCGGCGACGATCCGGGAACGGTCCGACGGCACCTTCGAGGTGCTGGCGACCGGCACGACCCGGGTGCGGCTGCTGTCCGTGGACGCCGCCGGCCCGTATCTGACCGCGGAGCTGGAGGAGCTGGCGGAGGAGCCCGGGGACGAGGCCGGCGCGCTGGCCGAGGACGTCCTGCGGTCCTTCCGCCGCTATCAGAAGCGGCTGGCGGGCGCCCGGGAACGCTCGCTGTCCGGCGGCACGGAGCTGCCGGACGACCCGGGCGTGGTGTCGTACCTGGTGGCCGCGGCCATGGTGCACGACACGCCGACCAAGCAGCGGCTGCTCCAGGCCCCGGACACCGCCTCCCGGCTGCGGGACGAGCTGAGACTCCTGCGCGCGGAGACGTCGATCATCCGCAGCCTGCCGTCGCTGCCCGCGTTCGAGCTGACGCGGACGCCGACGAGCCTGAACTGAGGGACCGGGGAGCGCGAGCATGGCGAAGAAGCCGAAGAAGCAGCAGTCCGGGGGTACGCCCGCGACGGTGGCCCTGACGGCGGCGGGCGTGGACTTCACCGTCCACGCCTACGACCACGACCCCTCCCACCCGTCCTACGGCGAGGAGGCGGCCGAGGCCATGGGCGTCTCCCCCGACCGGGTCTTCAAGACGCTGGTGGCCGAGGTGGACGGCTCCCTGGTGGTCGGCGTGGTCCCGGTGGCCGGCTCGCTGGACCTGAAGGCCCTGGCGGCGGCGGTGGGCGGCAAGCGGGCGGCGATGGCCGACCCGGCGCTCGCCGAGCGCACCACGGGCTACGTCCGCGGCGGCATCTCCCCGCTCGGCCAGCGCAAGAAGCTCCGCACGGTCCTCGACGACTCGGCCGGGGCCCACCCCACGATCTGCGTCTCGGCGGGCCGCCGGGGCCTGGAGGTCGAACTGGCCCCGAAGGACCTGGCCGAGCTGACGGACGCGGTCCTGGCGCCGATCGGGAAGGGCTGACCGGCCGGGCCGTTACGGCGTCTCGGGGTCCCGGGGGCCGAACAGCCCGGTGAGCCCCAGGTGGGCGAGCAGCGCGGCGAGCGGCCAGGCCAGCAGCGCGCCCTTCGCCGACAGCTTCAGCGGCGCCGGGAAGGTCACGCCCTCGCCGACGGCCCGGGCGTGCGCCAGCACGTCCGCGTCGGGGCCGAGCCACATCCCGAGCCGCCAGGCCAGCAGGGACCCGAGCAGGCCCCCGAGGCCGAGCGCGACCACCAGGGGCACTCCGCCGCGCCGGCGCAGCAGGAAGACGACGACCGCGCTGAGAAGACCGAAGCCGAGCCCCAGCAGAGTGAACGTTCCGTCGACCCCGACGGCCTGTTCGCCCTCGCTGTCCTTCAGATAGACGACCCAGTTCCTGTCCAGCACGTCGCCGACCAGCGGCACCCGCGGTGCCAGCCACCACCACAGCAGCCCCAGCAGCACCCCGGCGAGCACCAGCGCCACCGTGATGACGGCGGCCTCCCGCAGCTCCGTCCGCATCCCGGGACCGTCCCCGTCCCGCCCGTGCCCCGCGGGGGGCGGGGCCTGCCAGACCTGGTGCGCGGAGTCGTCGTGCGGCGGTGGAGTCAACGGTGCGGTCACCCTGCCATCGTGCCAGGTCGCGCTGTGCGCCGCGTCACCGGACGGCGGCCCTGCGGTAGGCCCGGGTCGCCACGGCCAGCGAGATGACGCCGACGCCCGCGCACACGCCCAGGTCAACCAGGACCAGCACCCAGTCGGGATGGTCCCCGAAGGTGCGCGCGTACGCCTCCACGCCGTAGGTCGAGGGCAGCAGGTCGCGGGCCAGCCGGACCGCCTGGGGCATCCGGTCGGCCGGCAGCACGCCCAGCAGCAGCGCCGCCGACATGCCCAGCTGGCCGAGCAGCGTGGCCAGCTCCGGCCGGGGCGCGAGCAGCCCGCAGGCGGCGCCGAGCCCGGCCAGCGCGGCCCCGGCGAGCGGGATGACGGCCAGCAGGACCCACAGGTTGGTCAGCGGCAGCCCGAACAGCACACAGCCGAAGACGGCGGTGACCAGGGTGCCCGGCACGGTGAAGGAGGCGTAGGCCGCCGCCGCGCCCAGCACCACCGCCGCCGGCGGCACCGGCAGTGTGGCGTAGTGGTCGAGTCCGCCGCTGGCCCGCAGCTGCCCGAAGTACTGCGACAGCAGGTTCAGCGCCACGTAGGCGACGACCAGCACCGACGACCCGGCCACCACGGACTGGGCCTCGTGGCCGCTGTCGACCACCCCGCGCATCATCACGGCGATGCCGACGGACTGGAAGGTCGCCACGAACAGCAGCGGGATCCGTGCCACCCGGGCCCGGGACAGCTGCGCCCGGTAGACGGCCACCAGCGACGGCCACAGCCGCGCACGCGGCCCGAGCTCGGCCGCGTGCGGCGCCGGCTCCGGTACGGCCCGGGGGCCGCCGGGCAGGACCTCGGCGGGTACGACACTCACGACGAGCTGCTCCTCTTCCCTACGGCGGCGGCACAGACCCCGACGCGCTGCGGGGCCCGTTCGCTCACGCCCTCACCAGTCCCTGCCGGGCCGCCCCGCCCAGCTCGAGATAGACGTCCTCCAGGCTGGGCGTGGCGAGCGTGAAGTCGTCCAGGGCGGCGAAGGCGGCCCCGCCGGTCACCGTGGCGACGACGGCGCGGGCCTCCTCGGGCGCGAGCCGCAGCGTCCAGCGCCGGCCGGACTCCGCCGCCCGCTCGCGCAGCACGGCCACCTCGGGCACCTCCAGCGGCGCCCGCTCGCGCCACACCAGCTCCACCCGCACCTCGCCGGCGACCCGCGCCTTGAGCCCGGCGGGGGTGTCGCAGGCGATGACCCGGCCCTGGTCGAGCACGGCGACCCGGTCCAGCACCGTCTCGGCCTCGATGACGTTGTGGGTGACCAGCAGCACGGTCGTGCCGTGCTCGGCCCGCCGCCGGTCCACGGCCGCCCACACCGCGCGCCGGGCCACCGGGTCCATGCCGGTGGTCGGCTCGTCCAGCACGAGCAGCGGGCGCCGGCCCACCAGGGCGGCGGCGAAGCAGGCGAGCCGCCGCTGCCCGCCGGACAGCTTCTTCAGCGCCCGGCCGGCGATCGGGGTCAGCCCCAGCTCCTCCAGCACGGCGTCCCGTTCGGCCCGGGCCCGCCGTACGTCCAGGCCGCGCAGGCGTCCGGTGGTCTCGGCGGCGAGGGAGACGGTCAGCTCGTCCAGGGCGCTGGACTCCTGGCCGAGGTAGGCGAGGATCCGGGCGGCCCGCTCGGGGTGCCGGACGATGTCGTGGCCGAGGATCTCCACGCTGCCCGTGTCCGGCCGCAGCAGCCCGGTGAGCTGCCGGACGAGGGTGGACTTGCCGGCGCCGTTCGGGCCGAGCAGCCCGAACACCTCGCCGCGCCGCACGTCCAGCTCCACCCCGTCGGTGGCCCGCACCTCGGGGGTGCCGGGAGTGCCGCGCCGCCCCCGGACGGCCGGGTAGGTCTTGCCGAGCCCGCGCACGCGTACGACCGCGTCGTACCCGAGTGCCTCTCCCGCGCGCGTCATCACAAGGGACGAGAGTACGGGGTCCGGGCGCTTTACTCGCCTTTGGGGGCGGCTCCCGCGGCTTCAGTCGGCGGCGGGCGCGTGCTGTTCGGCGGCCGCCGGGATGTCGAACTCGCGCCAGAACCCCGCCCGGATGGCGTAACGGTCGTGCTCGTCGATCTGGTCGTCCTTGTGCGCGAGCAGCCCGAACCGGGCCGCGTACCGCAGCAGCTCGCCGTCGATCCGGTGCGGGATGCGCGGGTACATCTGCGACAGGCGCTGCAAGTGCCCCTGGTCGCCGAGGCGGGAGATCCAGCGGCGGGCGAAGACCTGCCCCACCTCGTACGGATCGCCGCCGACGGTGGTGATGTCCTCCTCCCGGTCGGCCCACCGCTGTTCGGCGGTGGTGAGCTGGGCCAGGGTGGGCAGGGAGGCGGCCTCGGGGGGCTCGGCGGCCACGCCCGGCCGGTCGACCCAGCCCTTGTCGGAGGACCAGCGCAGGGTCGCGGTCGTCGGGTGCTGCGCGCTCTGGGCGCCGGGTGCGCGCAGCGCGGCCAGGTCCTTGGGGGTGGGGACGCCCTTGGCCGCGGGGACCCGTTCGGGGGTGCCGTTCCGCGTCGCCGTGGCGGCCGGGGGGTGCGCGGGCTGTTCGGCGGGCCGTTCGGCCGCCGTGAGCGCGGACTCGGGCAGGGGCGCGGAGAGGATCGCGGCGATCTCGGGGCGGGGCGCGGGCGGCGGGGGGCACACGCCGGTCAGCTCCTTGGCGCGGACGGCCTGGGTGATCCAGGCGCGGTCCAGCACCCGCCGCTCGTCGGCCTCGGCGACCAGGTCCTCGGACTGGTTGTAGTCGCCGTCGGCGGCCTGCACGGCCCACAGGTGGACGGCGACGCCGTGCTCCTTGGCGGCCATCATGCCGGGCAGCAGATCGCCGTCGCCGGTGACCAGGACGACGTCGGAACAGGCGCGGTTGCGGGCCAGTTCGGTCAGTTCGGCGTGCATGGCGGCGTCCACGCCCTTCTGCGCCCAGCGTCCGTCGCTGCGGGTCAGGGCGCCCAGCCGGACGGTGACCCGGGGCATCACGCGCAGCCGGCGGTGCTCCGGCTGGGGAACCCGGTCGGGGGCGCCGTCGAACCAGTAGATGCGCAGCAGCGGGCGCTCGGTGTCGGACTCCGCCCGTTCGCGCAGCGCCTGGATCAGCGCGGTGTGGTCGACGGTGATCCGGGACCGCGAGGGCTCACCCGCGAGGAGGCTGGCGGCGGCGCCCAGCAGGTACCCGGCGTCCACCAGGACGATGCAGCGGTCCACGCGACTCACCCTCTTCCCGGGAGGCTTTGCTTCGGACTTGCTTCGAGTCTGCCCGACCGCGCGGAGCTTAACGGCCCGAACTCGATCTTCGGCGTGGCGTTTCCGGTTCTCGTCCGTCCACCCGCCCTGTCACAGACGGTAATTATCCGACATGCGGCTGTTGTCGGCATATGTGAATCTGGTCCCGGCCCTGGCCCCTAGATCCCCCACAGGAGGCACCACCATGGCCAAGAACAAGAACCGCAAGCAGGCCGGCCCGAAGAACCGCGCGCAGCAGGGCGAGCACCCGCAGCGGCCCCCGGCGGAGGAGCACGAGTCGCCGGTCTCCCACATCCAGGGCGGCCCGGCGGAGGGCGCGCGCAAGAAGCAGAAGAGCTTCGGCCACAACTAAAGGGCAGTTGGAGCCCGGGCACATGTGAGGGGCGCACCCGTGCCGGGTGCGCCCCCTTTCCGCCGCGGTGACCGCGGCGTTCCCGGTGCGGGTCTCAGCCGGCCAGGCAGGACGGGCCGAGGAGCACCTTCAGGTCGCCGTACAGGGCCGGGTCGGGCTTGACCCGGTGCCGGTCCAGGCGCAGCACGGTGGTCTTGCGCGGGCCCTGGAGCATGATCCGGACCTCGCTGTCGCCCTTGTGGTGGCTGAGGATCTCGCCGAGGCGGCTGACCATCGGCGGGGTCACCTTGACCGCCGGGATGGTGAGCACCACGGGAGCGTTGGCGCCCACGTTGGACAGGTCCGGGACCATCAGCTCCATGGCGACGAGCCGGGGCACGTCCTCCCGCTTGTCGAGCCGGCCCTTGACGAACACCACGGCGTCCTCGACGAGTTGGGTCGACACGAGCTGGTAGGTGGCCGGGAAGAACATGCACTCGATGGAGCCGGCGAGGTCCTCCACGGTGGCGATGGCCCAGGCGTTGCCCTGCTTGGTCATCTTGCGCTGGAGGCCGGAGATGATGCCGCCGATGGTGACCACCGCGCCGTCGGCGTGCTCGCCGCCGGTGAGCTGGGAGATGCCCGCGTCGGCCTTGTCGGCGAGGACGTGCTCCAGACCGAAGAGGGGGTGGTCGGAGACGTACAGACCGAGCATCTCCCGCTCCTGGGCGAGCAGATAGGTCTTGTCCCACTCGTCGGTGGAGAACTCCACGTCGAGCCCGAAGCCGGGCTCGCTGCTGGTCTCCTCGCCCATGCCGCCGAAGAGGTCGAACTGGCCCTCGGCCTCCTTGCGCTTGACCGCGACCACGTTGTCGATCATCGGCTCGTACTGCGCCGTGAGTCCCTTGCGGGTGTGGCCCATGGAGTCGAAGGCGCCGGCCTTGATCAGCGATTCGGTGGTGCGCTTGTTGCAGACCACCGCCTCGACCTTGTCGAGGTAGTCGGGGAAGGAGGTGTACTTCCCCTTCGCCTTGCGGCACTTGATGATCGACTCGACGACGTTGGTGCCGACGTTGCGGACGGCGGACAGGCCGAAGAGGATCACGTCGTCGCCCTGGGCGGCGAAGTTCGCCTCCGACTCGTTGACGTTCGGCGGGAGCACCCGGATGCCCATGCGTCGGCACTCGTTGAGGTAGACCGCCGACTTGTCCTTGTCGTCCTTGACGGAGGTGAGCAGGGCGGCCATGTACTCGGCGGGGTGGTTCGCCTTCAGGTACGCCGTCCAGTACGACACCAGGCCGTACGCGGCCGAGTGCGCCTTGTTGAAGGCGTAGCCGGCGAACGGGACCAGCACGTCCCACAGCGCCTGGATGGCCTCGTCGCTGTAGCCGTTCTTGCGGGCGCCGGCCTGGAAGATGACGAAGTTCTTCTCCAGCTCCTCCGGCTTCTTCTTGCCCATCACGCGGCGGAGGATGTCGGCCTCGCCGAGCGAGTAGCCGGCGATGATCTGGGCGGCCTTCTGCACCTGCTCCTGGTAGACGATCAGGCCGTAGGTGACGTCCAGGACCTCCTTGAGCGGCTCCTCCAGCTCCGGGTGGATCGGCGTGATCTCCTGCTGCCCGTTCTTGCGCAGCGCGTAGTTCGTGTGCGAGTTCATGCCCATCGGGCCCGGCCGGTACAGGGCCGAGACGGCGGAGATGTCCTCGAAGTTGTCCGGCTTCATCAGCCGGAGCAGGGAGCGCATGGGGCCGCCGTCGAACTGGAAGACGCCGAGGGTGTCGCCGCGCTGGAGCAGTTCGAAGGTCGTGGGGTCGTCCAGCGGCAGGGACAGCAGGTCGATGTCGAGGCCCTTGTTGGCCTTCACCATCTTGACCGCGTCGTCCATGATCGTGAGGTTGCGCAGGCCCAGGAAGTCCATCTTCAGCAGGCCGAGCGACTCGCAGCTCGGGTAGTCCCACTGGGTGATGGTCACGCCGTCGGTGTGCCTCACCCACACCGGGACGTGCTCGGTGATGGTCTCGCTGGACATGATCACGCCGGCGGCGTGCACGCCCATCTGGCGGACCAGGCCCTCCACACCGCGCGCGGTGTCGATGACCTTCTTCACGTCCGGCTCGTTCTCGTACATCGCGCGGACCTCGCCGGCCTCGCTGTAGCGGGGGTGCGCGGGGTCGGTGATGCCGGACAGCGGGATGCCCTTGCCGAGGACGTCGGCGGGCATGGCCTTGGTGATGCGGTCGCCCATCGCGTACGGGTAGCCCAGCACGCGCGCGGAGTCCTTGATCGCGTTCTTGGCCTTGATGGTGCCGTAGGTGCCGATCATGGCGACCTTGTCGGCGCCGTACTTCTCGGTCACGTACCGGATCACCTCGACGCGCCGGCGCTCGTCGAAGTCGATGTCGACATCGGGCATCGAGATGCGCTCGGGGTTGAGGAACCGCTCGAAGATCAGGCCGTGCGGGATCGGGTCGAGGTCGGTGATGCCGAGCGCGTAGGCGACGATCGAGCCGGCGGCGGAGCCTCGGCCGGGGCCGACCGCGATGCCCTGCTTCTTGGCCCACATGATGAAGTCGGCGACCACGAGGAAGTAGCCGGGGAAGCCCATCGAGATGATGGTGTCCATCTCGTACTCGGCCTGCTTCTGGCGGTCCTCGGGGATGCCGCCCGGGAAGCGGCGCTCCATGCCGCGGCGGACCTCCTCCTTGAACCAGGTGACCTCGGTGTAGCCCTCGGGGATGTCGAACTTGGGCATGAGGTCGCGCTTCTCGAACATGCCGTCGGTGTCCACCATCTCGGCGACGAGGAGCGTGTTGGCGCAGCCCTCCTGCCAGGCGTCCGAGGAGTCGATGGCGTACATCTCGTCCGTGGACTTCAGGTAGTAGCCGGTGCCGTCGAACTTGAAGCGGTCGGGGTCGGAGAGGTTCTTGCCGGTCTGGATGCACAGCAGGGCGTCGTGGGCGCCCGCCTCGTGCGCGTAGGTGTAGTGCGAGTCGTTGGTGACCAGCGGGGGGATGCCGAGCTTCTTGCCGATCTCCAGCAGGCCGTCGCGGACCCGGCGCTCGATCTCGATGCCGTGGTCCATCAGCTCCAGGAAGTACTTGTCCTTGCCGAAGATGTCCTGGTATTCGGCGGCGGCCTTCAGGGCCTCGTCGAAGTGGCCGAGGCGCAGCCGGGTCTGCACCTCGCCGGAGGGGCAGCCGGTGGAGGCGACGATGCCCTCGGACCACTTGGCGATGGTCTCCTTGTCCATCCGGGGCCACTTCTGCAGCCAGCCCTCGGCGTAGGCGTCGGAGGAGAGCCGGAAGAGGTTGTGCAGCCCGGTCCTGTTCACCGCCCACATCGTCTTGTGGGTGTAACCACCGGAGCCGGAGATGTCGTCCCGCTTCTGGTGCGGCTGGCCCCAGAGGATCTTCCGCTTGTTGCGCCGGGACTCCGGGGCGACATAGGCCTCGATCCCGATGATCGGGGTGATTCCGGCCTTTTTCGCGGAATGGAAGAAGTCGTACGCGCCGTGCAGGTTGCCGTGGTCGGACATGGCGATGTGCGTCATGCCCATTTCATTGCAGGCATTGAACATGTCCTTCAGCCGCGCGGCACCGTCCAGCAGCGAGTACTGGGTGTGGACGTGCAGGTGCGTGAAGGGCGGCTTCGACACGGTTGAGCCTCCGGGGAAACACTGGGCGACGGTCTGGCGGACAGTTCTGGGGTCAGCGTCGAAGTCTATGCCTCGCCGCTGACAGTCGTCGGGCACGTGCGCGTACCGTCGTGCGTTGGAGTCGGCAGAAACGCTGTCGTACACATGCACCAGGAGGCACCCCGCGATGTCGGTCCCCCAGCTCGACGAGGAGCAGCGCGGCGAGGAGATCCTCGCCGTCTTCGACACCGCTTTCGGCCGGCTCCTGGCCGCCGACCCGGCCGCGTTCCGGGTGAAGTTCCGGAAGATGGCGGCCTCGGCCTTCGCGTTCTACCGGGGCACGGCCTGCCTCTTCTACCACGACCTCGACGCCGACAAGCGCGGCGGTCCGTACCTGGACGAGCGCACCTCGCGGGTGTGGATCCACGGCGACCTGCACGCGGAGAACTTCGGCACGTACATGGATTCGAACGGCCGGCTGGTCTTCAACGTCAACGACTTCGACGAGGCCTACGTCGGCCCGTTCACCTGGGACCTCAAGCGCTTCGCGGCGTCCGTCGCGCTGATCGGGTACGCGAAGGCGCTCGGTGACGCGCAGATCACCGAACTGGTGACCGTCTACGCGCACGCGTACCGTGAGCGGATCCACGCCCTGGCCACGGGCGCCAAGCGGGACGAGGTGCCGCCGTTCACGCTGGACACCGCGCAGGGTCCGCTGCTGGACGCGCTGCGTGACGCCCGGGCGATGACCCGGTTCGGGCTGCTGGAGTCGATGACCGAGATCCGCGACTTCGAGCGCCGCTTCGCCCCGGGCGGCGGCTCCATCGAGCTGGACGCCGCCACCCGCTACAAGATCCTGGCGGCCTTCGACGGCTATCTGGAGACCCTGCCGGACTCCTCCCTGGCCCGCCCGGACTCCTACCGGGTCAAGGACGTGGTGGGCCGCCGGGGCATCGGCATCGGCTCGGCGGGGCTGCCGTCGTACAACATCCTCCTGGAGGGCCACAGCGACGCCCTGGAGAACGACGTGGTGATCTACATCAAGCAGGCCCAGACCCCGGCCGTCTCCCGGCACATCACGGATCCGGCCGTCGCCGGGTACTTCCGGCACGAGGGCCACCGCACGGTGATCTCCCAGCGCGCCCTGCAGGCGCACGCCGACCCGTGGCTGGGCTGGACCGAGCTGGACGGCGCGGGCCAGCTGGTCGCCGAGGTCTCGCCGTACGCGGTGGACCTGGACTGGGGCGACATCGACGACCCGGAGGAGATCGCGGCCGTCGTCGCCGACCTGGGCCGGGCCACCGCCGCCATGCACGCGGCGGCGGACGACACCTCCGGCGAGTCCCTGGTGCCGTTCTCCACCGAGCGGGCCATCGACGCGGCGATCGCGGCGGACGAGGAGGGCTTCGCGCCCCTGCTGGCGGACTTCGCGCACACCTACGGCGCACGCGCGCGTGCCGACCACCAGATCTTCGTGGACCTGTTCCGCAACGGCCGGATTCCGGGGCTGTAACCACCGCGCGTTCACAGGCATCCTTTAGGGGTCCCTTACCCACGGACGTGACACACTCTCCTTTCGCTATGGACATATCCGGGACCCAGCTCAGAGCCGTGCGCGCGGCGCTGTTCACGGCCTTCGTCGTGACGCTCGGCACCGCGTCGCACGTGCTGCTGTCCCGTGCCCCGCTGCCGCCGGCGACCGTGGGCGCGGTCGCCGCCGGCGTGTTCGCCGCGGCGTACGGGCTGGCGGGGCGCGAGCGCGGCTTCGGCCGGATCGCGGCCCTGCTGATCCCGCTGGAGCTGGCCGCCGACACGGTGTTCACCACCGGCCAGCACGCCTGCTACGGCCGGGCGGGCGGCCCGGTCGCCGGCCCGCTGCGCGCGGTCGGCCTGGACGTGCTGTGCGAGGGCCCGGTGGGCTCCCCGCTGGCCCGGATGGCCGGCGGCTCCGACCGCGCGGGAGAGCTGTTCGCGCACGCCGGTCCGGGCGCCGCCTGGCTGCTGCTGGCCGCGCACGTCGGCGTGGGCCTGCTCGCCGCGGCCTGGCTGCGCCGGGGCGAGCGGGCGCTGACCCAGCTGGTGCGGGCGGTCGCCGCCACCACCTTCCGGCCGCTGCTGCTGGCGGTGGCCGCGGTCGTCGTACGGCCGCTGCCCGCCCGCCGGCCGCCCCGCCCGGCCCCGCGCCGGGCCGCCGCCCGCGATCTGCTCCTCGTGCACTCCCTGGGACGGCGGGGCCCACCGTGCTCCCGCTCCGCCCGCTCCGCCCTCGCCTGAGCCACGGCTCCCGCGCGGCGGACGGCACCCGAGCACGTCAGCCCCCATCCATCGCGCGCACGACAGGTGCGCGTCCCCAGGGAGATCACCACCATGAGCAAGCGGAACAGCCAGTCGGCGAAGATGGCGGCCCGGGAGCGGCTGCGCCAGGAGCGCGAGCGGCAGGCCAAGCGCGACAAGGTCAGGCGGCAGCTGGTCGTGGCCGGCTCGGTCGTCGCCGTGCTGGCCGCGGCCGGCGGCATCGGCTACGCCGTCGTCCAGGCCAACAAGCCCGCCTACTGGGAGTCCGCCAAGGACGCCAAGCTGGTCAAGCCGGCGAACACCTCGGGCAAGGACGGCACGACGGTCCTCCTCGGCAAGAGCACCGCCAAGAAGACGCTGGTGATGTACGAGGACCCGCGCTGCCCGGTCTGCGCCACCTTCGAGCAGACGGTCGGCCCGACCGTCAAGAAGGGCCTGGACGCCGGCAGGTTCCGGATCCAGTTCGTCGGCGCCACCTTCCTCGACAAGGGCCTGACCGGCGAGGGCTCGAAGAACGCGCTGAGCGCGCTGGGCGCGGCGCTGAACGTCAGCCCCGAGGCGTTCCTGGAGTACAAGACCGCGCTGTACTCCAAGAAGTGGCACCCCCAGGAGAACGACGACAAGTTCAAGGACGACTCCTACCTGATCGAGGTCGCCGACACGGTCCCCGCCCTGAAGGGCAACGCGGCGTTCCGGAAGGACGTCGAGGACGGCACCTTCGACCGGTGGGCGCTGGAGGAGTCCAAGGTCTTCGACAAGGACGGCATCGAGGGCACCCCGACCCTGAAGATGGACGGCAAGGCCCTGACGGGTGCCGACGGCAAGAACGCGCCGATGACCGTCGAGGAGTTCGACACCGCGCTGGAGGCGGCCCTCAAGGGCTGACGACGACACGCCGAACCGCGGGCGAACTTTCGCGAGTTCGCCCGCCCGGGAGCATACCGATCAGTAACCTGATCGGTCGTGACCAGTCGATACAGATCAGCCGGGGCCGCTCAGGACCCCGGCCCGCTTTCGCCCCGCCGCCGTACGGTCGTCAAGGCCGCGGCGGCCACCGCCGTGCTGGCCGGCCCGCTGGCCGCCGCCCTGCCGGCCCGCGCCGCCGGAGACGCCCCCGCCTTCCCGCACGGCGTCGCCTCCGGCGATCCGCTGCCCGACGGAGTGCTGCTGTGGACCCGGGTGACCCCGGTCCCGGAGGCGATACCCGGCTCCGGGCTCGGCCCGGACACCGAGGTCGGCTGGGTCGTCGCCCGCGACAAGGCCCTGACGGACGTCGTCGCCAAGGGCTCCGTCACCGCCACGGCCGCCTCCGACCACACCGTCAAGGCCGACGTCCGGGGCCTCGCCCCGGCCACGGACTACTGGTTCCGCTTCTCTTCCGGCGGCACCGACTCCCCGGTGGCGCGCACCCGCACCGCGCCGGCGGCGGACGCGGACGTCTCCTCCCTGCGCTTCGGCGTGGTCTCCTGCGCCAACTGGGAGGCCGGGTACTTCTCCGCCTACCGCCACCTGGCCGCGCGCGGCGACCTGGACGCCTGGCTGCACCTGGGCGACTACATCTACGAATACCGCTCCGGCGAGTACGGCGCCCGGGGCAAGGTGGTCCGCCCGCACGCGCCGGCGAACGAGATCCTCACCCTCGCCGACTACCGGATCCGGCACGCGAAGTACAAGACCGACCCCGATCTCCAGGCCCTGCACCTGAAGGCGCCCGTCATCGCGATCTGGGACGACCACGAGTTCGCCGACAACGCCTGGCCGGGCGGCGCGGTCAACCACACCGAGGGCGCCGAGGGCACCTGGGCGGCCCGTCAGGCCGCCGCCAAGCAGGCCTACTTCGAGTGGATGCCGGTCCGCCCGGCCCTCGCCGGCACCACCTACCGGCGGCTGCGCTTCGGCAGGCTCGCCGATCTGTCCCTGCTGGACCTGCGCTCCTTCCGCTCCCGGCAGGCGTCCACGGCCAGCGGCTCGGTGGACGACCCGGACCGCACGCTCACCGGCCGCGCCCAGCTCGACTGGCTCAAGGCCGGCCTGAAGGCCTCCGACACCAGGTGGCGGCTGGTCGGCAACTCGGTGATGATCTCGCCGTTCGCCGTCGGCTCGCTCTCCGCCGACCTCCTGGGGCCGCTCGCCGAGCTGCTCGGCCTGCCGCAGGAGGGCATCGCCCTCAACACCGACCAGTGGGACGGCTACACCGACGACCGCCGCGAGCTCCTGGCGCACCTGCGCGCGAACGCCATCGACAACACCGTGTTCCTGACCGGTGACATCCACATGGCGTGGGCCAACGACGTGCCGGTGGACGCGGGCACCTACCCGCTGTCGCCGTCGGCGGCCACCGAGTTCGTGGTGACGTCGGTGACCTCCGACAATCTGGACGACATCGTCAAGGTGCCCGAGGGCACGGTCTCCGCGGTCGCCGCCCCGGTCATCAAGGCCGCCAACCGGCACGTCCACTGGGTGGACACGGACCGGCACGGCTACGGCGTGCTGGACATCACCGCCGAGCGGGCGCAGATGGACTACTACGTCCTGTCCGACCGTACCGACCCGGACGCCCGCTCCACCTGGGCGCGTTCCTACCGCACCCGCAGCGGCACGCGGAAGGTGGAGCGGACCTACGACCCTGTGTGATCCCTCACCCGAGCGTCTCGAGGAAGCCGAGCGCCACCCGCCAGGTGGCCTCGGCGGCCTCCGCGTCGTAGTCCGGCAGCCCGGGGTCGGTGTAGAGGTGGCCGGCCCCGGCGTACCGGTAGACCTCGACGTCGGCGCCGGCGCGGCCCATCTGCAGGTACCAGGCGCTCAGCCAGTCGTCCGGCTCGAACGGGTCGGGCTCGGCCACGTGCAGCTGCACCGGCAGCCCGTCCACCCGCGCGTTGGGCGCGATGTCCGACGTGCCGTGCAGGAGCAGCAGGCCGCGCGCCTTGTCGTCGCCGAGGGCGAGGGTCTGGGCGACGGCGGCGCCGAGCGAGAACCCGGCGTAGATCAGCCCGCGGTCGGAGTACGGCGCCGCCGCCAGCACGGCCCGCTTCAGCAGTTCCTCCTTGCCGATCCCCTCGTTGAACTCCCTGCCCTTCTCGACGGTGTCGAACGTGTGCCCCTCGAAGAGGTCCGGCGTCCACACCTCGTGGCCCGCCGCGCGCAGCCGGTCCGCGGCCTCGCGCACCGCGGGCCTGAGGCCGTAGGTCGAGTGAAAGAGCATGATGTTCATGAGGCCATGGTGCCAGCCGGATCCGGCGCGGCCGCGGCACGGGCCTACCCACGCGCGCCCCGAAGACACATGTTCATGACCTGCCGGGACCGGTTACGTTCGGAGGCATGGAGACGATACTCCGCCCCGTGATCGTGGTCGGCGGTGCCGTGGTGCTGACCCTGCTGGTCGGCTGGGCCACGGACCTGCTGCTGCGCAAGGCCGACGGAAGCCGTGGCGACACCCCGCTGTGGAACCTGCTGCGGCGCGGCCGCGTGCCCTACCAGCTGGTGCTGTGCGCGGCCGTGCTCAGAGGGACCTACGACGAGGCCGAACTGCTCCAGGAGCACCGGGTGGGCGTCGGCCGGACGCTGACCCTGGTGCTGATCGGGGCGGCGGCCTGGCTGGTGATCCGGATCGCGGCGGCCATAGTCGAGTCCACGTACACCCGTTACGCGCGCGCCCACCACGACCCGGCCCGGGTCCGCCGGGTGCGCACCCAGGTGACGCTGATCATGCGGGTGGTGTCGGCGATCGTCGGGGTGGTCGCCGTGGCGGCGATGCTGCTGACGTTCCCGGCGATGCGCGCGGCCGGCGCGTCCCTGCTGGCCTCCGCCGGTGTCCTCGGCATCGTGGCCGGTGTCGCCGCCCAGTCGACGCTGTCGAACCTGTTCGCCGGGCTGCAGATCGCCTTCGGCGACATGGTCCGGATCGGCGACACGGTGGTGGTGGACGGCGAGTGGGGCACGGTCGAGGAGATCACCCTGACCTTTCTGACGGTCCGGACCTGGGACGAGCGCCGGATCACCATGCCGGTGTCGTACTTCACCTCCAGGCCGTTCGAGAACTGGTCCCGGGGCACCCCGCAGATGACCGGGATCGTCTACTGGCACCTGGACCACAGCGCGCCGATGGAGGCGATGCGCGAGAAGCTGCGGGACATCCTGCGCGCGTGCCCGGCCTGGGACGGCCGCGCCTACGGCCTGCAGATGACGGACAGCACGCCCAGCACCGTCCAGGTGCGGGCCCTGGTGACGGCGAAGGACGCGGACGACATCTGGACGGTCCGGGTCGCGGTCCGCGAGCAGATGATCACCTGGCTGGCCGCGGAACACCCCTACGCCCTGCCCCGGGTGAACACCGCCGACGCGTTCCTCCCGCCGCACCAGGCGCCCTCCCCCGAGGGCACCTCCTTCCGCAGGGCCTACGAGTTCCCGCGCGCGGGCCGCGGCTGAGCGGACGTCAGCGCAGGCTGCGTACGTCGAGATGGCGCAGCACCCGGTCCACGATCTCCGGGTCCGCGCCGGGCTCGCTCCGCGCGGCCAGCACCTCGTGCCGCGCGGCGCTCAGCATCTCGTTCTGGATGCGCCGCACCCGCTTGATCCGCTTGACCCGCTGGAGCTGCGCCTCGCGCCGCTCCTCCTCCCCCATGTCCGGGCTGATCCGGATGCCGATCTCGAAGGCCCGCCGCAGCATCTGCTCGGACAGCTCCTCAGGCAGTTCCTCCACCTGCTCGATCTCCCGCAGCCGGCGCTTGGCCGCCTTGGCGGCCCGCACCGCCAGCTCCTTCTCGAACTCCTTCTCCCGCGCGGAGTCGGCCCGCACCCCGAGCCGCCGCACCAGCCAGGGCAGGGTCAGCCCCTGCACCACCAGCGTGGCGACGATCACCCCGAAGGCGATGAAGACGATCTCGTCCCGGTCGGGGAAGGGGGTGCCGTCGCCGGTGCGCAGCGGCACGGCCAGCGCCAGCGCCACCGAGGCCACCCCGCGCATCCCGGCCCACCACATCACGACGGTCTCCCGCCAGCTCACCGGGATCTCCTCGTCGTAGTCCCGGCGGGCGTGCAGCCGTTTGGTCAGCCAGGAAGCCGGCAGCAGCCACAGCAGCCGTACGACGACCACCACGCCCACGACGGCCGCCGCCCAGCCGAGCATCTGGCCCCAGCGGCCCTGGGCGGTGTGGATGGCGTTGTGCAGCTCCAGCCCGATGAGCCCGAAGGCGACGCCCGTGACGAGGGTGTCGATGATGTCCCAGAAGGTGTGTCCGGCGAGCCGGGTCATCACGTCGTCGGCGCCGGTGGCGTACTCGGCGAGGAAGAGGGCCGTGGTGAGCACGGCGAGCACCCCGGAGCCGTGCAGCCGCTCGGCGAGCACATAGGAGGCGTACGGCACCAGCAGGGTCATGCCGATCTGCAGCGTCGGATCGCCCAGCAGGTCCATCAGCTTGTTCGCGCCCCAGCCCAGCGCCAGGCCCACGGCCACCGCGACGACGGCGGACAGCACCAGGTCCAGCCCGGCCTGCCAGGGCGAGAAGGTCCCGCTGACGGCGGCGGCGATCGCCACGTGGTACAGGACGATGGCCGTGACGTCGTTGAACAGCCCCTCGCCCTCCAGGATCGACACCAGCCGGCGCGGCAGCCCCAGCTGTCCGGCGACGCTGGTCGCGGCGACCGGGTCGGGCGGGGCGATGAGGGCGCCGAGCGCGACGGCGGCGGCGAACGGCAGTCCGGGCACGATCTGGTGGGCGACGAACGCCACGCACACCGTCGTGACGAACACCAGGGCGACCGCCAGCAGGAAGATGGGGCGGACGTTGGCCGCGAACTGCCGCCATGAGGTGCGGCGGACGGCGGCGTACAGCAGCGGCGGCAGCAGCGCCGGCAGGATCAGTTCGGGCGGGATGTCGACGTTGGGCACGAAGTCGGCCACCGCCAGGACCCCGCCGAACAGGGTCATCAGGACGGGTGCCGGCACTCCCAGCCGGTCTCCGACCGGGACGCTCACCAGGGCCCCGAGCAGCAGTACGAACAACAGAGCCAGCTGGTCCACGGACGGCGCTCCGGGGGTTGACGATCACACGGCCGGTTCCAGTCTGCCATCGCGACCTGCGGATACCGTACGACGTCCCGGCCGGCCGACGTCCCGTGGGCGCCCGGTCACGGCCCGGGCCGACTCCGGTCCGCCGTGTCTACAGGGACCGGCGCATCGCCCGGTGGGGTATGCCGGCGTCGGGGAACTTAGGGCCGTAGGCGGTGTAGCCCAGGCGTTCGTAGAAACCCAGGGCCCGGGTCTGCGCGTGCAGGTCGACCGCCGTCAGGCCCCGCGCGCGTGCCGCCTCCTCGATGGCGCGCACCAGGGCGGCGCCGACGCCGAGCCCGCGCGCCGCCCGGCTGACGGCGAGCCGGCCCAGCGAGCCGACCGACGCGTCCCCGCCGGTCTTGGCCGCCGCCGCGTCACCGTGCAGCAGCCGCCCGGTGCCCAGCGGCAGCCCGTCCTCGCGGACCGCCAGCACGTGCACGGCCACCGCGTCGTAGGCGTCGTACTCGATGTCCTCCGGGACACCCTGTTCGGCCACGAAGACCTCCTTGCGGACCGCGAAGCAGGCCTCGCGGTCGGCGGTGTCCCCGGCGACCCGGACGGTGTACCGCGGGCTCACGCCCATGTCTCCTCCCGGACCTGGTCGAGGGCCGCCTGGAGGTCCTCGGGGTAGTCGCTCGCGAACTCCACCCAGCGGCCGTCACCGGGGTGCTCGAAGCCGAGGCGGACGGCGTGCAGCCACTGGCGGGTCAGGCGCAGCCGCTTGGCGAGGGTCGGGTCGGCGCCGTAGGTGAGGTCGCCGACGCACGGGTGGCGGTGGGCGGCCATGTGGACGCGGATCTGGTGGGTGCGGCCCGTCTCCAGCTTCACGTCCAGCAGGGAGGCGGCACGGAAGGCCTCGATGAGGTCGTAGTGGGTCACGGAGGGCTTGCCTTCGGCCGTGACCGCCCACTTGTAGTCGTGGTTCGGGTGGCGGCCGATGGGGGCGTCGATGGTGCCGCTCGTCGGGTCCGGGTGGCCCTGGACCAGCGTGTGGTACCGCTTGTCGACCGTGCGCTCCTTGAACTGGCGCTTGAGCGAGGTGTACGCGTACTCGGACTTGGCGACCACCATCAGGCCCGAGGTGCCGACGTCCAGGCGGTGCACGATGCCCTGGCGCTCGGCGGCGCCGGAGGTGGAGATCCGGTACCCGGCGGCGGCGAGGCCGCCGATGACGGTCGGGCCGGACCAGCCCGGCGACGGGTGGGCGGCCACGCCGACCGGCTTGCCGATCACGACCACGTCGTCGTCGTCGTGCACGATCTCCATGCCCTCGACCGGCTCGGCGACCACCTGGACCGGCGCGGGCGCCTGCGGCATCTCGACCTCCAGCCAGGCGCCGCCGTGCACCCGCTCGGACTTGCCGACCACCGCGCCGTCGACCTGGACCTTGCCGGCCGCGGCCAGCTCCGCCGCCTTCGTGCGGGAGAAGCCGAACATGCGGGAGATGGCGGCGTCGACGCGCTCGCCCTCCAGGCCGTCGGGCACGGGCAGGGTACGGATCTCGGGAATCGTGCTCACCCGTCGAGTATGCCGGACGGGCCGACGCACACCGAACGAGCCTGTGGAAAACCCGGTGGCCCCGGTCTCAGTCCTTGTGGACGGTGCCGTCCGGGTCCAGGCCGTAGAAGGACAGCACTACGATCAGGATGCCGCCGCACACGATGGCCGAGTCGGCGAGGTTGAACACCGCGAACCCCTTGGGCGCGATGAAGTCCACCACCGCGCCCTCGAAGACGCCGGGCGCCCGGAAGATCCGGTCGGTGAGGTTGCCGAGCGCGCCGCCGAGCAGCAGGCCGAGGGCGACCGCCCAGGGGAAGCTGTGCAGCTTGCGGGCCAGCCGGATGATCACCACGATCACGATCGCGGCGATCAGCGAGAAGATCACCGTGAAGGCCGCGCCGAAGCTGAAGGCGGCGCCGGGGTTGCGGATGACGTGCAGTTCCAGCAGGTCGCCGACGACCCGGATCGGCGCGCGGCCCTCCAGCCGGGAGACGACGAGCATCTTGCTGATCAGGTCGAGGGCGTACGCGAAGGCGGCCACCGCGAACAGCACGGCGATCCGGCGCGCGCGGCCGGCCTTGCGCGCCGCCCGGGCCTGCCGCTGGTCCGCGCCGGCCTCCCCGGAGGCACCGGCCTCGCCGGACGCACCGGCGGCCGCGGAGCCGGCGGGTGCTCCGCCCGGCTCCGTCTGCTGATGGTCGTCGTCCGGGGTGTCCGGCGTACCGATGATGCGCTCCGCCTCTGCCACGTGAGTCCCTCAACCTAGGTGCCTGACTGGGCACGAGACTACGGCACGGCGGGGCGCCCTCAGGAGCGGCGTTCCTGCTTCTGTTTGCACTCCACGCACAGCGTCGCCCTGGGGAACGCCTGCATCCGGGCCTTGCCGATGGGGTTGCCGCAGTTCTCGCACAGACCGTAGGTGCCCGCGTCCAGCCGCTCCAGGGCGCGCTCGGTCTGGGTGAGCATCTCGCGCGCGTTGGCGGCCAGCGCCAGTTCGTGCTCGCGCGTGATGTTCTTGGTGCCGGTGTCGGCCTGGTCGTCGCCGGCGCCGTCCCCGGAATCCCGCATCAGGCCGGCCAGGGACGCCTCGGAGGAGCTGATCTCCCGCCGCAGCCGCTCCAGCTCGGACTGGAGCTCCGCACGCGCCTCGCCGGCCTCCTCCGGGCTCCAGGGATCCTCACCGGGGCGCACCGCCAGTTCGCCGGGCTCCGCCGCGCCTGTCCGCGCCTTGGGAACGGCGGTCTGTTCCGCCGTGGCCGTGCCAGGAGTGTTCTTCGCAACCACCGTCGTGGCTCCCGTCTGCTCCGCGGCCCGCGCCGCGCCCGCTTTCTTGGCCGTGCTCGTGTGTGCCGCCTCCGGCGCCGCGGCCTTCCCGGGAGCGGCCTCCCCGGGAGCGGCGGACTTCCCGGCGACGGTCTTGCCGGCGGCCGTCCCCACGTCGACCGCGTCCTTCGTGGCCCCCTTCTCCCTGGCCGCCTTCTTCGTGGCCGCCGCCTTCCCGCCGGCCGCCGTCCTGCCCGTGACCGCCGTCTTGCCGGTGACCGCCGTGTCCTTGCCGGCCACCGCCTTCTTCCCGGCCGCCGTCTTCTTCGTGACGGCCGTCTTCTTGGCGACCGGCTTCTTGGCGGCCGGTTTCCTCTTCGCGGCCGTCTTCGTGGCGGCGGCCGTCTCGTCCGGGGCCGTCTTCCCGGCGGCGGGACGCGCGCCGGTGTTCCCGGTCGCCGGCTGCTGTACGGCGGTCTTCTTCGCCACCATGGCCGCGGCCCCTTACATATGGTGATCTTTCCGGTGAATCGTGCTGGGACGATAAATCGACTTGAGTCCCGCGGCAACGGGGCACACCGCCCGATTCGCCCGCCCGCACCCCCGAAGCCACGGGCCTGCATCCGTTGTGCCCAGCTCCCCGCCGGGTAATCCGCCACGCGCGGCCGGCCCGGCCCCGGCCGCGCACCCCTCGCCATTCGGGTCACCCGGCCCGGCCGCCCGGCCGTCCGCCCCCGCCCCGGGGAAAACCGGTCCGCCGCTGTCCGCGCGGCGCCGTACACTGGGCGGAGCGAGAAGCGTGGATGGGGACGAGTAGCGGCGTACGCAGCCCAGAGCGACCCGGGGACGGTGTGAGCCCGGGGGCGAGCGCGACGTGAAGATCACCCCGGAGCCGCCGGAAGAAAGCCGCAGCCCGAGGGCGGCGGCGAGTAGAACCGGCTTCGCGCCCCAATGAGGGGGCTCACCGGCGCGTACGGCGTACCGGGGGGCCAAGGAGGGTGGTACCGCGGGAGCGCGCCGCACACGGCGTACACGGAAACGAAGGCTCTCGTCCCTCCGACGGAAGGCAGCAAGTCCGTTGGAGGATGCTCGCAGATGACAGCGCCGACGTACCGCCAGGTGCCCGCACAGGTCGACCTGCCCGCTCTTGAGCACGCCGTGCTCGACTTCTGGCGCGAGCAGAAGATCTTCGCCAAGACCCTGGACCAGTCCGAGGGCCGCCCGGAATGGGTGTTCTACGAGGGCCCGCCCACCGCCAACGGCATGCCCGGCGCCCACCACATCGAGGCGCGCGTCTTCAAGGACGTCTTCCCCCGCTTCCGCACCATGCGCGGCTACCACGTGGCACGCAAGGCCGGCTGGGACTGCCACGGCCTGCCCGTGGAGCTGGCCGTCGAGAAGGAGCTGGGCTTCTCCGGCAAGCAGGACATCGAGGCGTACGGCATCGCCGAGTTCAACGCCAAGTGCCGCGAGTCGGTGACCCGGCACACCGACGCCTTCACCGAGCTGACCACCCGCATGGGCTACTGGGTCGACCTGGACGACGCCTACCGCACGATGGACCCCGAGTACGTGGAGTCCGTGTGGTGGTCGCTGAAGGAGATCTTCGGCAAGGGCCTGCTGGTCCAGGACCACCGCGTCGCCCCCTGGTGCCCGCGCTGCGGCACCGGCCTGTCCGACCACGAGCTGGCGCAGGGCTACGAGACGGTCGTCGACCCGTCCGTGTACGTCCGCTTCCCGCTCACCTCCGGTCCGCTCGCCGGCCAGGCCGCGCTCCTGGTGTGGACGACGACCCCCTGGACGCTGGTGTCCAACACGGCGGTCGCCGCGCACCCCGAGGTCACCTACGTCGTCGCGACCGACGGCGAGGAGAAGCTGGTCGTCGCCGAGCCGCTGCTCGCCAAGGCGCTCGGCGAGGGCTGGGAGAGCACGGGCCAGACCTTCACCGGCGCCGAGATGGAGCGCTGGACGTACCAGCGCCCGTTCGAGCTGGTCGAGTTCCCCGAGCCGGCGCACTTCGTGGTGAACGCCGACTACGTCACCACCGAGGACGGCACCGGTCTGGTCCACCAGTCCCCGGCCTTCGGCGAGGACGACCTCCGCACCTGCCGCGCCTACGGGCTGCCGCTGGTGAACCCCGTCCGCCAGGACGGCACCTTCGCCGAGGACGTCCCGCTGGTCGGCGGCGTCTTCTTCAAGAAGGCGGACGAACGGCTCACCGAGGACCTGTCGCAGCGCGGCCTCCTCTTCCGGCACCTGCCCTACGAACACAGCTACCCGCACTGCTGGCGCTGCCACACCGCGCTGCTCTACTACGCGCAGCCCTCCTGGTACATCCGCACGACGGCGGTCAAGGACCGGCTCATCCAGGAGAACGAGAAGACCAACTGGTTCCCGGAGACGGTCAAGCACGGCCGCTACGGCGACTGGCTGAACAACAACATCGACTGGGCCCTGTCCCGCAACCGCTACTGGGGCACCCCGCTGCCGATCTGGCGCTGCGAGGACGACCACCTCACCTGCGTCGGCTCCCGCGCGGAGCTGACCGAGCTGTCCGGCACCGACCAGTCCGGCCTCGACCCGCACCGGCCGTACATCGACGACGTCACCTTCGCCTGCCCGCACGAGGGCTGCGGCAGGACCGCCACGCGCGTGCCCGAGGTCATCGACGCCTGGTACGACTCGGGTTCGATGCCGTTCGCGCAGTGGGGCTACCCGTACAAGAACAAGGAGCTGTTCGAGAGCCGGTACCCGGCGCAGTTCATCTCCGAGGCCATCGACCAGACCCGCGGCTGGTTCTACACGCTGATGGCCGTCGGCACGCTCGTCTTCGACAAGTCGTCGTACGAGAACGTCGTCTGCCTCGGCCACATCCTGGCCGAGGACGGCCGCAAGATGTCCAAGCACCTCGGCAACATCCTGCAGCCGATCCCGCTGATGGACCAGCACGGCGCGGACGCGGTGCGCTGGTTCATGGCGGCCGGCGGCTCCCCGTGGGCCGCGCGCCGGGTCGGCCACGGCACCATCCAGGAGGTCGTCCGCAAGACGCTGCTGACCTACTGGAACACGGTCGCCTTCCAGGCGCTGTACGCGCGTACGTCGAACTGGGCGCCGTCCACGGCGGACCCGGCGCCGGCCGGCCGCCCGCTGCTGGACCGCTGGCTGCTGTCCGAACTGCACGCCCTGACCGACCAGGTGACCCAGGCGCTGGAGGCGTACGACACCCAGCGCGCCGGCAAGCTGCTGTCCGCGTTCGTCGACGACCTGTCCAACTGGTACGTCCGCCGCTCGCGCCGCCGGTTCTGGCAGGGCGACAAGGCCGCGCTGCGCACGCTGCACGAGGTGCTGGAGACGGTCACCAAGCTGATGGCGCCGATCACCCCGTTCATCACCGAGCGGGTCTGGCAGGACCTGGTCGTCCCGGTCACGCCGGGCGCGCCGGAGTCCGTGCACCTGGCCGCCTGGCCCGAGGCCGACCTCGCGGCGATCGACCCGGAGCTGTCCCGGCAGATGGTGCTGGTCCGCCGGCTGGTGGAGCTGGGCCGTGCCACGCGCGCGGAGTCGGGCGTCAAGACCCGTCAGCCGCTGTCCCGCGCACTGATCGCGGCGACCGGCTTCGAGTCCCTGGACCGCGAGCTGCACACGCAGATCACCGAGGAGCTGAACGTCTCGTCCCTGGCGTCGCTGTCCGAGGTCGGCGGCAGCCTGGTCGACACGACCGCCAAGGCCAACTTCCGGGCGCTGGGCAAGCGGTTCGGCAAGCGGGTGCAGGACGTGGCGAAGGCCATCGCGGGCGCCGACGCCGCCGCGCTGTCCCTCGCGCTGCGCGAGGGCACGGCGTCCGTGGAGGTCGACGGTGAGACCGTCGCTCTCGCCCCGGACGAGGTGATCATCACGGAGACCCCGCGCGAGGGCTGGTCGGTGGCCTCCGACTCCGGTGCCACGGTGGCGCTGGACCTGGAGATCACCGAGGAGCTGCGGCAGGCGGGTCTGGCCCGGGACGCGATCCGGCTGATCCAGGAAGCCCGCAAGAACAGCGGCCTGGACGTCGCCGACCGGATCGCGCTGCGCTGGACCTCCACGGACCCGGCGGTCGTCGCGGCCCTGTCCGAGCACTCCGGACTGATCGCCGACGAGGTCCTCGCGACCGACTTCGCCCAGGGCGAGGCCGACGGCGGCTACGGCGAACCCTTCACCGACGAGGGCCTGTCCCTCACGTTCCGCCTGCGCAAGGCGTAACGGCCGGACACCCGAAGGCCCGGCTCCCCGTGCGGGGAGCCGGGCCTTCGGCGTCACCGGACAGCGACCGGGTGTGCCGGGGCGGGCCGGATTCGAACCGGCGTCCTCCTAGATGCCATCGAGGCGCGACGACCATCTGCGCTACGCACCCCGGCACGCGGTGAAGGCTACCCGAAAACGATCATCGTGGCCCAACGGCTTCCGGGAGCGCGGCCCGCCGTACGCGCGCCACCGCGCACCGGTCGCCGGCCGCCGTACGCCCGCGCACTCCCACGGCACACCACCCACGAAACGACTCCGCACGCCCGGCGCACGGAATCACCGCCGCGCGGAGGCGCGGTCCCCGGAACCCCGGCCCGGGCCGGCGCGAGGGGCCGTGGCCCCCGGACCACGACCCGCGCGAAAAGGGCGCGGCCCCGGATCGTAACCCGGGGCCGCGCCCTGAATGCTGCCGACGCCTGAGGCGTCCTACCTACGCACCGTGACCGGTGCTCAGTTGTCGTCCTCGTCGATCAGGAACCCGCGCATCGGCGAGGGAGCCTGGCCCATCGGGGACGGACCCTGCGGCCGGACCGGGGCCATGGGCTGCGTCATGGCCGGGGTCATCTGCTGCTGGCCGCCGTAGGACGGACCGGACGGGGCCTGCGAGCCGCCCATCGACTGGTTGCCGCCGTAGGACGGGGCACCCGCGCCGGCCGGGGCCATCGAGGGCGCCGGGGACGGCGGCAGCGAAGCGGTGGCCGGGGTGCGCGGCGGGGCCAGCGAGTCGTCGGCCTGGGTCTCCAGCTGACGCAGCTGCGACTCCAGGTACGACTTCAGCCGCGTGCGGTACTCGCGCTCGAAGCCGCGCAGGTCCTCGACCTTGCGCTCCAGCGTGGCGCGCGCGGACTCCAGGGAGCCCATGGCGACGCGGTGCTTCTCCTGCGCGTCCCGCTCCAGGGCGTCGGCCTTGGCACGGGCGTCCCGCTCCAGACCCTCGGCGCGGCTGCGGGCCTCGCCGACGATCTTGTTGGCCTCGGAACGGGCCTCGGCGATCGCCTGGTCGGCGGTCTGCTGGGCCAGCGAGAGGACACGGGCGGCGCTGTCGCCGCCGGGGCCCTGACCGGGGCCGCCCATCGGACCGCCCATGGGGCCACCCATGGGACCGCCCATCGGGCCGCCCATCTGCTGCTGCATGGGCGGCTGGCCGCCCATCGGGCCCTGACCCATCGGACCCTGGCCCATCGGGCCGGGACCCTGCGGGCCGCCCTGACCGCCGGGGCCGGCGGGCAGCTGCGGGGCACCGCTCGGCAGCTGGGGCGGACCACCCATGGGGCCACCCATCTGCTGCTGCGGCGGGCCCGATATCCCGGCGGGCACCGGCTGGCCGGGACCTCGCATGCCCTGCTGGGGGTGCTGCTGCTGGGGGTGCTGCTGGGGGTGTTGCTGCTGCTGGGGGTGCTGCTGCTGTTCCTGCTCCGGGGGCTTGCGCGCGTTCTGCTGGTTCTGCGCGGCGGCTCGCGTCGCGGCGGCCAGCTTGGCGCGCAGATCCTCGTTCTCGCGGAGCAGTCGGGTCAGTTCGGCTTCGACCTCGTCGAGGAAGGCATCGACCTCGTCCTCGTCATAGCCTTCTCGGAGGCGGACGGTCGTGAACTGCTTGTTCCGCACGTCCTCGGGGGTCAACGGCATCTCTTCACCTCAACGTAGTCATCGGCAGTCGGCAAGACCGGATCGCCCACCCTCATCTCACGAAGCTCTGCGCGATGGAGATGAGAATGTAGACGATGATCATCAGTACGAAGAAGGACAGGTCGAGCGCCACGCCCCCGAGACGCAGCGGCGGGATGAACCGCCGCAGAAGCTTCAGCGGTGGATCGGTGACAGTGTAGGTGGCCTCCAGAACGACCACCATCGCCTTGCCGGGTTGCCACGAGCGGGCGAACTGGAAGACGTAGTCCATGACGAGCCGGAAGATGAGCACGACGAGGAACACCATCAGCGCGATGTAGATCACCTGCGCGAACACGCTCATGCCCTGCGGTTCCCTCTCCCCTGTCCATGCTTTTCCGTGCTTCGGTCCTGCGTTGCGTCTCAGCTCTGGTTGAAGAACCCGCCCTCTGCGATGCGGGCCTTGTCCTCCGCCGTGACATCGACGTTAGCAGGAGACAACAGGAACACCTTCTGCGTCACCCGCTCGATGCTGCCGTGAAGACCAAACACCAAACCGGCCGCAAAGTCGACAAGTCGCTTCGCGTCTGTGTCATCCATCTCAGTCAGATTCATGATCACCGGGGTGCCCTCACGGAAGTGTTCCCCGATGGTACGGGCTTCGTTGTAGGTCCGCGGGTGAAGCGTGGTGATTCGGTAAGGCTCTCGTTCCGACACAACCTTGGGCATGATCACCGGCGCGTTCTTCTCCAGGGACTGACGTTCTTGTGTGATGGATGCCACGGGCGCGATGCGCGCCGGACGTCCGGATTCCGCGGTGAGCGAAGTCGAACGGGCAACCGGTTCGCGAGGCGCGGGGGGCTGCACGATCCGCACCTCTTCGTCCCTTTGGGGCGAATGCGCACCATGCGGCTGATGTGACGGTTCGTGCCGCCGATGGTCCCGCTCGGGCTCGGGGTCCAACTCGGGCTCGAAGTCGTCGTCGGGGTCGAATCCACGGCCGTCGTACCCATCGTCCTCCACGAGGCCGAGGTAGACCGCCATCTTGCGCATCGCGCCGGCCATGCTCTGAGTCCTCCGCTCTGTGGTGGATCGGCTGACGACTGCCAAGTGCCCGCGATCCACGTGGTCGTAGTGCCCAACTTCACGGGCATTGACCATATTTTCTGCTGTGGTCCGACTTCCTGGCGACGTTACCCGAGCCTGGGGCGGACACCGAGTACCGCGGTGCCAATGCGCACATGTGTCGCCCCGGCGGCCACGGCCTGCTCGAGGTCCGCGCTCATCCCTGCCGACACCATGGTCGCAGCCGGATGAGCCCGGCGCAGGTCGGTCGACAAATCCATGAGCCGCTCGAACGCCGCCTGTTCGCGTCCCGCGTATTCCCCGGTGAGCGGGGCGACGGTCATCAGTCCGTCGAGCCGCAGCCCGGGCGCGTCGGCGACGAGGTCGGCCAACTCTTCGATTCCGCCCGGGGCCACGCCGCCGCGGTCGCCCCGGGCGCTCGCCCCGGCGTCGAGCGCGACCTGGAGGAGGCAGCCCACCTCGCGCCCCGCCCGCACCGCCTCCTTCGACAGCGCGGTGACGAGCCGGGAACGGTCGACCGACTGCACGACATCGGCGTAACCGACCACGGATCGCACTTTGTTGGTCTGCAACTGGCCGACAAAGTGCCACTTCAGCGGCAGATCCGCGCAGGCGGCGGCCTTCGGGCCCGCCTCCTGGTCGCGATTCTCGGCGACATGGCGCACACCGAGTTCCGCGAGAATGCGCACATCGCTCGCCGGGTGGGTCTTGGTGACCACGATCAGGGTCACCTCCTCCCGCTTGCGCCCCGCCGCCACGCACGCGGCGGTGATGCGCTCCTCCACCTTCGCCAGATTCGCGGCGAGTTCGTCCCTACGGTCCGTCATGCCCTATCAGTCCAGCCAGACATAGCCGGCGAGCCGCCCGGTGGTGCGGTCGCGGCGGTACGAGAAGTGGTCCTGCGACTCCAGCGTGCACACCGGCGTACGCGCCCGGTCGCGCACCCCGAGCCGGTCGAGCTGCGCGTGCACCCCGGCGCTCACATCGAGCGCCGGCGTACCCCAGCTCGTCTCGGCGTGCGCCGCCGGTTCGACGGCGGCCACCTCGGCGCGCATCGTCTCCGGCACCTCGTAGCACCGGCCGCAGACGGCCGGTCCGGTGCGGGCGACGATCCGGCCCGGCTCGGCGCCGAGTTCGGCCATGGCCCGTACGGCTGCGGGGACGACCCCCTTGACCATGCCCGGCCGGCCGGCGTGCGCCGCGGCAGCGACCCCCGCGACGGGGTCGGCCAGCAGCACCGGCACGCAGTCGGCGGTCAGGACGGCCAGGGCCAGTCCGCGCCGGGCGGTGACGACCGCGTCGGCCTCCGGCACCGGCCTCGCGCCCCACGGCTCGTCCACCACGGCGACCCCGGCGCCGTGCACCTGGTTCATCCAGACGACCCGGTCCGGCTCCAGGCCGAGCGACTTGGCCGCCAGTTCGCGGTTGCCGCGCACCGCCTCGGGCGTGTCGCCGACCGCGCCGCCGAGGTTCAGCTCCTCATACGGAGCGGCGCTCACCCCGCCCCACCGGTCGGTGAAGGCGAAGTGCGCGCCGCTCACGCTCTCGCGCCGTCCTATCACTTGAGGAAGTCCGGGACGTCCAGTTCCTCGGCCGCGCTGTCCGAGTAGGTCCGGGGCGCCGGGGTCACCGGCGGGGCGACCGGGATGTCCGGCACCGGCTCGGGGGCCGGCTCCGGCTCCTCCTTCGGCTTGACGCTGCCCAGCGAGCCGAAGGACGGGCGGCTGGGCTCGCTCGGCCGGGCCGGGGCGGGCTCCTCGCGGCGGGCGGGGGCCGATCCGGAGGCCGAGCCGAGGACGTTGTCGCGGCGGGCCGGCGGCTGGCCGCCGTCGAAGCCGGCCGCGATCACGGTGACCCGCACCTCGTCGCCGAGGGCGTCGTCGATGACCGCGCCGAAGATGATGTTGGCCTCGGGATGGGCGGCCTCGCTGACCAGCTGGGCGGCCTCGTTGATCTCGAACAGGCCGAGGTCGGAGCCGCCGGAGATGGAGAGCAGCACGCCCCGGGCGCCGTCGATGGACGCCTCCAGCAGCGGCGAGGAGATCGCCATCTCGGCGGCGGCCACCGCGCGGTCGTCGCCGCGGGCCGAGCCGATGCCCATGAGGGCCGAACCCGCCTCGGACATGACCGACTTCACGTCGGCGAAGTCCAGGTTGATCAGGCCGGGGGTGGTGATGAGGTCGGTGATGCCCTGAACACCGGAGAGCAGGACCTGGTCCGCGGACTTGAAGGCGTCCAGGACCGAGACCTGGCGGTCCGAGATGGACAGCAGCCGGTCGTTCGGGATGACGATGAGGGTGTCGACCTCTTCGCGCAGTTCGGCGATGCCGTCCTCGGCCTGGTTCGCGCGGCGCCGTCCCTCGAAGGTGAACGGGCGCGTGACCACGCCGATGGTCAGGGCGCCGAGCGAGCGCGCGATGTTGGCCACGACGGGCGCCCCGCCGGTGCCGGTGCCGCCGCCTTCACCGGCCGTCACGAAGACCATGTCGGCCCCCTTGAGGACCTCCTCGATCTCCTCGCGGTGGTCCTCGGCGGCCTTGCGGCCGACGGCCGGGTTGGCTCCGGCGCCGAGTCCGCGGGTGAGTTCGCGGCCGACATCGAGCTTGACGTCGGCGTCGCTCATCAACAGCGCCTGTGCGTCGGTGTTGATGGCGATGAACTCGACGCCCTTGAGACCGACCTCGATCATCCGGTTGATGGCATTGACACCACCGCCGCCGACACCGATGACCTTGATGACTGCGAGGTAGTTCTGCGGTGCTGCCACGTCGAAGGCCTCTCGCCTCGAATTACGTTGTCGCCGCCGTGCGGTGCCCCGCGCCGGGACGACGGATGCCGAATGGGACGGTCCGTAGCGCCGACCCGAACCCTAACCTTGAAGTTTAGGGTTACCAGTGTGTCTGTTCCCTGGAGTCTTCCGAACAGGACACTAAGTCGACAAGTGGCGCCCGTTCAACGAACACGCCGAACCTCCCGTTTTTCTTTTCACCCTATGTGATCAGCCGTAGCGGTGCCCAACCAGGGGGTTGGCCTGGGCTGATGTGCGTCAACTCACCGATGACGCGGGGGCGGTGGGAACGGTGACGTCGAAGTGCCGTGCGCCCGGGGCTGCTTTCATGAGAGCCGTGAGGGCCCGTGCCTTGGCGCGGCCGTGCTCGTCACTGCCCCACGCCACCGTGCGGCCGTCACCCAACTCGACCGAGATGGCGTCGTAGGAACGCACCCGGACGGTCCGGGCGGTGCGCGCCACGGGGGCGGGCAGGTCGCCGGCGGCCCGGACGGCCGCGCGCACCAGCCGGCCGGTGCCGAAACGGCGCAGGCTGGCCGCGCCGGGGCCCTTCCGGGAGGCGGACAACTCCAGACGGGGAACGCCTCTTGGCGCCTGCGAAACGGTGCCGAAACGGACACCTTCGTCGTCGACCTCGATGAAGTCCCGGCCCTTTCGGATCAGGAGAACCGGAGTGCGTTCGCTCACTTCCAGGTCGATTCCCCGCGGCCAGGTGCGCGCCACGTCCACGGTGTCGATCCGGGGCAGTTTCCGGCGGATCCGGGCCTCGATGGCCTCCGTGTCGACGGACGCCATCGGAGCCCCGACGGGCACGTCCGCCGCCTCGCGGACCTCCGCCGGGGTCAGCACGCGCGTGCCGGACACCGAGACGTGCCGCACCCGCAGCCACTGCGAGCCGTACAACACCCAGGCGCCACCCGCCCCGAGCAGCACGACGGCCACGGCCAGGATGACGATCCTACGAAGGCGCCGTCCGGGTCCGCGGGCGGACGGCGGGCCGGACGACCCCTGCTGGCGTTCCCCGCGCTCGGCGGTAGTCGGTCCGGCCACCGTCACTGCCCTTTCGTCATACGGTCCTAACGGCGCGAGGCGATCGCCTCGTACACCATGCCGACGAGCAGTTCGTCGGCGTCCCGGCGGCCGAACTCGCTTGCCGAGCGGGACATCTCGTACAGCCGGTGCGGGTCGGCGAGCACGGGCAGCACATGCTGCTGCACCCACTCGGGCGTCAGTTCCGCGTCGTCGACGAGGAGTCCGCCGCCGGCCTTCACCACCGGCTGGGCGTTCAGCCGCTGTTCGCCGTTGCCGATGGGCAGCGGGACGTACGCGGCCGGCAGGCCCACGGCGGAGAGTTCGGCCACGGTCATCGCGCCCGCGCGGCAGAGCATCATGTCGGCCGCGGCGTACGCGAGGTCCATCCGGTCCAGGTAACTTACCGGGATGTAAGGGGGCATTCCCGGCATCTGCTGCACCTGCGGCAGTTCGTTCTTCGGGCCGACCGCGTGCAGGATCTGGACGCCGGCCTGCTGGAACCAGGGGGCGACCGTCTGCGTCACCTCGTTCAGCCGCCGGGCGCCCTGCGAGCCGCCGGAGACGAGCAGCGTGGGCAGGTTGGGGTCGAGGCCGAAGCGGTGACGGGCCTCGGGGCGGACCGCGGCACGGTCCAGCGTGGCGATGGAGCGGCGCAGCGGGATGCCGATGTAGCGGGCGTCGCGCAGCTTGCTGTCCGGGGTGGAGACGGCGACCCGGGCCGCGTACCGCGAGCCGATCTTGTTGGCCAGGCCGGGCCGGGCGTTGGCCTCGTGGATCACGATGGGCACCCCGAGGCGCTTGGCGGCCAGATAGCCGGGCAGCGCGACATAGCCGCCGAAGCCGACCACGACGTCCGCCTTGGTGCGCTCCAGGATCTGCTCCGCGGCCTTGATCGTGCCGCGCAGCCGGCCCGGGACGGTGATCAGCTCGGGGGTGGGCTTGCGGGGCAGCGGCACCGCCGGGATCAAGGCCAGTTCATAGCCGCGCTCCGGGACGAGCCGGGTCTCCAGGCCGCGCTCCGTGCCCAGGGCCGTGATTCCCACGGTCGGGTCCTGCCTGCGCAGGGCGTCCGCGAGGGCGAGCGCGGGCTCGATGTGGCCGGCGGTCCCCCCACCGGCGAGTACGACATGCACCGAAATTCACCGCTCTCCGGACGAACGCGCCGCCGAGGCACGCCGTCGCATCGTGTTCCATCTCCGAGGCCCCCGCTCGGCACCGGAGCCTCCCGCCCGCTTTCTACCAAAGCGGGGTTGCCGCATCGCAAGCGCTGCCCGCGCAGCGGGCTCGTCGCGCGCGAAGGCGATCAGCAGCCCGATGGCGAACATGGTCGGCAGCAGGGCGGACCCTCCGTAGGAGAACAGCGGGAGCGGGACGCCGGCGATCGGCAGCAGGCCGAGCACCGCACCGATGTTGATCACCGCCTGGGCGGTGATCCAGGTGGTCACGCCTCCCGCGGCATACCTCACGAAGGGGTCCTCCGTGCGTCCGGCCACGCGGATACCCGCATAGCCTAGAGCCGCGAACAGGGCGAGCACCGACAGCGTCCCCGCCAGACCCAGTTCCTCACCGGTGACGGCGAAGATGAAGTCGGTGTGGGCTTCCGGGAGTTGGCCCCATTTTTCCACACTCGCACCGAGTCCCGAGCCGAAGAGTCCGCCGGAGGCGAGCGCGTAGATCCCGTGCACGGCCTGCCAGCAGTCGGCGACCCCGCTCTTGGGCTCGGTGGCGCCGATGCAGGCGAGCCGGGCCATCCGGTTGGGGCTGGTCTTGATCAGGAGCACCCCGATCAGGCCGGCCACCGACAGTACCCCGGCGAACAGCCGGGTCGGCGCGCCCGCGAGCCACAGCAGGCCGAAGAGGATCGCCGTGAGGATGATCGCGGTGCCCATGTCGCCGCCCAGCATGATCAGTCCGAGCAGCAGGAAGGTGACCGGGACCAGGGGGACCAGCATGTGCTTCCACTGGGCCAGCAGCCGCCTCTCCTGCTTGCGGGCGATCAGGTCCGCGCCCCACAGCACCAGGGCGAGCTTGCCGAACTCGCTGGGCTGGATCTGGAAGGAGCCGCCGAGGGAGATCCAGTTCTGGTTGCCGTTGACCGACATCCCTATCCCGGGCACCTGCACCAGGACCATCAGGAAGACGGCGGCGGCGAGGATTGGGTAGGCCAGCGCCCGGTGCAGTTTCACCGGCATGCGGGAGGCGGCGAACAGCAGTGCGCCGCCGATGAGCGCGGCCAGGAACTGCTTGCGGAAGAAGAAGGACCCGGGCAACGACAGCTGGAGCGCGGTGATCTGGGAGGCCGAGTAGACCATCACCAGGCCCAGCACGGTGATCAGCACGCTGCCGCCGAGGATCAGGTAGTAGGCGGTCAGCGGCCGGTCCCAGGCCTTGCGTGCGCGGGTGTAGAGCCGCTGTACGGGGTTCTCGCGCGGGGTGCGAGGGGAGGCGGGACGGCGGGACGCCCGCTGTACGGGCGGCCGGCCGGTGCGGCTACCGGGCATCGGTGCCTCCACTGAACGTCGACCGTCCCACGCGTCCCTCCCAAGATCCGCCCGGCAGGCGGCCGGGTTCAGGCGCCGAGTTCGCGGACCGCCGCCGCGAACGCGTCGCCGCGCTGGTTGTAGTTGGTGAACATGTCCATGGAGGCGCAGGCAGGGGCCAGCAGCACGGTGTCGCCGGGCCGGGCCAGCCGCTTGGCCTCCGTCACCGCCTGGAGCATCGCCCCAGTGTCGGTCCGGTCGAGGTCCACCACCGGTACCTCCGGGGCGTGTCGCGCGAGGGCGTCGCGGATCAGGGCCCGATCGGCACCGATCAGGACCGCGCCGCGAAGCCGCTTCGCCGACTTGGCGACCAGTTCGTCGAAGGTGGCGCCCTTCGCCAGCCCGCCCGCAATCCATACGATCGGTTCATATGCCGCCAACGAGGCTTCGGCGGCATGGGTGTTGGTGGCCTTGGAGTCGTCCACGTACGCGACCCCGTCGACGTCGGCCACGTGCGCGATGCGGTGGGCGTCCGGGCGGAAGGCCCGCAAACCGTCCCGTACGGCGCCGGCGGGCACCCCGAAGGCGCGCGCGAGGGCCGCCGCCGCGAGGGCGTTGGCGATGTTGTGCGGGGCCGGCGGGTGGACGTCGGAGACCTCGGCCAGCTCCTGCGCGTTCCGCTGCCGGTTCTCGACGAAGGCGCGGTCGACCAGGATGCCGTCCACGACGCCGAGTTGGGACGGTCCCGGGGCGCCGAGGGTGAACCCGACGGCCCGGCAGCCCTCTTCGACGTCGGCCTCGCGCACCAGGTCCTCGGTGGCCTCGTCGGCGACGTTGTAGACGCAGGCGACCTTGTTGCCCTCGTAGATACGGCCCTTGTCGCGCGCGTACGCCGCCATGGAGCCGTGCCAGTCCAGGTGGTCCGGCGCGAGGTTGAGGACGGCGGCCGAGTGGGCGCGCAGCGAGGGCGCCCAGTGCAGCTGGTAGCTGGACAGCTCCACGGCGAGCACGTCGTACCGCTCCTCGCCGAGGACCGCGTCCAGCAGGGAGACGCCGATGTTGCCGACGGCGGCCGTGCGCAGGCCCGCCGCCTTGAGGATGGAGGCGAGCATCTGGACGGTGGTGGTCTTGCCGTTGGTGCCCGTGACGGCGAGCCAGGGGGCCGCGTCGGGACCGCGCAGCCGCCAGGCCAGCTCCACGTCGCCCCAGACCGGCACACCGGCCTCCCGCGCGGCGAGGAACAGCGGCTTGTCGGGCTGCCAGCCGGGCGCGGTGACGATCAGCTCGGTGCCCTCCGGCAGCAGGGCGCCGTCGCCGAGGCGCACGGTGATGCCGAGCGCCTCCAGCTCCGCGGCCTGTTCCCGCGCGCGGGCGTCGTCGCCGTCGTTGACGACCGTGACGACGGCTCCGCGCGCGTGCAGCGCTTTCGCCGCCGGGACGCCGGAGACGCCGAGCCCGGCCACGGTGACGTGCTTGCCCTGGAAGTCGAAGGGCCCCGAGGTGGAGGTCACTTGTCCGCTGCCCATCCCGCGTAGAAGAGGCCCAGTCCGACGATCACACAGATGCCCTGGATGATCCAGAAGCGGACCACCACCAGGACTTCGGACCAGCCCTTGAGTTCGAAGTGGTGCTGGAGTGGTGCCATCCGGAAGACGCGCTTGCCGGTGAGCCGGAAGGAGCCGACCTGGATGACGACCGACATGGTGATGAGGACGAACAGGCCGCCCATGATGGCCACCAGCAGCTCCGTGCGGGAGAGGATGGCCAGGCCGGTGAGGACACCGCCGAGGGCGAGCGAGCCGGTGTCGCCCATGAAGATCTTCGCCGGCGAGGTGTTCCACCACAGGAAGCCGAGGCAGGCACCCATCAGCGCGGAGGCGACGACCGCGAGGTCGAGCGGGTCGCGCACCTCGTAACAGGCGCCCGGGTTGGTCAGGGTGCCCGCGTTGGCGCAGGACTCCTGGAACTGCCAGACGCCGATGAAGGTGTAGGCACCGAAGACGAGCACGGAGGCGCCGGTGGCCAGACCGTCCAGGCCGTCGGTGAGGTTCACGCCGTTCGACATCGCGAGGATCATGAACAGCGCCCAGACGACGAACAGCACCGGGCCGATCGACCAGCCGAAGTCGGTGATGAACGACAGCTTGGTGGAGGCCGGGGTGTTGCCGCGGGAGTCGGAGAACTGCAGCGACAGCACGGCGAAGGCGATGCCCACGATCAGCTGGCCGGCCATCTTCGCCTTGGCCCGCAGACCCAGCGACCGCCGCTTGACGATCTTGATGTAGTCGTCGAGGAAGCCGACCAGGCCCATGCCGAACATCAGGCCGAGGACCAGCAGGCCGGAGTAGGTCGGCGCGTAGCCGGTGATGAGCTTGCTCAGGAAGTACGCGGCGATGGTCGCCAGGATGAAGGCGATACCGCCCATGGTCGGCGTACCGCGCTTGCTGGCGTGCTCGCGCGGGCCGTCGTCACGGATGTACTGGCCGTAGCCCTTGCGGGCCAGCAGCTTGATCAGCAGCGGGGTGCCGACCAGCGTCAGGAAGAGGCCAATGACTCCCGAGAACAGGATCTGCTTCATCATCGGGCGGCAACCTCACCCTCGGCACCGGTCTCGGCGAGCGCCTGGGCGACGCTCTCCAGCCCCACCGACCGGGACGCCTTCACGAGCACGACGTCCCCCGGGCGCAACTCGCTGCGCAACAGGTCGATCGCCGCCTGTGCGTCGGACACGTGCACCGACTCCTCACCCCACGAACCCTCGTTATATGCGCCCAATTGCAGCCAGGAGGCCTCAATCCCCCCGACGGCGACGAGCTTGCTGACGTTGAGCCGGACGGCGAGCCGTCCGACGGCGTCGTGCTCGGCGAGCGCCTCGTCCCCCAGCTCGGCCATCTTGCCGAGCACCGCCCACGTGCGACGCCCCCTGCCCATGGCCGCGAGCGCCCTGAGGGCGGCCCGCATGGACTCGGGGTTGGCGTTGTAGGCGTCGTTGACGATGGTCACGCCGTCCGGGCGCTCGGTGACCTCCATGCGCCATCGGGAGAGGGAGCCCGCCTCGGAGAGCGCGAGGGCGATCTCTTCCGCGGACATGCCCAGCTCATGGGCGACGGCGGCCGCGGCGAGCGCGTTCGACACGTGGTGCTCACCGTACAGGCGCATCGTCACATCGCTTGCACCGGAGGGTGTGTGAAGCCTGAAGGCGGGCTGTCCGCTGTCCGTGAGTCGTACGTTCTCGGCGCGTACGTCCGCTTCGGCCGACTCTCCGAAAAGGACCACCTTCGCCTTGGTACGGGAGGCCATGGCCTTCACCAGCGGGTCGTCGGCGTTGAGGATCGCCGCGCCGCCCTCGTCGGCCGGGGGCAGCGCCTCCACCAGTTCGCCCTTGGCCTGGGCGATCTGCTCGCGCCCGCCGAACTCGCCGATGTGCGCGGAGCCGACGTTGAGCACCAGGCCGATCCTCGGCGGGGTGAGGCCGGTGAGGTAGCGGATGTGCCCGATGCCGCGGGCGCCCATCTCCAGCACGAGGAACCGTGTCTCCTCGGTGGCGGACAGGGCGGTCAGCGGCAGCCCGATCTCGTTGTTGAGCGAGCCGGGCGTGAACACCGTCGGCGCCTTGCGCCCGAGCACCTGGGCGATCAGGTCCTTGGTGCTGGTCTTGCCGGCCGAGCCGGTCAGGGCCACGAGGGTGGTGCCGAGCCGGCCCACGACGTGCCGGGCGAGGGCGCCGAGGGCGGTCTGGACGTCGTCCACCACGACGGCGGGCACGCCGACCGGCCGGCCGGCCAGCACGGCGACCGCGCCGGCCTCGACGACCTTCCGGGCGTAGTCGTGGCCGTCCACACGCTCGCCGACGAAGGCGGCGAACAGGCAACCGGGCACCACCTCCCGGGAGTCCCGGACGACCGGTCCCGTGACCTGCACGGACGGATCCGGTATGTCGTGCGTCTGCCCGCCGACGACTGCTGCGATCTCGGCGAGGGAGAGGGCGATCACAAGTTCATCCCTGGGTCTTCTGGATAGCTTCGCGAAGCACCTGGCGGTCGTCGAAGGGACGGATCACGCCGGCGATGTCCTGGCCCTGCTCGTGACCCTTGCCCGCGACCAGCACCGTGTCGCCGGCCTGGGCGCGGCCCACGGCGGCGGCGACGGCGGCGGCCCGGTCCTCGAAGAGGAGCACCTCGCCGCGCTCGTGCGCGGGCACCGAGGCGGCGCCCTGGAGCATGGTCGCGAGGATCGCGAGGGGGTCCTCGGAACGGGGGTTGTCGGAGGTCAGTACGGCCGTGTCGGCGAGCCTGGCCGCGGCGGCGCCCATCGGGGCGCGCTTGGTCCGGTCACGGTCGCCGCCGCAGCCGAGGACGACGTGCAGCCGGCCCTTGGTGACCTTGCGCAGCGCCCGGAGCACCGACTCGACCGCGTCCGTCTTGTGGGCGTAGTCGACGACCGCGAGGTAGGGCTGCCCGGCGTCGACGCGCTCCAGGCGGCCCGGTACGCCCGATACGGCGGCGATGCCGTCGGCGGCGGCCTGCGGGTCGAGGCCGGCGGCGGCGAGGGCGACGATGGCGGCGAGGGTGTTCGCCACGTTGAAGGGGCCGGCGATCGGCGACCTGGCGTGGATCCGCTCGCCGCCCGGACCGAGGACGGTGAACGTCGAGTCCATGGGGCCGATCTGGACGTCCTGGGCGCGCCAGTCGGCGTCCGGGTGGCCCTCGGCGGAGTAGGTGACGACCGGGACGGCCGCCTCCTCGGCGAGCCGGCGGCCGTACTCGTCGTCGGCGTTGACCACGCCGAGCCTGCTGCGCTCCGGCGTGAACAGCTGCGCCTTGGCCCGGAAGTAGTCCTCCATGTCGGAGTGGAACTCCATGTGTTCCGGGCTGAGGTTGGTGAAGACGGCGATGTCGAAGACGCAGCCGTCGACCCGGCCGAGGACCAGGGCGTGGCTGGAGACCTCCATGGCGACCGCCTCGACGCCGCGCTCGCGCATGACGGCGAACAGGGCCTGGAGGTCGGTGGCCTCGGGCGTGGTGCGCTCGGACTTGATCCGCTCGTCGCCGATGCGCGTCTCGACGGTGCCGACCAGGCCGGTGGCGCGGGCGGTCCGCAGGCCGCCCTCCACGAGGTAGGCGGTCGTGGTCTTGCCGGAGGTGCCGGTGATGCCGATCTGGAGCAGATCGCGGCCGGGGTGGCCGTAGATCCGGGCCGCCAGCTCGCCCATCCGGCCGCGCGGGTCGTCCACGACGAGGACCGGCAGGCCGGTGGCGGCGGCGCGTTCGGCGCCGTCGGCGTCGGTGAGCACGGCGACCGCTCCGAGGCCGGCGGCCTGGGTGGCGAAGTCGGCGCCGTGCAGCCGGGCGCCCGGCAGGGCGGCGTACAGGTCGCCGGGGCGGACGGCGCGCGAGTCGTGGGTGATCCCCGTGATCTCGGCGGCGGCGTCCGGAGCGGCGGTACCCAGCTGATCGGCCAGTTCCGCGAGGGGTGTGGCGGAGACCTGAACCGGTCGCGGCGGTCCCGGATATGTCACGGAAGCGCCCTTCTGGGTGGTTTGGGACTGATCAGCGTGTGGCACGGCGGTGAGCGTACCGGGCGTACCGGCTCCGGAGCGAAGCGAGGGCCTGTCGGCCTCGTGGTTCCCGGCGTCGGGAGTGATCGTTGTCACGGGTTCGTTCCTGGTGTTTCCGTGCTGACCAGTGGGGTGCTGATCAGGGCTTGTACTCGACGGGCAGGCTGGCGGGCCTCGCCCCGGTCGGCGGGACCTGGAGGGTCTTCAGGGCGAACTCCATCACCTGCTTGTAGACGGGACCGCAGATCTGGCCGCCGAAGTAGCTGCCGGAGGTGGCGTTCTGGATGGCGCAGTAGACGGTGATCCGCGGGTTGTCGGCGGGCGCGAAACCGGCGAAGGACGAGGTGTAGCCGCGGTAGCGGCCGGTGGCCGGATCCACACGGTTGGCCGTGCCGGTCTTGCCCGCCACCCGGTACCCGGGGATGCGGGCCTTGATGCCGGTGCCCTGCTCGTCGTCGACCACCGACTCCAGCATCCGGGCGAGGTTCCTGGCGGTCTTCTCGCCGACCACCCGTGTCTTCTTGGGCTTCGGCGCCGGGGTGAAGCGCCCGTCGGCGCCCTTGGTGCCGCGCACCAGGGTCGGCTCCACGCGGACCCCGCCGTTGGCGATGGTCGAGTACACGGAGGCGGCCTGCATGGCGTTGATGGAGAAGCCCTGGCCGAAAGGGATCGTGTACTGCTGCGAGGTGGACCACTTCTGCGGCGGCGCGAGGATGCCGGGGGTCTCGCCGGGGAAGCCGAGGCCGGTGTAGCCGCCGATGCCGAACTTGCGCAGGTAGGAGTAGAGGACCTTGTTGGTCTCGGACTGGCTCCTGGCGAGTTCGCCGGTGGCCAGGATGGTGCCGATGTTGCTGGACTTGGCGAGCACGCCGTTGAGCGTGAGGTACCAGGTGGCGTGGTCGATGTCGTCCTGGAACAGCCGGTCGCCGCGGTGCAGCCGGTTGGGCACGACGACGTGGGTGAGGGGGGTCGCCGCGTTCCGCTCCAGCACGGCCGCCATCGACATCACCTTGGCCGTGGAGCCGGGCTCGTAGGCGTCCTGGAGGGCCGCGTTGCCCATGGCGTCGCCGTCGGCCTTCGCCAGGTCGTTGGGGTCGAAGCCGGGCGAGTTGGCCATGGCCAGGACCTGGCCGGTGCGGGTGTCCTGGACGATGACGTAGCCGCGGTCGGCCTTCGAGGCGCGCACCTGCTCGCTGATGGCGTTCTGCGCGGCCCACTGGATGTCCCGGTCGATGGTCAGCTCGACGTCGGCGCCGGGCACGGCGGGCGTCTCCGTCGACCCGACCGTGGGCACCTCGCGCCCGCCGGCCTGGGCGTAGCGGACCTTGCCGTCCTTGCCGGTGAGCTGCTTGTCGAGCTGCTGCTCGACGCCGCCGCCGCCCTTGCCGTCGGTGTTGACCCAGCCCAGTATCCCGGCGGCCAGGTCGCCGTTGGGGTACACGCGCTGGCTGCTGGGGTCCGCGAAGACGCCGGCCAGCACGTTGACGGTGGTGTGGTCGGTGCCGGACTTGTTGGCGAGCGCGGTCTTCAGGTCCCTGATCTGCTTCCAGACCTGCGGGGTCTGCCGGGCGGCCAGCCGGGTGTAGCGGGAGTTCTTGTTCGCGGGCCGCAGCTTCCCGACGAGCGCGGCCTGGTCCTGCCCGAGGATCGGGGCGAGCAGCGCGGCGGCCCGCTCCGGCCCGTCGGTGATCTTCAGCTGCTTGGCGTTGAACATCGTCGGGTCGGCCGTGATGTCGTAGGCGTCCTCGCTGACCGCGAGGGCGACGCCGTTGCGGTCGGTGATCTCGCCGCGCTCGGCGGCCAGGGTGTGCACCACGTACCGGTTCTCCTCGGCCCGCGCCGCGTACGCGCTCGCGTCCACGGCCTGGACCTGGAGCAGCCGTACGACGAAGACGAGCAGCACCAGTGCCAGGGCGACGCCGACCAGGCGCAGCCGGGGCCGGGGGCTGCCGAGCCGGAGCGGGGCGGGCGGCATGGGCCGGGCCCCGCCGGGCCGGCGCGCCGGGCGCGCTCCCGGGCCGGGCTGCCGCCGGACGGGCCCCCGGGGACGCGGTGGCTTGGCGGGCGCGGGCACACGACGGCGCGGCGGTTGCCTGTCGGACACTTCCGTCACCTGCCGGGGGTCGGGGCGGACACGGACGGGGGGACGGCGGACGGGGCCGCGGGAGGTGCCGGGAGCACGGGCACCGGGTCGGCGGGGGCCGGCGCGGGGAGCGGGGCGCCGGGCGGGAGCGGTGTCTGCGGGGCGGCGGCCGGGCCGGAGAGGGACGTGGTGCCCGGGGCGGCGGCCGGGCCGGTGAGGGCCGCGGTGCGGGGCGCCGCGCCGGGGACGCCCTTGACGGTGCCGTCGGGGCCGAGGAAGGCGGGGTCGCCGCCGGGGACCATGCCGAGTTCGCGGGCGCGCCGCTGGAGGGCGTCGGGGGCGGAGTAGGCGTCGATGTCCCGCTGGAGGGCCTGCTCCTCGTCGGTGAGGGTCTTCGTCCGCTTCTGCAGGTCGGCGAGTTTGAACGAGCCTTCGCTGAGGGCGGAGTTCAGCACCAGCAACCCGATGAGGCCGCCGCCGAGGAGCAGGACGACGAGGAGCACGAACGGGGTGCGGGCCGCCTGGGCACGGCCCGCCGGGAAGAGCCGGGCCAGCCGGGCGGCCCTCCCCTTCAGCTCGGGTTTCCTGCTCACCGCTCCCCCGGTACGGGGATGCCGCTCCCCCGGTGCGCGGAGGAGACCCTCCGACCCGTCTGGCTCACTCCACGTCCTCCCTGATGCGCTCGGCGCCCCGCAGTCTGGCCGGTGCCGCCCGGCGGTTCTCGGCGATCTCCTCCTCGGTGGGAAGTTCGGCACCACGGGTGAGCAGCTTGAGCCGCGGCTGGTACCGCTCGGGCACGACCGGCAGTCCGGGCGGCGCGGTGGAGGCCGCCCCGGCCGCGAACACGTGCTTGACCAGCCGGTCTTCGAGCGAGTGGTACGACAGCACGGCGACGCGCCCGCCGACGTCCAGGGCCTTCACGGCCGCCGGGATCGCCCGCTCCAGCACGGACAGCTCGCCGTTGACCTCGATGCGCAGCGCCTGGAAGGTGCGCTTGGCCGGATTGCCCCCGGTGCGCTTGGCGGCCTGCGGCAGGGCGTCCCGGATCAGTTCGACGAGCCGCGCGCTGGTGCCGAACGGCTCCTTCTCGCGCTCCCGGACGATCGCCGCGACGATCCGCTTGGCCTGCTTCTCCTCGCCGTACGCGCGCAGGATGCGCACGAGTTCGCCGGGCGGGTAGGTGTTGAGGACCTCGGCGGCGCTGATCCCGGTCGTCTGGTCCATGCGCATGTCCAGCGGCGCGTCCTGCGCGTAGGCGAAGCCGCGGCCGGCCTCGTCGAGCTGCATGGAGGACACCCCGAGGTCGAACAGCACGCCCTGCACGCGTGCGGTGCCGAGCCGGTCGAGGACGTCGGGCAGCTCGTCGTACACGGCGTGCACCAGGGTGGCGCGGTCGCCGAAGGGCGCCAGCCGCTCGCCGGACAGGCGCAGCGCCTCCTTGTCCCGGTCCAGGCCGATCAGCCGCGCGCCGGGGAACCGGGTCAGCAGCGCCTCGCTGTGCCCGCCGAGGCCCAGGGTGCAGTCGACGACCACCGCTCCGGGGCGCTCCAGGGCGGGCGCCAGCAGGTCCAGGCACCGCTGGAGCATCACCGGGACGTGTCGACTCTGGCTCAAGGGGGCCTCTCAGTTCCGGCGGGCCGTACGCACCGTCGGTCCCCCGAGCCGTACGTACGCGCCGCGTGCGCGGGGAGACGGTCCGGACGGGGCCGGGGTCTCCGGGGGTCTCACCAGCGGGGAGAGACTCGTCTCCCGCTTTCGCGTCACTTTAGTCCACGCCGTCGCCGGGTCAATCAACCGGCCTGCGCGTCGCGCACCACGTCGCGCAGGGAACCACGTCCGCGCCGGCCCACCCGTTCGGCCGACCTCCGCGCGCTCTGTGGGTTCGCTCACAACGAGCCGCGATGGCGCTCTTTGTCCCCTCTCACGACGGGCCGGGACACCACGTGACCAGTAACGTCGTCGGCATGACGACTTCCGCAGCGGTACCCACTGGATCCGAAGGCGCCATAACGGCCGGCGACCGCGTGACCGACCGCCTGGTCGCGGCCAACCGTACGTACGCCGAGGCCTTCGCCGATCCGGGCATGGACGCCAGCCCCGTCCTGCACGTCGCCGTGGTCGCCTGCATGGACGCCCGGCTCGACCTGCACCAGGCCCTCGGTCTCCAGCTCGGCGACTGTCACACCATCCGCAACGCGGGCGGTGTGGTCACCGACGACGTGATCCGGTCGCTGACCATCAGCCAGCGCAAGCTCGGCACCCGCAGCGTCGTGCTGATCCACCACACCAACTGCGGTCTGGAGGCCCTGACCGAGGACTTCCGCTCCGAGCTGGAGATGGAGGTCGGGCAGCGGCCGGCCTGGGCGGTGGAGTCCTTCCGGGACGTCGACCAGGACGTGCGTCAGTCCATGCGGCGGGTGCGCACCTCGCCCTTCCTGCCGCACACGGACGACGTCCGCGGTTTCGTCTTCGACGTGCGCACCGGGCTGCTGCGCGAGGTCGACCCGGCCTGACGCGGAACGTACCGGCCGGCCGCCCCGGGAAGCGTCCCGCCGGCCGGGTCGAAAACGCGGCCGGACACATCGTATGACCGCCATCGCCGGGGGCAGTTGTCCACAGGCGGTGACACGAATCGGTAACGGCGGCGAGAATGCGGGGAGTGGCAGCACGCGGAACCTTTCCCGCGTGGTGCCCGTGTTTCGGGGTGGGCCGGTTGCGCAGTGACAGCGTCGGCCCGGCAAAGAACGGGCCGAGGAGGGCCGGGGTGACGACCTATGACGATCGAGCGAGTCTCACGGATGTGACCGCCACCGTGGAACGGGTGCGCGGTTCGGTGGAGGGCGTGATCGAGGGGAAGCCCGAGGTCGTACGGCTCGCGCTGACCGTGCTGCTCGCCGAGGGCCATCTGCTGATCGAGGACGTCCCCGGGGTGGGCAAGACGATGCTCGCCAAGGCGCTGGCGCGGTCCATCGACTGCTCGGTGCGGCGCATCCAGTTCACCCCGGACCTGCTGCCCTCCGACATCACGGGCGTGTCGATCTGGGACCAGCAGCGCCGGGACTTCGAGTTCAAGCCGGGCGCCATCTTCGCGCAGATCGTGATCGGCGACGAGATCAACCGCGCCTCGCCCAAGACCCAGTCCGCGCTGCTGGAGTCCATGGAGGAGCGGCAGGTCACCATCGACGGGCAGACGTACGAACTGCCCAGCCCCTTCATGGTGGTGGCGACCCAGAACCCGGTCGAGATGGAGGGCACCTACCCGCTGCCCGAGGCCCAGCGCGACCGCTTCATGGCCCGCGTCTCCGTCGGCTACCCGAGCGTGGAGTCCGAGCTGCGGATGCTCGACGTGCACGGCGGGGTCAGCCCGCTGGAGGACCTCCAGCCGGTGGCGCACGCGCACGAGATCGTGAAGCTGGTCGAGGCGGTGCGCGGGGTGCACGTCGCCGAGCCGGTCCGGCGGTACGCGGTCGAGCTGGTCGCCGCCACCCGTACCCACCCCGACCTCCGGCTCGGCGCCTCCCCGCGCGCGACGCTGCACCTGCTGCGCGCGGCCAAGGCCACCGCGGCCCTGGCCGGCCGGGAGTACGCGCTGCCGGACGACGTGCAGGCGCTCGCCGTCGCCGTCCTCGCCCACCGTCTGCTGCCCACGGCGCAGGCCCAGCTCAACCGGCGGACGGCCGAGCAGGTGGTGCTGGAGATCCTCCAGCACACCCCGGTGCCCGCGGGCCCGGGCCGGCCGGGCGGCCTCGGTGATCTCGGCCGGACCGTCCCGGCCTATCCCCAGCAGCCTCCGCGGAGTCTGTGATGAGCTCCGGGGGGACCGGGCCGGCGGAGCCCGACGGCGGACAGCCGGGCGGTGTCCGCACGGCCCTCGCGGGCCTGACCACCCGCGGCCGTTCCTTCCTCGCGGCCGGCATCGCCGCCGCGGTCTGCGCGTTCCTGCTGGGCCAGAGCGATCTGCTGCGGGTCGGCCTGCTGCTCGCCGTACTGCCCCTGATCTGCGCCACCGTGCTCTACCGCACCCGCCACCGGGTGGCCGGGAGCCGGCTGCTCGCCCCCGCGCACGTGCCGGCCGGCGGCGAGGCCCGGGTCCAGCTGCGCATGGACAACGTCTCCCGGCTGCCCACCGGCCTGCTGATGCTCCAGGACCGGGTGCCCTACGTCCTCGGGCCGCGCCCCCGCTTCGTGCTGGACCGGATGGAGCCGGGCGGCCACCGCGAGGTGTCCTACCGGGTCCGCTCGGACCTGCGCGGCCGCTATCCGCTGGGCCCGCTCCAGCTGCGGCTGACGGACCCCTTCGGCATGTGCGAGCTGACCCGGTCCTTCTCGGCGCGGGACACCCTGACGGTCGTCCCGCGCGTGACACCGCTCGCCCCGGTCCGCTTCGCCGGCGAGGCCAAGGGGTACGGCGAGGGGCGCCGGCGCTCCCCGGCCCTCGCGGGCGAGGACGACGTGATCCCGCGCGGCTACCGCCACGGCGACGACCTGCGCCGGGTGCACTGGCGCTCCACCGCGCGCTACGGCGAGCTGATGGTGCGCCGCGAGGAGCAGCCCCGGCGCTCCCGGTGCACCGTGCTGCTGGACACCCGCGGCGGCGCCTACGAGGGCGCGGGCCCGGACTCGGCCTTCGAGTGGGCCGTCTCCGCCGCCGCCTCGGTGCTGGCGCACATGCTGGAGCGAGGTTTCTCGGTACGGCTGCTGACCGACGCCGGCGGCACGGTGCCCGGCGAGGGCGGCGACGGCTTCGCGGGCTCCGGCCAGGAGGCGGCGGAGGCGGCCGGCCTGATGCTGGACGCCCTCGCGGTGATCGACTACTCCGAGGGCACCGGCCTGTCCCGCGCCTACGACGCGCTGCGCGCCGGGAACGAGGGGCTGCTGATCGCCTTCCTCGGCGACCTGGACGAGGAGCAGGCCGCCACGGTCGCCAGGATGAGCCGGCGCGGCGGCGGAGGGGTCGCCTTCGTGCTGGACCCGGACACCTGGACGCGGGAGGCGACCGACGTGCCCCGGCCCGGCGACCGGCACTCGGAGCGGCTGCGGCTGCTGCGCGAGGCGGGCTGGACGGCGCTGAGCGTGCCGCGCGGCGCCGCGCTGGACGAACTGTGGCGGCGGGCGGACCGGGAGCGCTCGGCTCTGGCGTCGCTGGGCGGAAAGGCGTGGGGATGAGCGGACGGGCACGACTGGCGCTGTGCGCGGCGGCGGCCACGCTGATGGCGTCCTGCGCGCTGCTGCCGCTGGTCGCCAAGCCGACCTGGCTGCTGCAACTGGTGCCGCTGGTGGCCGTGCAGACCGGGGTGGGCGCGGCGGCCCGGCGGGTGCCGCTGGGCCGGTCGCTGACCCTGGCGGCGCAGTTCCTGGTCACCCTGGTGCTGCTGACCCTGGTGTGCGCCCGGCAGCACGCGATCGCCGGGCTGATCCCGGGCCCGGACACCTTCCGGTACCTCGCCGAGCTGCTCGGCGAGGGCACGGACGACATCAGCCGGTACGCGACACCGGCGCCGGTCACCGACGGCATCAGGCTGATGCTGATCGGCGGGGTGCTGCTGATCGGGCTGCTGGTGGACACGCTCGCGGTGACCTTCCGCAGCGCGGCCCCGGCCGGGCTGCCGCTGCTCGCGCTGTACTCGGTGGCGGCGGGCCTGTCCGACGGCGGCGCCGACTGGCTGTGGTTCCTGGTGGCGGCGGCCGGCTATCTGATGCTGCTGCTCGCCGAGGGCCGGGACCGGCTCGCCCAGTGGGGCCGGGTCTTCGGCGGCGCTCCCCGCGCGCCGGGCGCCCCGGAGACGGGTCCCCTGACGCCGGTGCGCACCGGCCGCCGGATCGGCGCGGTCGCGCTCGGCGTGGCCCTGGTCGTGCCGCTCGCGCTGCCCTCGCTGCACGGCGGCCTGCTGGACGGCGCACGCGACGGCATGGGGGCGGGCAGCGGCGACGGGGGCACGATCTCGGCGGTCAACCCGCTGGTGTCGCTGCGCGACAACCTGAACACCGACGACGACCGTCAGGTGCTGTCCCTGCGGACCAGCACCAACGACCTCTCCGACCTGTACTTGCGGATCGTCTCCCTGGACGACTTCGACGGCACCACCTGGAAGCCGGCCCAGCGCCATGTCGTCGACGTGCCGGAACCGCTGCCCGCGCCCACCGGCCTGGCGGACGAGGTCCGGCGCGGCACGATACGGACGACGGTCACGGCCGCGGACTCCTACGCCCAGGACTGGCTGCCGATGCCGTATCCGCCGAGCAAGGTGCGGGTCAGCGGCCGGTGGCGGTACGAACCGGTCGGCATGACCCTGGTCGGCGACCACGGACAGACCACGCGGGGCGAGACCTATCAGGTGACCAGCCTGGACGTGGAGCCGACCGCGGAGCAGCTGGCCGCCGCGCCCCCGCCGCCGGCCGCCCTGCGGGACGAGTACACGAAGGTGCCGGCCTCACTGCCGAAGGTGGTGGCCCGCACCGCCGAGGAGATCACCGAGGGCACGCGCGGTCACTACGAGGAGGCGGTCAAGCTCCAGGACTACTTCGCCGTCACCGGGGGCTTCCAGTACGACACCCAGGTGGAGGTCGGCCGGGGGTCGCAGGCCATCGCGAACTTCCTGGAGAAGAAGCAGGGCTTCTGCGTCCACTTCTCCTTCACGATGGCGGCGATGGCCCGCACACTGGGCATCCCGGCCCGGGTGGCGGTGGGCTTCGCGCCCGGCACCCCGCAGGCCGACGGCACGGTGGCGGTCAGCCAGCGGGACGCGCACGCCTGGCCCGAGCTGTACTTCGAGGGCGTGGGCTGGACCCGGTTCGAGCCGACCCCGACCCGGGGCACCACTCCGTCGTACACCCAGTCGGACACTCCCGGCAGCTCGCTGCCCCAGGAGGCGCTGCCGTCCCGGGGCGCGTCCTCGGCGCCCTCGGTGCCGGCCTCCCCGAGCGAGAGCTGCGCCGGGCCGCGCCGGCTCGGGGCCTGCGACAGCCCGTCCGCGGCGGCTGCGGCGCACCACGACCACGACGACACCGACTGGTGGGCGTGGCTGCTGATCGGGGCGGGCGCGCTGGTGGTCCTGGCGGCGCTGCTGGCACCGCTGCTGTGGCGGCAGCGGGTGCGCGCGCTGCGGCTGGGCGGCCACGCCCGGACCCCGCAGGGCACGGCGGCGCACACCCTCGCGGCCTGGCAGGAGCTGACGGACAGCGCCTGGGACCACGGCGTCCCGCCGGACGAGTCGCTGACCCCGCGCCGGGCCGCCGAGCGAATCGTCCGGCTGGGGCGGCTGGACGCGGCGGCCGGGGCCGCGGTGCACCGGGTGGCGGACGCGGTGGAACAGGTGCTGTACGCGCCCCGGCCGCGTCCGGCGACGGGCGCGGCGCAGGACGTGCGCCGGGTGGTCGAGGGGCTGGGCGCCGTGGTGGGCACCGGGACCCGGCTGCGGGCGCTGTTCCTGCCGCGCTCGTCGGTCCGGGCGTGGTGGGCGGTGACGGCCCGCTGGTCGGCGCTCCGGGCGCGGGCCGTGGCGGCGGCCCGGCCGGCGCCGCCACGGCCGTCGGGACAGGAGAGCTGAGCCCACGGGCCGAGGGCACCAGCCCACGGACCGAGGGCACGACTGAGGGGCGGCCACCTCGCGGTGACCGCCCCTCACGTATGTCTGCCGGATCAGCGGCCCTGTTCGTCTGTCTGCCGGATCAGCGGCCCTGTTCGTCCCGGCGGCGCTGCCAGCGCTGCTCGATGCGGTCCATCATGGAGCGTCTGGGCCGCACCTGCCGACGGGCGACGCCCGGTGGCTGCTCGCCCGGTTTGGGCGTCTTGCGCCAGCCGGTGACGGCCAGCACGGCGCAGCCCAGCATGACGAGGAAACCCACCACGCTGACCCAGATCAGCTGCATGACCATTCCGGTCATGAGGAGCGCGATACCGATGAGGAAACCCGCGACCGCCTGGTAGACCCGCCGACGGGTGTACGTCCGCAGCCCACTTCCCTCAAGCGCCGACGCGAACTTGGGATCTTCGGCGTACAACGCTCGCTCCATCTGCTCGAGCATGCGCTGCTCGTGCTCTGAGAGCGGCACGGAGTCCTCCTCATCGTGCGGTCGCCGGGGCGACCCGGGGGGTCCCTTCAGGATAGGCAGGGAATCGCCCCCGTGAAACCCGCCCCTCTACGCCAATTGGCCAACCGGATTCCGTCATGGCCGTCCGGCTCGCTGAGGCTTCCATTCCCCGGCGGCCGACTCGTCATGCCGAGCGGTGTACCTCGATCATACGGCGCGAACCGCTCGACCGGGGGGCCTGTGGCGTACTCCATCCGCGGTCGAGGCGCTGATCAGCGGCTGTTCCCGAGGGTGCCCCCAGGACGCTTGCGGCCCCCATGGCACCCGGATCCCGGCGACACTCAGATCCCGGTGGCACCCGGAGTCTCACCGAGCACGTGGAGCTGGGTGGCGACGGAGCGGAACGCGGGCAGTTCGGCCGCCGCGGCCTCCAGCCTCAGCAGCGCGTCCACGGCACCGGGCTCGGTGTCCACCAGGACGCCGGGCACCAGGTCGGCGAAGACGCGCACGCCGTGCACTGCGCCGACCCGCAGGCCGGCGCCCTCGACCAGCGCGGTGAGCTGCTCGGCGGTGAACCGGCGGGGCATCGGGTCGCCACCGCCCCAGCGGCCGTGGGGATCCTGGAGGGCCTGGTGGGCCTCGGTGAAGTGGCCGGCGAGGGCACGGGCGAGCACGGCGCCGCCGAGGCCGGCGGCGAGCAGGCTGAGGACGCCCTCGGGCCGCAGCGCGGCGACGGCGTTGCGCAGGCCCTCGGCCGGGTCGTCCACGTACTCCAGGACGCCGTGGCACAGGACGGCGTCGTAGCCGCCGCGCTCGACCACGTCGAACAGGCCGTGCGCGTCGCCCTGGACGCCCCGGACCCGGTCGGCGACGCCGGCCTCGGCGGCGCGGCGCTCCAGGGCGAACAGGGCGTTGGGGCTGGGGTCGACCACGGTGACCCGGTGGCCGAGGCGGGCGAGGGGCACGGCGAAGTTCCCGCTGCCGCCCCCGGTGTCGAGGACGTCCAGCGAGTCCCGGCCCGTGGCCTTGACCCGGCGGTCGAGGGCGTCCCGCAGGACGTCCCAGACCACGGCGGTACGCAGGGAGGCGCGGGGGCGCGACGGGTCCGACACGGCAGTTGACTCCTCGGCGGGTCTGAAGGACTTCAGGCGACTCCACCCTATTGCCTCCGGCCCCGCGGCAGGTCATCGCGTCGGCGTCCGCCCCGGTGCGTCGGCGTCCTGGCGGGGCTGGGGCAGGACCGGCTGGAGATGGAGCATCCGCTCGACGATGCGCAGGAACATCGCCGCGTCGCGTATCAGGTCGTCGGCGTCCCGCCGGCCGGCCGCGCCCCGGATGCCCGCCTCGGCGCGGGCGCGGCGCGCGGCGCCGGAGGCGAACAGGGCGCTCCACTCGGTCAGCTCCGGGGCGATCTCGGGCAGCACCTCCCAGGCGCTGCGGATGCGGGCCCGGCGGCGCGCGGAGTTCTCGGGCCGGCCGCGGGCCGCGAGCACGGCGGCGGCGGTGCGCAGGGCGGCGAGGTGGGCCGTGGCATAGCGCTCGTTCGGGGTGTCCAGGACCGCGGCCTCCTCCAGCCCGGCCCGGGCCTTGGCGAGCAGGTCGAGGGCGGCGGGCGGGGCCGTGGCCCGGCGGAGCACGGGGTGCACGTCGCTCGCCGGGCCGGTCAGTGAGGGGGCAGGGCCGGTGGCGCGGCGCCGGCGGGCGGCGGCTGCCGACGAGTGGGCCATGACGAACCTCCTGTCGTCTGGGTGACGGCACGTATGCCGTATGTACCCATCGTGAGGTATGCCACTGACAATCCGTTCCGAGCTGGGCTTTCACCGCCGCCGAAGGGACGGGCGCGGCCTTCGCGGGCGGGGGCGCCCGTGCGGGCCGGGACCACGGCACCTGCGCGGGCCGGGCCGGGGGCACCTGTGAGAATCGGGGCCATGGAAAGCACCAGCGCCAGGCCCGGCGGGAGCACGCGCCGCGAGGCCACCCGGCAGAAGCTCTACGAGGCGGCCGTCACACTCATCGCCGAGCAGGGCTTCTCCGCGACCACGGTGGACGAGATCGCCGAGCGGGCCGGGGTCGCCAAGGGCACGGTCTACTACAACTTCGCCAGCAAGTCCGTGCTCTTCGAGGAGCTGCTGCGGCACGGTGTCGGCCTGCTCACCGCGTCCCTGAAGGAGGCGGCCGAGGGGACGGCGCGCGCCGGGGGCGGCAAGGTGGACGCGCTGGACGCGATGGTCCGCGCGGGCCTGGTCTTCATCGACCGCTATCCGGCCTTCACCCAGCTCTACGTCGCCGAACTGTGGCGCACCAACCGGGCCTGGCAGTCCACCCTGATGGTGGTGCGGCAGCAGGCGGTCGCGGTGGTGGAGGGGGTGCTGCGCGAGGGCGTGGCGGCCGGCGAGTTCAGCGACGAGATCGATGTGCAGCTGACGGCGGCGGCGCTGGTCGGGATGGTGCTGGTGGCCGCGCTGGACTGGAAGTCCTTCCAGCCGGAGCGCTCCCTGGACGACGTCCACGCCGCCCTGTCCCGGCTGCTCCAGGGACGGGTCAGCGGCCGCGTCTGAAGCGGCCGGGCGCCGGCAGGCCCCGCCGGGTCCGCGGGGACGAGAGGGAGGCGCCGGTCCGTTGCCGGTCCGGCGCCTCCCCGTCTCCCCCGTGATCCCCCGTACTCCCCCTTGCTTCCTTCCCGTACTCCCCCGTACGGGTTCCCCCTGTACGGACCCCCGTGGCGGTCGTCCCCCGAGGCCCCCCGTCTCGCTTCCGCCGACGGATCGGCGGAAGGAGCGGCCGGCGGTCCGGGTCCGGTTCCGCCGCCCCGTGTCGGCGGTGCCGGGCCGTCCCCCTGCCGTGCCTCCACTCTCCCGTCCCGGCGGCCGGCGCCCCATCCGCGCGGGTACTCATCCGGAGGGCTGAGTACGGGTACTCAGCCCTCCGCGCGCGTGCCCACGCCGCCCGCCCGCCGGCTGGCTACGATCGCCTTCGTGTCCGTACTCCCTCTGGTCTTCACCAGCGGCTGGGCCAGCGGTGTCAACGCCTACGCGGTGGTGCTGCTGCTCGGCCTGTTCGGCGTGACGGGGATCGGCGAGGACGTGCCGCAGACGTTGCAGCGCCCGGAGGTGCTGATCGTCGCGGGCGTGCTGTTCCTGTGCGAGACCGTCGCCGACAAGATCCCGTACGTGGACTCGCTGTGGGACTCCGCGCACACGGTGGTCCGTCCGCTGGCCGGTGCCTGGGTGGGGGCGCTGCTCGCCGGGCAGAGCGGGTCGGTGTCCGACGTGGCGGCCGGGCTGCTCGGCGGCTCCACGGCGCTGGCCAGCCATGCCGTCAAGGCCGGGACGCGGATGGCGGTCAACGCCTCGCCCGAGCCGTTCAGCAACATCGTGCTGAGCGTGGCCGAGGACCTCGGCGTCGGGGGCGTGGTGGCGTTCGCGATGTTCCATCCGGTGGCGGCGGCGGTGATCGCGGGCGTCCTGCTGGCCGGCGGGCTGCTGGCCCTGGTGTTCCTGTTCTCGCGCATCCGTCGTTTCCTGCGCCGCCGGGCCCGTCGGCGCGAGGCGCGGCGGCCCGCCTCACGGCCCCGCTGACCTGCGCCGGGGCCGCCCGGCGTCCGGATTGTCGGTGGCGGTCGATAAAGTCGCGGGCATGGCACGGATTGCGGTGATCGGCGCCGGGACGGGCGCGATGGCGGCCGCCGCCCGGCTGGCCGTCGCGGGCCACCGGGTGGTGGTGTACGAACGTACGGAGACGTACGGCGGTGCGGTGCGCCGGTTCGAGCGGGACGGCTTCGGCTTCGACACGGGCCCGGGACTGCTCACGCTGCCCGCGGTCTACCGCGATCTGTTCGTGAAGACCGGCAAGGAGCCGCTGGAGGACCGCGTCGAGCTGGTCCAGGTCGACCCCTCGTCACGGCACCTCTTCGCGGACGGCAGCGGGGTGGCGCTGCCCAACGCCTCGCGCGCGGGGATCGTCGCGGCCCTGGACGAGGCGCTGGGCGCGGGCACGGGCGAGCGCTGGGGCGACTTCCTGGTGCGGGCCCGCGAGGCCTGGGACCGCACCCGCCGGCCGCTGCTGGAAGAGCCGCTGTGGCCCAACTGGCGGGTGCTGGCCGAGAAGGAGCCGTATCCGGCGGTGCCGCACAAGCGGCTGCTGCGCACGCGCCGCGCCACGACACTGGCCGAGGTCGGCGCCTGGGAGCTGCGGGACGAGCGGCTGTCGGCCCTGCTGACCAGCCATGCGCTCGCGCACGGCCTGGAGCCCCGGACCGCTCCGGCGAGCGCGGCCGTGCTGGCGTACATGGAGCACGCCTTCGGCACCTGGTACGTGCGCGGCGGCATCCGGGAGCTGGCCCGCGCGGTGTACGAGCGGTGCCTGCAGCGGCGGGTGGAGTTCGTCTTCGGCGCCGAGGTCACCCGGATCGTGGAGAAGGACGGCCGGGCGGCGGGCGTGGAGCTGGCCGGGGGCACGGTGGCGGAGGCGGACCATGTCGTGGCCGACGTCCATCCGGCGCGACTGCGGGCGCTGACGGAGCGTGTGCTGGACGGCGAGGACGAGGTGCGGGCCGACCCGCAGGCCGCCCCGCCCGGCCGGTTCACCGTGCTGCTCGCCCTGCGCGGCGCCCCGGAGCCCGGCGCCGCGCACCGCACGGTCGTGCATCCCGCGGACCCGGAGCGGGAGTGGGACTTCCTGGCCTCGCCGGGCGGTGACGAGCCGCCCGCGCCGACGGTCACCGTGCTGCGCCCCGACGACCCCGCGCTGCGGCCGGACGACGGGCACGAGTCGGCGGTGCTGTCCGCCGTGGTGTCCACGCGGGCCCCCTGGGACGACGAGCGCACGGTCGCCCGGTACACGGACCTGCTGCTGGAGGCCGCCGGGCGGGCGATACCGGACCTGCGGGACCGGCTGCTGTGGCACGAGGTGCGGACACCGGGCGCCACCGAGGACGAGACGGGCGCCCGCGCGGGGGCCGTGCCGGCACCCGCGCTCGCCGCCGGGCAGGGGCGCTTCCTGCATCCGGCGAACACCACGCGGCTGCCGGGGCTGTACCGGGCCGGCGGCTGGGCCCACCCGGGCGGCGGACTGCCGCACGCCGGCATGTCGGGCGCCCTGGTGGCCGGGCTGATCGTGGAGGGGCCGCGGTTCCGCGGCTCGCAGTGAGCGGGGGCCGGACGGCTCAGAAGCGGTACTGCTCGTCGTAGCCCGCCCCGTCCGGCTGCCGCGGGTAGGGCTGCTCCGGCGGGAGTTCGCCGCCGTGACCGTCGTCGGTGCGCTGCTGCGGCACCCACACCCCGCCGGGCGGGGTCTCGGCGTAACCGGCGGGGGCGTACGGGTCCTGGGGGTGGCCCGGCTGCTGCCCGTACTGCTCGGCGTAGCCCTGGTCGTAGGAGACGTAGGGCCGGCTGCCGACGTACGGGTCGGAGTAGTTGGCGTAGCCCTGCTGTGCGGCGGCGGGGTCGTAGCCGTAGTCCTGCGGGCCGTAGCCGGGGTAGTCGTAGGCGGGGGCCTGCGGGCCGGGGGCCGGGTGGGCGGTGTCGCCGTAGGCGCCGTAACCGCCGGTGTCGCCCGGCGGGGGTGCGTGGACGGCGGTGGTCCCGGCGGCGGTCGGCTCGGCCGGGCGGACGGGCGGGGTGAAGACGTCGTCGCGGTCGTGGTCGTCGTCGAAGCCGCCGGCCGCCGGGGCCGGGTCGTAGGGCTCCGGGGCGTCGGCGGCCCCGGGGTACGCGGGGGCCGCGTCGTGCGGGGCCGGCTCCTCGCGGCCGGCGCGGCCGCGACGGCGCTTGCTGGCGCCGCCGGCCCGGGGGCCGGGCCGGCGGACCGCCCAGCCGGAGGCGAAGCCGCGGCGGAACGACAGCGTGACGTAGGTCTGGCCGACCGCGAAGGCGATCGCGCCCAGCCCGATCACGATCACGGAGGGCAACAGCACACCGATCACGACGCCGAGGAAGCCGCCGAAGGCCAGGAGCCGCCAGCGCAGCCGCGCCTTGTACTGCAGCAGCACCTCGCCCAGCAACCACAGCGCTACGCCGCCGAACGCGATGTAGAGGACCGTCCAGCCCATGTACGCCCCTCTCCCAGTGTTCGCTACTCCCCGTGACCGCTACGCAGTGTGTCCTATCGCGGTGCGGCCGGTCTAGGCCCGCGGGGGGTGGTGCAGGCCCAGGTTCTCGTAGATCTCCAGGGTCGCCGTGGAGTTGTTCAGCGTGATGAAGTGCAGTCCGGGCACTCCCTCGGCCAGCAGCCGGGCGCAGAACTCCGTGGCGAACTCGATACCGATGGAGCGTACCGCCGCCGGATCGTCCTTCGCCGTCAGGATCCGCTCTTTCAGGGCGTCCGGGACAAGGGCGTTGCTGAGCTTCGGCAACCGTTCCAGCATCTTCACGCTCGTGACCGGCAGGATCTCCGGGATGACCGGAGTGTCACAGCCGGCGGCCACCACGCGGTCGCGCAGCCGGAGGTACGACTCGGGCTGGAAGAACATCTGTGTGATGGCGTAGTCGGCGCCCGCGCGGCACTTGTCCACGAAGTGCGCCACGTCGGTGTCCCAGTCCGCCGAGCGCGGGTGCATCTCCGGGAACGCGGCGACGCCCACGCAGAAGTCGCCCGACTCCTTGATGAGCCGGACGAGCTCGGCGGCGTAGGTCAGGCCCCGGGGGTGCGGCACCCACTCGCCCATGGGGTCGCCGGGCGGGTCGCCGCGCACGGCGAGCATGTTCCGGATCCCGGCGTCCGCGTACTGGCCGATGATGTTGCGCAGCTCGGCGATGGAGTGGTCGACCGCGGTGAGGTGGGCGACCGGGGTGAGCGTCGTGTCGGCGACGATCTGCTGGGTCTCCTTGACCGTGCCCGCGCGGGTGGAACCGCCGGCGCCGTAGGTCACCGAGACGAAGTCGGGGGCGACCGCCTCGACCCGCCGGAGCGCGCTCCAGAGGTTCCGCTCGCCCTTGGGGGTCTTCGGCGCGGAGAACTCGAACGAGTACGTCGTCTTGCCGGCGGCGAGCATATCGCGCACGGTGCGTGCGCGATCAGTCCTGGTGGACGGGGTTCCGAGGGCCATACGGGCAGGTTAGCCAGGGGTGGGCGGTCCCCCAACCGCACCCCGGAAATTGCCCGTATTGTCGGGCTGCTGTCCATCCCTTGGACATCCTTCCGGACGGCGGGGGTCCGCCGGGGTGCTACGCCTTCCGCAGCCGCGCGGCGAACTCCGCCGCCGCCGCGCCGGGGTCGTCCGCCTCGGTGATCGCGCGGACCACGACCACCCGGCGGGCACCGGCGTCCAGCACCTCGTCCAGGTTGCCGAGGTCGATGCCGCCGATGGCGAACCAGGGGCGGTCGGTGCCGAGACCCGCCGCGTAGCGGACCAGGGAAAGGCCCGGGGCGTGCCGGCCGGGCTTGGTGGGGGTGGGCCAGCACGGGCCGGTGCAGAAGTAGTCCACGCCGTCCTGGACGGCCGCGGCGGCGGCCTCCTCCTCGGCGTGCGTGGAGCGGCCGATCAGCACCCCGTCGCCGAGGATCGCGCGGGCCGCGGGGACCGGAAGGTCGCCCTGGCCGAGGTGCAGCACCCCGGCGCGGGCCGCGTGGGCGACGTCGGCCCGGTCGTTGACCGCGAGCAGTTTGCCGTGCCGGGCGCAGGCGTCGGCGAAGACCGCCAGGTGCTCCAGCTCCTCGGCGGCCTCCATGCCCTTGTCGCGCAGCTGCACGATGTCGACGCCGCCGGCCAGCACCGCGTCCAGGAACTCGGGCAGGTCGCCCTGGCGCCTGCGGGCGTCCGTGCAGAGGTAGAGGCGGGCGTCGGCGAGCGCGGCGCGAGCGGTGTCGGACATGCGTGGGTCCCCCCGTGGTCGGTGTCCCTGACGGTTTTCGGGGGCGGGGGGGGGGGGGGGGGGCCGCCCCCCCCCCCCCCGTGTGGTTGGGTCCAAAGGAGGAGGGATTGGGGTGGCGGTTCCCCCCCCTTTCC
>NZ_JBVHXT010000009.1:205923-215939 GCF_055569255.1 Streptomyces sp. NPDC029296
AACACACCCCCGCCCAGCCCCGAAGGGGGGGGGTGGGGGGCAGGCCGTTTTCCCTTCCCCTCCCCTCGGTGGGGGGGTCGCGGGGGGGGGGGGGGGGGGGGGGGGGCGCCCCCCCCCCCCCCCCCCCGCCTCCTGGTGCGGTCGGCTCAGACGGCGAGCGCCTGGGCGCGGCGCTTCACCTCCGTGCCGCGATTCTCGCTCAGGGCCTGCGCGGGGGTGCCGGGCAGGGTCGGGTCGGGGGTGAAGAGCCACTCGATCATCTCTTCGTCCGTGAAGCCGTCGTCCCGCAGCAGCGTCAGGGTCCCGGACAGGCCCTTGACCACCTTGTCCCCGTCGATGAAGGCGGCGGGGACGTGCAGCGCCCTGTTCTCACCCCGGCGTACGGCGATGAGCTGGCCCTCCTTGACCAGCTGCCGGACACGCGTCACCTCGACGCCGAGCATCTCGGCGATGTCGGGGAGGGTGAGCCAGGCGGGGACGAGAGCATCGATCTTTGCGTCAATCTCGGTCACAGCACCTAGGGTAGGCGCTCGGCGGGCGCGGCCGCGAAAGGCCGCCGGCCGGCCGCGGCGCCGTTGTGGCTGGTCGCGCCCCGTGCCCCCGGTGGCGGCGTCAGTCGGCCGTGGCGTTCTTGAGCGGCCGGGCCGCGTCCGCCAGGGCCTCGGCGTCCATGGTCCGGCCCGCCTCGATCAGCCGGCGGCCCTGGGCCAGGTCGCGGGGGCGGCCCACGGCCAGCAGGGCCACCAGGCGGCCCTCGTCGAGCCAGCACACCGTCCAGGACGGGCCCGCCGGGTCGCCGCGCCACACCATGCGGTCGGCCGCGGTGTGGTGGCCGGCGTACTGCACGAACCGGCCGAACTGCTCCGACCAGAAGTAGGGCACCGGGTCGTAGACCGCCGTCGCCTCGCCGAGGACGTCCGCGGCGACCGTGCGCGGGCCCTGGAGGGCGTTGTCCCAGTGGTGCACCAGGAGGCGTTCGCCGTAGCGGGCGGAGGGGAAGGACGCGCAGTCGCCGACGGCGTACACGTCCGGCAGGCGGGTGCGCAGCCGGTCGTCGGCGAGGACCTCGCCGTGCGCGCCCAGCTCCACGCCGGAGCCGGCCAGCCAGGCGGTGGCGGGGCGGGCGCCGATGCCGACGACGACGGCGCCCGCGGGCAGCCGGGTGCCGTCGGCGAGCAGCACCGCGCCGGGCTCGACGCGGTCCACGCGTGCGCGGGTGCGCAGGTCGATGCCCGCGTCGGCGTACCAGCCGGCCATGGGCGCGGTGACCTCGGCGGGCAGCGCGCCGGCCAGCGGGTGGTCGGCGGCCTCCACGACGGTGACCGCGCAGCCGGCCTCGCGGGCGGCGGTGGCGAACTCGGCGCCGATCCAGCCGGCGCCCACGACCACGATGTCGTGCTGCCGGGCGAGGACGGGTCGCAGCCGGGCGGCGTCGTCCAGGGTGCGCAGGAGGTGCACGCCGGGCACGCCCTCGGCGCCGGGCAGCGCGACCGGTTCGGCGCCGGTGGCGAGGACCAGCACGTCGTAGGGCACCACGCCGTGCTCGGTGTCCAGCTCGCGCGCGGCGGGCCTGAGGGCCCGCACCTCGCAGCCGAGCCGCAGTTCGACGCCGAGGGAGTCGAAGTCCACGTCGAAGGCGGAGCCCTCGGCCGTGCCGAGCAGCACCGCCTTCGACAGCGGCGGCCGGTCGTACGGCTGGTGCGGTTCGGCGCCGATGACGGTCACCGGGCCCTTGAAGCCCTGTTCCCGCAGGGCGACCGCGGTCTGCACCCCGGCCATGCCCGCGCCGGCGACGACCACGCGCCGCTCCTGTGCCGTGCCCTCGTACGGTGTCTGCTCGCTCACGCGATCACCATAGACACATGACGGAACGTCAGTCAGCGGATGTGCTCGGTGACCTGCTCCACAACGCTGGTGCCGGAACCCGGCGCGGACTCCCACTCCCAGGTCTCCGCCAGCCGCAGCCGCCCGTCCGCCAGCTCCTCCACCGTGGACACGCAGTGCCCCGAGGCGGTCGTCCCGTCGGTCCTGAGCTGTACGTACCGGAAGTCCAGCCGGTCCCCCTCGCGGGTGCCGACCAGATGGCCGCGGACGACGTCGCCGCCCGCGTAGTCGGCCCAGATCGCGCCGTCCTCCTCGTGGTAGGCGAACCGGGTGCGGGTGCCCACCTGGCCTGGGGCCTGGTCCGACACGGGGGCGAAGGACAGTCCGTCGAGCGAACGGGCCATGAAGCGGGGCTCCCTTACGGGTGAGGAGGACGGCGGGCTAGGGTGGCCACCGTACAAGCACTCGCGGGAGCCCGGACGACCGGGCTGAGAGGGAGGCTCGCGGCCTCCGACCGTACGAACCTGATCCGGGTCATGCCGGCGAAGGGAGGGGCTTACCGCCCATGTCGTCACGTACGTCCGACGTCCTCGTCATCGGGGGCGGGATCATCGGCCTGGTCACGGCCTGGCGCGCCGCGCAGCGCGGGCTCGCCACCGCCGTCGTGGACCCCGAACCCGGGGGCGGGGCCGCCCGGGTGGCGGCCGGGATGCTGGCCGCGGTCACCGAGCTGCACTACGGCGAGGAGACCCTGCTCGCCCTGAACCTGGCGTCCGCGCGCCGCTATCCGCGGTTCGCGGCGGAGCTGACCGAGCTGACCGGCCACGACCTCGGCTACCGCCGCTGCGGCACCCTCGCCGTCGCGCTGGACGCCGACGACCGCGCCCACCTGCGCGAACTGCATGCCCTCCAGCAGCGCCACGGCCTGGAGTCGGAGTGGCTGTCCGGGCGGGAGTGCCGGCGCCTGGAGCCGATGCTGGCGCCGGGGGTGCGCGGCGGACTGCGGGTCGACGGCGACCACCAGATCGATCCGCGCCGGCTGGCCGCGGCCCTGGTCGTCGCCTGCGAGCGGTCCGGCGTCGTCTTCCACCGGGTCCGGGCCGGGCGCCTGGACGTGGCCGGGGACCGGGCCGATGGGGTCACCACGGCCGACGGGACCGCGCTGCGCGCCGGGCGGGTGGTGCTCGCGGCGGGCAGCCTGAGCGGGCGCCTCGCGGGCGTGCCGGCCGAGGTGCTGCCTCCGGTGCGGCCGGTCAAGGGACAGGTGCTGCGGCTGACCGTGCCGCCCCGGTACGCGCCGTTCCTGAGCCGGACCGTGCGGGCCGTGGTGCGCGGCGGCCAGGTCTACCTGGTGCCCCGGGAGAACGGCGAGCTGGTCGTCGGCGCCACCAGCGAGGAGCTGGGCTGGGACACCACGGTCACCGCCGGCGGCGTGTACGAGCTGCTGCGCGACGCCCACGAGCTGGTCCCCGGCATCACGGAGCTGCCGCTCACCGAGACCCTGGCCGGACTGCGCCCCGGCTCCCCCGACAACGCGCCGCTGCTCGGCCCGTCCGCCCTGGCCGGGCTGCTACTGGCCACCGGGCACTACCGCAACGGGGTGCTACTCACCCCGGTCACCGGGGACGTGCTGGCGCACGCCCTGGTCACCGGCGAGCTCCCGGAAGAGGCGCGTCCGTTCACCCCCCGGCGCTTCGGCGCCGCCCCCATGGAACAGCTGGAGCAGCCCGCATGAGCAACTCCGTCACCATCTCCGTCAACGGCGAACCCCGCCGTGTCGCCCCGGGCACCGCGCTGGACGCGCTGGTCGGCACCCTCACGGCGGCGCCGCGCGGGGTGGCCGCCGCCGTCAACGAGACCGTCGTCCCGCGCACGCGGTGGGCGACGACCGCGCTCGCCGAGGGCGACCGCGTCGAGGTCCTCACCGCCGTGCAGGGAGGCTGACTCATGGCCGACGATTCCCTGGTCCTCGGGGACCTGACCCTCTCCTCCCGGCTGATCATGGGCACGGGCGGGGCACCCAGCCTGGAGGTGCTGGAACGGGCGCTGGTCGCCTCCGGTACGGAGCTGACGACCGTCGCGATGCGCCGGGTGGACCCTTCCGTGCACGGCTCGGTGCTGTCGGTGCTGGAGAAGCTCGGCATCCGGGTGCTGCCGAACACGGCGGGCTGCTTCACCGCCGGGGAGGCCGTGCTGACCGCGCGGCTGGCCCGGGAGGCGCTGGGCACCGACCTGGTCAAGCTGGAGGTCATCGCCGACGAGCGGACGCTGCTGCCGGACCCGGTGGAGACGCTGGAGGCGGCGGAGACGCTGGTCGACGAGGGGTTCACGGTGCTGCCGTACACCAACGACGACCCGGTGCTCGCGCGCCGGCTGGAGGATGCGGGGTGCGCGGCCGTCATGCCGCTGGGCTCGCCGATCGGGTCGGGGCTCGGGATCCGCAACCCGCACAACTTCCAGCTGATCGTGGAGCGGGCGCGGGTGCCGGTGATCCTGGACGCGGGGGCCGGTACGGCGTCCGACGTGGCGCTCGCGATGGAGCTGGGGTGCGCGGGGGTGATGCTGGCGTCGGCGGTGACACGGGCGCAGGAGCCGGAGCTGATGGCGGCGGCGATGCGGCACGCCGTGGAGGGGGGCCGGCTGGCCCGGCTCGCGGGGCGGATCCCGCGCAGGTATCTCGCCGAGGCGTCGTCTCCCGCCCAGGGGCTGGCGGTGCTGGACCCCGAGCGCCCCGCGTTCTGAGCGGCGGCGCGGGCATCCGTCGCCCGCGTGTGTCGCGTCACAGGTCGGCTTCAGTACCGGTGCCGTCCGCGGCGGACGGGCAGGGCCGCCGGTCGGTCCTCGTAGACTCGCCTGCGTGGATACGACCCTTCAGGACCCCCTCGTCGGGCAGGTGCTCGACGGCCGGTACCGCGTCGACGCGCGGATCGCGGCGGGCGGGATGGCCACGGTCTACCGGGCCCTGGACACCCGCCTGGACCGTGTGCTCGCGCTGAAGGTGATGCACCCGGCGCTCGCGGCCGACGGGGCCTTCGTCGAGCGGTTCATCCGGGAGGCCAAGTCGGTCGCCCGGCTGGACCACCCCAACGTGGTGCAGGTCTTCGACCAGGGCACCGACGGGTCGTACGTCTATCTGGCGATGGAGTACATCGCCGGCTGCACCCTGCGGGACGTGCTGCGCGAACGCGGGGCCGTGCAGCCGCGGGCCGCGCTGGACATCCTGGAGCCGGTGCTGGCCGCGCTCGGCGCCGCGCACCGGGCCGGGTTCGTGCACCGCGACATGAAGCCCGAGAACGTGCTGATCGGCGACGACGGCCGGGTCAAGGTGGCCGACTTCGGTCTGGTGCGCTCCGTGGACACGGTGACCAGCACCACGGGCGCCGTGCTCGGCACCGTCTCCTACCTCGCGCCCGAGCAGATCGAGAACGGCACCACCGACCCGCGCGTCGACGTGTACGCGTGCGGGGTGGTCCTGTACGAGATGCTGACCGGCGCGAAGCCCTTCTCCGGACAGTCCCCGGCCCAGGTGCTCTACCAGCACCTGCACGCCGACGTGCCCCCGCCCTCCGCGCTGGTGCCGGGCCTGCCCGGGGCGCTGGACGAGTTGGTGGCGTCGGCCACCGCGCGCACCCCGGACCTGCGCCCCGAGGACGCGGTGGCGCTGCTCGCCGAGGCCCGTGCGGCCCGGCTGACGCTGAGTGACGAGCAGCTGGACGCGCTGCCCCCGCAGGCGCTGATCGCCGGGCACGACAACGCCGAGGACCGTACGAGCGTGATCCCGCGCGCGCTGACCGTGCCGCGGCCCCGGCCGGTCGGCGAGGACGTCCCCGGGGAGCCCGGCGCGGACGGCGCCGGCCGCACCGCCCGGCTGCAGGTCCCGCCCGTGCCGCCCCGCCGGCGCCCGGCGCGGCCCCCGCGCACGGTGCTGGCGCTGGTCGTGGCCGTGCTGCTGGTGCTCGGTGTGGGCGCCGGGGTCTGGTACATCAACTCGGGCCAGTTCACCAAGGTGCCGCCGCTGCTGGCGAAGACCGAGGCGCAGGCGCGGGACCGGCTGGAGTCGGCCGGGCTGGACGCCGGCCAGGTCAAGCGCGCCTACAGCGACACCGTCGACCGGGGCACGGTGATCGGCTCCGACCCGGCGCCCGGCGCCCGGATACGGGACCACGGCAAGGTCACGCTGACCGTGTCGCTGGGCCCGGAGACGGTGAACGTGCCGAACGTGGAGGGGCAGTCCCTGGCGAAGGCGCGGGCGCGGCTGAAGGCGGACGGCCTGGAGCCCGGCATGGTCACCCGGGAGTTCAGCGAGGACGTGCCGAGGGGCTCGGTGATCCGTACGGCGCCGGACGCGGGCACGAAGCGGCACGCGGGCTCGGCGATCGCGCTGACCGTCAGCAAGGGCAGCCCCGTCGACGTGCCGGACGTCACCGGCGACGACCTGGACAGCGCGCGGGAGGAGCTGACGGACGCCGGGCTGAAGGTGAAGGTCGCCCCCGAGCGGATCCACTCCTCGGAGTTCGACGCGGACACCGTCGCCGCGCAGAGCCCGGACGAGGGCGGCGAGGCCGCCGAGGGCGACACGGTGACGCTGACGCTGTCCAAGGGGCCGGAGATGGTCGAGGTCCCGGACGTGGTCGGCGACAGCGTGGACGACGCCCACGAGGCGCTGGAGGACGCGGGCTTCGACGTGGACGAGGACCGCGGGCTGCTCGGGCTGTTCGGCGACACCGTGAAGAAGCAGTCGGTGGAGGGCGGCGAGACGGCGCCCAAGGGCTCCACCGTCAAGATCACCATCCGGTGACCGGTCTCACCGCGGAGCGCGGCCCCGGGCGGGGGCGGACATGACACCCTGAACGGGTGAGTCCCGTTCAGTCCCCCCTCCCCCGCAACCCCGTCGGCAGCCATGTCCCCGTGGCCGGCGGCCTGCACTCCGTCGGGCTGTCCTACGCCCGCGACCTGAAGGCGGAGACCGTGCAGGTCTTCGTCGCCAACCCGCGCGGCTGGGCCACGCCCGCCGGCAACCCGCGGCAGGACGAGGCGTTCCGCCAGGCGTGCGCCGAGGAGTCGATCCCGGCGTACGTGCACGCCCCCTACCTGATCAACTTCGGCTCGCACACCGAGGCGACGGTGGAGCGCTCGGTGGGGTCGCTGCGGCACTCGCTGCGGCGCGGGCGGGAGATCGGCGCGCTCGGCGTGGTGGTGCACACCGGGAGCGCGACCGGCGGCCGGGCCCGGGAGGTCGCGCTCAAGCAGGTGCGCGAACACCTGCTGCCGCTGCTGGACGAGCTGACCCACGACGACGACCCGTTCCTGCTGCTGGAGTCGACGGCCGGGCAGGGCGCCTCGCTGTGCTCGCGCACCTGGGACCTCGGGCCGTACTTCGAGGCGCTGGACGCCCACCCGAGGCTGGGCGTGTGCCTGGACACCTGCCACGTCTTCGCCGCCGGGCACGACCTGACCGGGCCGAGCGGCATGCACCAGACGCTGGACCTGCTGGTGGAGACCGTCGGCGCGGGCCGGCTGAAGCTGATCCACGCCAACGACTCCAAGGACGTGGTGGGCGCGCACAAGGACCGGCACGCGAACATCGGCGCCGGCCACATCGGCGAGGACCCCTTCCGGGCCCTCATGACGCACCCCGCGACCGAGGGCGTGCCGCTGGTCATCGAGACCCCGGGCGGCAAGGAGGGGCACGCGGCGGACGTGGAGCGGCTGAAGAAACTTCGCCAGGACTGACTGGGAATACCCCTAGGGGGTATATGGTTCCCGCTCGGTGCGGGAACCACTACCTGACATGGGGGCAGTCATGCGGCACGAGGCACACACCGGACACGGACACCAGGACGCACACCGGCACGCCGACCACGCGGGGCACGGACAGCACCCCGGCCACTCCGGCCACTCCGGCCACGGACACCAGCACGGCGAGCACACCGGACACGGGCACCACGCCCCCGCCGCCACCTGGCCCATGGCCGCCCAGGCCACCCTGCACTGCCTGACCGGGTGCGCCATCGGCGAGGTGCTGGGCATGATCCTCGGCACGGCGCTCGGCTGGGGCAACCTGCCGACCATGCTGCTCGCGATCGTGCTGGCCTTCTTCTTCGGCTACTCCCTCACTCTGCGCGGGGTGCTGCGGGCCGGCGTCGGCCTCCGTACGGCCTTCCGGGTGGCGCTGGCGGCGGACACCCTGTCCATCGCGGTGATGGAGCTGATCGACAACGGGGTGATCCTGGTCTGGCCGTCGGCGATGGACGCCATGCTGGGCGACGCGCTCTTCTGGATCTCGCTCGCCGTCTCGCTCGTGATCGCCTTCGTGGTGACCACCCCGGTCAACAAGTGGACGATCGGCCGGGGCAAGGGCCACGCGGTGGTGCACCAGTACCACCACTGAGGCCGGGCCCCGCCCGGCCGGGGACCGACGCGGGACTTCAGAGCTCGGGGCCGTCCCCGGGCTCCTCCTGGTAGGAGTAGCGCTGCTCCTTCCAGGGGTCGCCGATGTTGTGATAGCCGCGCTCCTCCCAGAAGCCGCGGCGGTCGGCGGTCATGTACTCCACGCCCCGGACCCACTTCGGGCCCTTCCAGGCGTACAGGTGGGGGACGATCAGGCGGACCGGGAAGCCGTGCTCGGCGGTGAGCAGCTCACCGTCCTTGTGGGTGGCGAAGAGGGCCCGCTCGGAGCAGAAGTCCGCGAGGCGCAGGTTCGAGCTGAAGCCGTACTCCGCCCAGACCATCACATGGGTGACGTCCGGCGCCGGCGGCGCGAGGTCGAGGACGGCGCTCGCCGGGACGCCGCCCCACTCCGCGCCGAGCATGCTGTACTTCGTCACGCAGTGCAGATCGGCCACCACGGTGGTGTACGGCAGGGCCGTGAACTCCTCGTGGGTCCAGGTGCGCTTGCCGCCGTCGGCGGTGGCGCCGAAGACCCGGAACTCCCAGCGTTCGGGCCGGAACTTCGGCACGGGCCCGTAGTGCGTGACCGGCCAGCCCCGCTGGAGCCGCTGACCCGGCGGAAGCTCGGACCCTGCCGCTGCCCCAGACTCTCGCTCCACCGGATGACCCATGTATCCATCCTGACAGACCCCGGGCAGTGCCCCCGACCACCCGCCCCCGAATGGGACAATTACGTACAAGTCAGTGCGTACTTACTAAGTACGCACTTACTGGACGATCTTCCCCGCCGGTGCAATCATGCGGCGCTATCGGCCCGGTCCACCTGGAAGGAGTCCACAGCATGCAAGGCGACCCCGAGGTCATCGAACTGCTGAACGAACAGCTGACCGCCGAGCTGACCGCGATCAACCAGTACTTCCTGCACGCCAAGCTCCAGGACCACAAGGGCTGGACCAAGCTCGCCCGCTACACCCGGGCGGAGTCGTTCGACGAGATGCGGCACGCCGAGATCCTCACCGACCGCATCCTGCTCCTCGACGGGCTGCCCAACTACCAGCGGCTGTTCCACGTGCGCGTCGGGCAGACGGTGACCGAGATGTTCCAGGCCGACCGGCAGGTCGAGGTCGAGGCCATCGACCGGCTGCGCCGGGGCGTGCAGCTGATGCGGGAGAAGGACGACATCACGTCGGCCAACGTCTTCGAGGCGATCCTCGCCGACGAGGAACTGCACATCGACTACCTGGACACCCAGCTGGAACTGGTGGACAAGCTCGGCGAGGCGCTGTACCTGTCGACCGTCGTCGAGCAGAGCCAGCCCGACTCCTCCGGTCCGGGCACGAGCGGCTAGGCCGCGTCGTCCAGTCGCACGAGGGCCGGGGCGTGCCGCTCGACCAGCTCCCGGCGCGGGCAGGCGCCGCGGCCGAGCAGGGCCTGGATGCGCCGGACACAGCCGCCGCAGTCGGTGCCGGCCTTGCAGGCGGAGGCGATCTGGCGCGGGGTGCAGGCGCCGTTCTCCGCGTGCTGCTTGACCTGGTCCTCGGTGATGCCGAAGCAACTGCAGACGTACACGCGGGTTCACCTCCCCGTGGGGTTCGCTGTTCGGTGCTCTCTCCGTTCCCGGTGAGGCAAACCTAACCTAACCCATGCCGTGGCACCCGGAAAAGCGGTCGGGGGGGGGGGGGGGGGGGGGGGGGGGGGACAGGGGGGGGGGGGGGAGGGAGGGGGGGGGGGCGGAGACAGCGCCGCTTGCCGCCTCTCCCCTCTCCTCCCCCTGGCAAACCACCCAACACCGAAGCCCCAGA
>NZ_JBVHXT010000010.1:0-195929 GCF_055569255.1 Streptomyces sp. NPDC029296
TTTTTCCTTCTTCCCCCCCCCCCCCCCCCCCCCCCCCCCCCCCCCCCCCCCCCCCCCTCCCCCCCCCCTCCCCCCCCCCCCCCCCCCCCCCCCCCCCCCCCCCCCCCCCCCCCCCCCCCCCCCCCCCCCCCCCCCCCCCCCCCCCCGGCGGCGACCACCCCTCCGGCCGGGGCGGTCGCCGGTACGCGCGCGTGGGCGTCAGCCCCGCGCACCCAGCAGGTGGTCCATCGCCAGCTGGTCGAGCCGTTCGAAGGCCATGCCGCGCGCGGCGACCGCGTCCACGTCGAACTCCTCGAAGGCCGTACGGTCGGCGAGCAGCTCCTGGACGCCGTCGGCCGCGGTCGGCTGGGCCAGCTCGTCCAGCCGCGACGCGCGCAGCGCCTCCTGCACCTCCGGGTCCGCGCGGAAGGCGGCCGCGCGCTCCTTCAGGATGAGGTAGTTGCGCATGCAGCCCGCGGCCGAGGCCCACACGCCGTCGATGTCCTCGGTCCGCGGCGGCTTGAAGTCGAAGTGGCGGGGCCCTTCGTAACCCGCGCTCTCCAGGAGGTCGACCAGCCAGAAGGCGGCCCGCAGGTCACCGGCACCGAACCGCAGGTCCTGGTCGTACTTGATGCCGGACTGGCCGTTGAGGTCGATGTGGAAGAGCTTGCCCGCCCACAGGGCCTGCGCGATGCCGTGCGGGAAGTTCAGGCCGGCCATCTGCTCGTGGCCGACCTCCGGGTTGACGCCGTACAGCTCGGGCCGCTCCAGGCGCTCGATGAAGGCCAGCGCGTGGCCGACCGTGGGCAGCAGGATGTCGCCGCGGGGCTCGTTCGGCTTGGGCTCGATCGCGAAGCGGAGGTCGTAGCCCTGCGCGGTGACGTACTCGCCGAGCAGGTCGAAGGCTTCCTTCATGCGGTCCAGGGCGACACGCACGTCCTTGGCGGCCCCGGACTCTGCGCCCTCGCGGCCACCCCAGGCGACGTACGTCTTCGCGCCCAGCTCGGCCGCCAGGTCGATGTTGCGGATGGTCTTGCGGAGCGCGTAACGCCGCACGTCGCGGTCGTTGGCGGTGAACGCGCCGTCCTTGAAGACGGGGTGCGTGAAGAGGTTCGTGGTGGCCATCGGGACGGTCATGCCGGTGGCGTCCAGGGCCTGCCGGAACCGCTTGATGTGCGACTCCCGCTCGGCGTCCGAAGAACCGAAGGGGATCAGGTCGTCGTCGTGGAAGGTCACTCCGTGGGCACCGAGTTCCGCCAGACGCTGCACCGTCTCGACCGGGTCGAGGGCGGGGCGGGTGGCGTCACCGAACGGGTCCCTTCCCTGCCAGCCGACGGTCCACAGACCGAAGGTGAACCTGTCCTCGGGGGTGGGCTGGTAGCTCATGGCGCGGCTCCTTGCTGCGTACGAGTATTTCGTCATGGCCGTTTACAAATTAGTATGCGCACAGACCGCTGGGAAGAGACAACATGTCTTTCCCCGGCCAGATGTCTTCGTCAGCCACCGCACAACCCGCGGAGCCGCGGAAGAGGGAGAGCCCCATGTCAGCAGCCGAGGGTCCGCTCGTCGTCGGAGTGGACACGTCCACCCAGTCCACGAAGGCACTGGTCGTCGATGTGGCGACCGGGCGGATCGTGGCCGGCGGCCAGGCGCCGCACACCGTGACCAGCGGGGCCGGCCGGGAGAGCGACCCGCGCCAGTGGTGGGACGCGCTGTGCACGGCGCTCGCCCAATGCGGTGAGGCGGCGCACGAGGCGGCGGCGGTCTCGGTCGGCGGCCAGCAGCACGGCCTGGTCACCCTGGACGAACACGGTGAGCCGGTGCGTCCCGCGCTGCTGTGGAACGACGTCCGCTCCGCTCCGCAGGCCCGCCGCCTGGTCGAGGAGCTGGGCGGCCCGAAGGCTTGGGCCGAACGCACCGGCAGCGTGCCCGGCGCCTCCTTCACGGCCGCCAAATGGGCGTGGCTCGCCGAGCACGAGCCGGAGGCGGTCCGCGCGACCAAGGCCGTCCGGCTCCCCCACGACTACCTCACCGAGCGCCTGACCGGGCAGGGCACGACCGACCGCGGCGACGCCTCCGGCACCGGCTGGTGGGCGTCCGGGACCGAGGCGTACGACGAGGAGACCCTGGCGCACATCGGTCTGGACCCCGCGCTGCTGCCCCGGGTGGCCCGTCCCGGTGAAACGGTGGGCACCGTGCGCGACAGCCACGACCTGCCCTTCTCCAAGGGCACACTGGTGGCCCCCGGCACCGGTGACAACGCCGCGGCGGCCCTGGGCCTCGGCCTGCGGCCCGGCACGCCGGTGCTGAGCCTCGGCACCTCCGGCACCGTCTACACCGTCTCCGAGCGCCGCCCCGCCGACCCGACCGGCACGGTGGCCGGCTTCGCCGACGCGCGCGGGGACTGGCTGCCCCTGGCCTGCACCCTGAACTGCACCCTCGCGGTGGACCGCGTCGCGGCCCTGCTGGGTCTGGACCGCGAGGCGGTCGAACCCGGCGGTTCGGTGACCCTGCTGCCGTACCTGGACGGCGAACGCACCCCCAACCTGCCGCACGCCTCCGGGCTGCTGCACGGGCTGCGCCACGACACCACCGCGGGCCAATTGCTGCAAGCGGCCTACGACGGCGCGGTGCACGCGCTGCTCGGAGCCCTCGACCTGGTGCTCGACGCGGACGCCGACCGCGACACCCCGCTGCTCCTGATCGGCGGCGGGGCCCGGGGCACGGCCTGGCAGCAGACCGTGCGCCGGCTCTCCGGGCGGCCCGTCCAGATCCCGCGGGCCAGGGAACTGGTCGCCCTGGGCGCGGCGGCGCAGGCGGCCGGACTGCTGACCGGCGAGGATCCCGCGGCGGTGGCCCGCCGCTGGAACACGGCCGAGGGACCGGTGCTCGAGGCCGTGGAGCGGGACCGGTCGACGCTGGACAGGATCACCGGGGTACTCTCCGACGCGGCCCCGCTGCTGGAGCGGCGGCCTGAGACCGACTGACCAGGCCGCCCGCCCACAGCCCGGCGGCAGACACCAAGGATTGACGCAGGCATGACCGCACCGCCGCACGAGGCGCGCCCGCCGGGCACGGGGCGCGCTCTGCCGGACACCCAGCAGGGCATGCGCCGGCGCAACCTCGCCCGGGTGATGCACGCCGTCAGCGCGGAAGGGTCGCTGTCGCGGGCGGCGGTCGCCTCGCGGATCCGTCTGACCCGGGCGGCGGTGTCGACACTGGTGGACGAGCTGATCCGGTGGGGCCTGCTGGAGGAACTGGGCCCCGAGCGGCCCGGCCGGGTGGGCCGGCCCGGGTCGGCGCTCGCGGTGAGCGGCCGGGGTCCCGCCGGGATCGGGGCCGAGATCGGTGTCGACCATCTCGCGGTGTGCGCGGTCGATCTGCGCGGCGAGGTCCGGGCGCGAGCGGTCCGGCGCGGCGGCAACCGGGGGCGGGCGCCGGAGCCGGTGATCGAGGAGCTGACGGCGCTGGTCCACCAGGTCGTCGCGGAAGCCGAGCAGGCGGAACTCTGGCCCGCCGGGCTCGCGGTCGCCGTGCCCGGACTGGTGGCCAGGGACGGGCGGACGGTCGTACGCGCCCCGAATCTCGACTGGCACGACACCGACCTCGGTGCCCTGCTGCCCGGCGACTGGCCGCTGTCCGTGGACAACGAGGCCAATTTCGGCGCGCTGGCCGAGCTGTGGCTCGGTGCCGGGACGCCCGGTGACTTCCTGCACGTGTCGGCCGAGATCGGCATCGGTGCCGCGGTCGTCGTGGACGGCCGGCTGCTGCGCGGGAAGCGGGGGTTCGCGGGCGAGCTGGGCCATGTGCCCGTACGGCCCGACGGGCCTGCCTGCCCGTGCGGCAGCCGGGGGTGTCTGGAGCAGTACGCGGGTGAGGAAGCGGTACGGCGCGCGGCCGGGCTGGCGCCCCGGGAGGACCTGGTGGGCCTGCTCGCGGAGCGCGCCGGGGCCGGCGACGAGGGTGTCCGGGCCGCCCTGCGGGACGCCGGTACGGCCCTCGGCATCGCCCTGACCGGGGCGGTGAACCTGCTCGATCCGGAGACCGTGGTCTTGGGCGGAGCCCTGGCGGATCTCTCGCCCTGGCTGCTGCCGGCGCTGGAGACGGAGCTGACGGGCCGTACGGCGGGGCCGGCCTGCCCGGTGACGGTGTCGCCGCTGGGTCCGCGGGGCCCGCTGCTGGGCGCCGCGCACTCGGTCGTCCGCGCGGTGCTGGACGACCCGGCGGTGGTGGCGGAACGGTCCTGACGCCTGGCGCGATCCGAGTCCGAGCGTGCTTGCCGGGCGCCGCGCGGCCTGGGGGCACGGCGTCCCACAGGCACTTTTCGGGTCGTGCGGCCTGACGCCGCGGCAGCCACGGCTCATGCCACCGCACGGGCCGCTGCCCGGGTTCGACAAGGGGCGCGTGGCCTTGTCCCGGTGTATCCGCAGGAGGAGGCGCGACCTGTTCCTCTCGGTGTCCGCAGGAGGGCACGCCGCCGTGCCGCTGTGCCGCTGTGCCGCTGTGACGAGCCGCGGCTTCGGCTCCGGCTTCCGGGCGGCTGACACCCGATCGGGTGACCGAGTTATCCACATGCGGCGGGTTGTCCACCGAACCGTGGCGGACCCTTCTGCCCAATCACCCCGCGCCGTACCGTGATTCACGCGAGGGCAGCCGACGGATCGTCATTTCCGTGCGGTGGCCCGGCGGAAGCGGCGACATGCTCGGACGACGGACGGCAACCGACGGACGCATCGGGGGCACACATGCACGGGGAGACGGCCGGGGCACTACGGCGTGACGCCATCGGCTTGCGCGACCTCCTGTTCCGGAACGTCACGGCGACGGCGCCGGCCGCGGCGATTCCGTCCGGTGCCGCCTTCGCGGGCGACAGCCTGCCGCTGTCGGTGCTGATCGCCCCGGTGACGGCTCCGGTGCCCTACGCCGGTCCGGTCGTAGGCGCATGGCTCGCAGTGGGTGCGCTGGTGCTGCTCGTGCTGATACGCCGGCATCCCGACCGGATGGCCGGGACCGCCGGGGTGCACCTCGACGCCTACGACGCCCGTGCCGACCGGCAGGACGGGACCGGGGTCCGCTGACCCCCGGCACTCCGGTGGGCGGCGCGCCCGGTCTACCCAATCCCTCCGACGCCCGTGATCGTCCCCAGAAGGGAGCCACGCCGCGATGACCGACCCCCTGATCCTCACCGTGCGAACCGTGCCGGGGGTGATCCGTGCCAAGGGCGACGCCCCGCCGAACGTCCAGGCGTACTGGTCCGGTTCCGGGCAGGACCTCGTGTCCGAGGTGGGCGAGTTCCCCTGCCTCAATCCGCAGACCGGCCCCTTCCACATCGAGGGCGCCGAACCCGGTGACACCGTGGCCGTGCACTTCGTCTCGATCGAACCGGCCCGCGACTGGGCGGCGTCCACGACGGTCCCGCTCTTCGGCGCGCTCACCTCCACAGCCACCGCGGCCACGCTGCAACCGCCGCTGCGGGAACGGGTCTGGATCTGGCAGCTGGACCGGGCTCGCGGGACCGCCCTGTTCCAGGCACGGGACAGCGACTTCCGGATGGAGCTGCCCCTGGACCCGATGCACGGCACGGTGGCGTGGCGCCGGCCGACCTGGAGGTCCGCTCGGCCCTGGTGCCCGACGCCCACGGCGGCAACATGGACACACCGGAGATGCGGGCCGGAGTCACCTGCTGCCTGGGGGTCAACGCCGAGGGCGCCCTGCTCGGCCTGGGCGACGGGCACGCCCGGCAGGGCGAGGGCGAGGCCTGCGGGGTGGCCGTGGAGTGCGCGATGAACACGGTGGTGATCGTGGACCTGCTCAAGGGCGTCACCACACCGTGGCCCCGGCTGGAGTCGGACACCCACATCATCTCGACCGGTTCGGCCCGCCCGCTGGAGGAAGCGTTCCGGATATCGCAGGTCGACCTGGTGCGCTGGCTGGTGGCCGACTACGGCTTCAGCGAGCTGGACGCGTACCAGTTCGCGACCCAGACGGTGGAATCTCCGCTGGCCAACGTGTGCGACACGAACTACACATGCGTGGCCAGGCTCCCCAAGGAATGGCTGCCCGCACGAGAGACGTACCGCGGCGTGCACGCACGGCTGCGGGGGACCGCCCGGGCCCTGCGCCGCTGACGTCCGAGCCCCTCACCCGTGACCGAACTTCCGTTCCCCGAACGGCTACCTCCCGCAGTGCCGCGTCGCGAGGGACCATCTCCCGAGCGGGCTCCTTGCGAAGGGCCGCCTCCTGACGGAGCTCCTTCCCAAGGGTTTCCCTCCCGAACGGATTCCTCCCCCACGGCATACCGAAAGGCCACTCCGAAAGGCATACCGCCATGGACCTGGACCGAGCCGAATCCCGCCTCAGCCGACGACGGCTGCTGAAGGGCGCGGCCCTCGCCGCCGTCCCCTACGCCTTGCTCCCCGACGCGCGTGCCGGTGCGCAGACCCTGTCCGTCGACTACCCGCCCGCCGAATGGCGGCCGGCGAGCACCGCCAACTACACGGTGTCCGACCGCCCCAGCGCGTACGCCGTCGACCGTGTGATCATCCATGTCACACAGGAGACGTACACCGACACGCTGACGATCTTCGCCGATCCGCAGAAGAAGGTGTCCGCCCACTATGTGGTCCGCTCGTCGGACGGGCACATCGCCCAGTGCGTCCATGAGGCCGACATCGCCTGGCACGCGGGCAACTGGGGCTACAACACACGCTCGATCGGCATCGAGCACGAGGGCTGGGTGGACCGGCCCGAGTACTTCACCCACGCGCTCTACGCCCAGTCGGCGAAGCTGACGGCGGCGATCTGCGCCAAGTACGGCATTCCCCGGGACAGGGAGCACATCATCGGCCACTATCAGGTGCCCGGCACCGACCACACCGACCCGGGACCGGACTGGGACTGGGTGCGCTACATCAGAATGGTGAACTTCTCCTGACCGACCAGACCACGGCAGCCTCGCCGTACCGCCCGCATCGTCGCCGCACCACTGCCCGGGGAGGCCGAGTTGACCGATCCGTGGGTTGCCCTGGAGCCGGGGGCCGACCCCGCCGAACGCGTCCGGGAACTGCGCCGGGCGCACGAGACGTTCACCTCGGCGGGCACGGTGCCGCGCCCGGTGCGGTCGGTGGTGGCGGAGTCGTGGCGGCGCAGCGTGCGGGCCGGTGTGGTCCCGGACGGCACCGCCAGTGTGGAGCTGACCGGTGGTGACCTGGGCGCCTACCGCGCGGAGCATCCGCTGGCCCGGGTGATGCCCCTGTTCCGGGAGCTGATGGGCACGTTCGCCGCCGATGGCGAGCATCTGCTGGCGGTGTGCGACGCGCAGGGCAGGCTGCTGTGGGTGGAGGGACACGCGGCGACCCGGCGCCGCGCGGACCGGATGAACTTCGTGCCCGGGGCCCGCTGGTCGGAGGGCGCGGTGGGCACCAACGCGCCGGGCACCGCGGTCGCCGTGAACCGCCCCGTGCAGGTCTTCGCCACGGAGCACTTCATACGGCGGGTGCAGCCGTGGACCTGCGCCGCCGCCCCGGTACACGATCCGCGCACCGGGCGGATCCTGGGGGCCGTGGACATCACGGGCGGGAACGGGCTCGCCCATCCGCACAGCCTCGGCTTCGTGCGGGCGGTGGCGTGCGCCGCCGAGGCCCAGCTCGCTCTGCTCGCCCCGCCCGGGCCCGGGGAGGCGCCGCTGCTCGACGCGCTCGGCCGGGACGAGGCCGGACTCACCCTGGGCGGACGGCGGATCAGGCTCAGCCGCCGGCACAGCGAGATCCTGGTGCTGCTGTCCCGGCACCCCGAGGGACTGAGCGGGGACGAACTGCTGTGCGCGCTGTACGCGGACGAGTCGGTGACACCGGTGACGCTGCGCGCCGAACTGGCCCGGCTGCGCAGGCTGCTGGGCCCGGGGCTGCTCGCCTCACGGCCGTACCGGCTGACGGCCGTGGTCGAGTCGGACGCCACCGTCGTGGAGCGGCGGCTGGAGACGGGCGCGCTCACCTCGGCGGTGGCGGGGTACACCGGCCCCCTGCTGCCGGCCTCACAGGCCCCGGCCATCGTGCGGCTGAGGGAGCGGCTCGCCGGGGGACTGCGTACGGCACTGATCGCGCACCGCGATCCGGACCTGCTGGCGGACTGGGCGCACGCGCCGTGGGGCGAGGACGACCTGGAGGTGTGGCGGGCCCTCGCCGCGGTGCGCCCCACGGCATCCGGGCGGGCCCGGCTCGCGGCGCTGGAAGCGGAGCTGGCGGTGCCGGCCGGCTGGGCACCGGCCCGGACCGGCAGCGCAACGTACTTGCAACGTCCGCTTGCCTAGCCTCGGGCCGAGAGCTGCCCGACGGCGGGCAGCGCTGCACCGGGAGGCAGACCAGGATGACTCGATACGCGGCGCCGGGCACCGAGGGCGCGATCGTCTCCTACCAGGCGCGGTACGACCACTTCATCGGTGGCACCTATGTGCCGCCGGCCCGGGGGCAGTACTTCGAGAATCCGTCGCCGGTCAACGGGCAGCCCTTCACGGAGATCGCGCGCGGCACCGCGGAGGACGTCGAGCGGGCGCTGGACGCCGCGCACGCGGCGGCGCCGGGGTGGGCCCGTACACCGGTGGCGGAGCGCTCCGGGATCCTGCTGAAGATCGCTGAACGGATGGAGGCGCACCTGGAGCCGCTGGCGGTGGCCGAGAGCTGGGAGAACGGCAAGCCGGTGCGGGAGACGCTGGCGGCCGACATCCCCCTGGCCATCGATCACTTCCGCTACTTCGCGGGGGCGATCCGGGCGCAGGAGGGTTCGCTGGGCGAGATCGACGACGACACGGTGGCGTACCACTTCCATGAACCGCTGGGTGTCGTCGCGCAGATCATCCCGTGGAACTTCCCCATCCTGATGGCGACGTGGAAGCTCGCACCGGCGCTGGCCGCGGGCAACGCGGTCGTCCTCAAGCCGGCCGAGCAGACCCCGGCCTCCATCCACTACTGGCTGAACCTGGTCGCGGACCTGCTGCCGCCGGGTGTGCTGAACATCGTCAACGGCTTCGGCGTGGAGGCGGGCAAACCGCTCGCGTCGAGCCCGCGGGTGGCGAAGATCGCCTTCACCGGCGAGACCACGACCGGGCGGCTGATCATGCAGTACGCCTCGGAGAACATCAAGCCGGTCACCCTGGAGCTGGGCGGGAAGTCGCCGAACATCTTCTTCGACGACGTGTGGGCGCACGACGACGACTTCCGCGACAAGGCGCTGGAAGGCTTCACGATGTTCGCGCTCAACCAGGGCGAGGTCTGCACATGCCCGTCCCGCGCGCTGATCCAGCGCGGCCACTACACGGAGTTCCTGGAGGCGGCCGTCGAGCGCACCCGGCTCATCACGCCGGGCCACCCCCTGGACACCGACACGATGATCGGCGCCCAGTCCTCCAACGACCAGCTGGAAAAGATCCTCTCCTACCTGGACATCGGCCGCCAGGAGGGCGCGAAGATCCTCACGGGCGGGAAACGCGTCGAGCACGACGGCGAGCTGAAGGGCGGGTACTACGTCCAGCCGACCATCTTCGAGGGCGACAACCGCATGCGCATCTTCCAGGAGGAGATCTTCGGCCCGGTCGTCTCGGTGACCTCCTTCGCCGACTTCGACGACGCCATGAAGATCGCCAACGACACGCTGTACGGCCTGGGCGCGGGCGTATGGACCCGCGACATGAACACCGCCTACCGCGCGGGCCGCACCATCCAGGCAGGCCGCGTGTGGACCAACTGCTACCACGCCTACCCCGCCCACGCGGCGTTCGGCGGCTACAAGCAGTCCGGCATCGGCCGCGAGACACACAAGATGATGCTGGAGCACTACCAGCAGACCAAGAACCTCCTCGTGTCGTACTCGCCGAAGAAGCTGGGCTTCTTCTAGGCACGGGCACGGAGACGGAACCTGGCGGAACACAGGTGGTTGACCAGGTGACTTTTGAATCGGCGAGCATCCGCACGAGAAGAAATCACCGATGACCGGTGGACACAATGGAGGAGGGGAGCGGAGCGAGGGAGACGTTCGATGATCACCGTAGAACACGTTCCTCAAGCGGAGACGGATTACCTGGCGCAGTTGGAAAAGGCCGCGCAACGCTTCGGCAACCGGACCCCGCAGCGGGACGAAACGCTCCAGACCATCGAGAACCGGGGCGTGCTGTACGCCGACGATCCCGCTCGGGTCAAGAAGCGGCTGGCACGCCTGAACGCCGACTGGTCGCTCGCCAAGGCGATCGAACAGATACCGACGGAACCCGTCACGACGGCCGGCAGTACGCTGCCGCTGTCACCGGAGGTGTTCGGCGCCGATGTCCTCGGCCTGGAACGCCTCATGGGACGCAACAACCTCACCGGGGTGGCCTTCCTGGAGGGCGGGTACCTGGCCGCGCGGTCGATCGGGCGAGTCTCCGTCCGCACACCCGAGGGCGGACATCACGGCACCGGTTTCATGGTGTCCCCTTCCCTCCTCCTCACCAACAACCACGTGCTACGGAGCGTGGAGGAAGCAGGCCACGCCGTTGTCGCATTCAATTACCAGGCAGGAAGGGACGGGCACCCGCTGACCCCGGTGGCGTTCAGCCTTGAGCCCCACGCTTTCTTCGCCACCGACCGCGATCTGGATTTCACCGTCGTCGCGGTGGCCGAGCGCAACCAGGAGGACGCGCACCTCGCCGACTTCGGCTGGCTGCCCTTGGACGGGGCGCAGGGAAAGGCCATCATCGGGGAATTCGTCAACATCATCCAGCACCCCAACGGCGAGCCCAAGCAACTCGCCCTGCGCGAGAACCAGATCGTCGATCTGCTGGATCTGTTCGTCCACTACGTGACCGACACCGCGCCGGGTTCCTCCGGGTCCCCCGTCTTCAACGATCAGTGGGAAGTCGTCGCCCTGCACCACTCGGCCGTGCCGGAGACCGGCCCCGACGGCCACCCTCTGGCCACCGACGGAACGCCCTGGCGGCCGGGGATGGGCGAGCACCGGCTGGCGTGGAAGGCCAACGAGGGAGTGCGCGTCAGCCGCGTGCTGCAAGCACTGAGCCGGCTCACGCTGACCGGGAACGCGGCCCGGTTGCGCGACGAGCTGTTCCGGCCGCCGGGCCCGCCGCCGCACGGCGAGGGGGCACCGCCGACAACGGCGAGGCCGGGGCCGGACGGATTCGTGCCGGACGGGTTCGGGCTGGACGTAACCGTGCCGGACGGTTCCGCACCGGTCGCTTCCCGTACCGCCGTAGGCCTCACCGTGCCGCTGCGGATCACCGTCGGCGTCGTCGGCGCGCGGGCGTCCGAACAACGCGGACCCGACCAGCGCGGCCCCGACCAGCTCTCCGCTCCGCCTCCGGCTCCGGTGGCCGCTGCCGGCGCCGCCGCGCGGGATCTGGACGCGGCCCTGCTCAACCTCCGGCTCGGGGAGACTCGCGCCTACTACCTCCGCGACGACGACCGCGCCGCACGAGACACCTACTACGCGCACGTCGACGCCGACTCGGGCGGCGAGGCACTGCGGCAGGCGCTGACCGCACTGCTGGAGGAGACCCACGGGCCCCGCCCCTCCTACAAACCCGCGCGGATGCTCTACCCATGGGTCGACCTCCACCCCGACCGCCTGCTGCGCAGCGTGTACTCGGGCAAGACCTTCACCGCGGAGGAACTCATCCGCGCCGACGCCGCCGCCGAGGCGGCCCGGCTCCAGGGCATGCAGGAGTTCCTGATGCGTGAGAGCGCGGCGAGCGCGGAGGAACTCGTCGCGGAGCTGGACGCCCTGGAGGCGTCGCTGCCCTACAACTGCGAGCACGTCGTCCCGCAGTCCTGGTTCGCCAAACGGGAGCCCATGCGGGGTGATCTGCACCATCTGTTCGCGTGCGAACCGGCGTGCAACAGTTTCCGCGGCAACTACCCCTACATGGACTTCCCCGGCTTCGAGGAGGCCGTACGGGCGGACTGCGGCATGCGCGAGAAGTCCGGGTTCGAGCCGGAGCACAGCAAGGGAGCCGTCGCCAGAGCCACCCTGTACTTCCTCTTGCGCTACCCCGGCCAAGTCGGGGACAGGCCGGCGGAGTTCCCCGAGGAACGGCTGCCCATTCTGCTGGAGTGGCACGAGAACGAGCCCGTGTCCGAGTACGAGTCGCACCGCAACGCCGCCATCGCCGCGATACAGGGGAACCGCAATCCCCTGATAGACCACCCGGAGTGGGCTCGGAGCATCGACTTCTCCGGTGTCTGGCCCTGAGCGGCGGTGTGACCGGCGATCGTCCCGCCCTCAGGCGAGGCGATCGACCCCGTCCTCACTGGTCCGGCGACCCAGGCTCACTGGTCCGGCGACTCGGGCGGTGGCAGACGGATCGTGCGGGCCCGTTCGACGGCCTCCACGCCCTCCACCGCCCGCAGCAACGGAATCCGGTCCTCGGCGATGGTGCCGGCAGCCGTGCCGATGAGCGGCTGCTCACTTGTCACGGTGAGTCCGGCGTCCTGTGCCGCACGCATCGTCTCGGTGAACCCCGCGGGCTCGACGGACAGGATGACGTCCACCCGCGGGGATGCGGTCACGGAGTCTGCCCCAGGCCGGCGCCGACGCTCGCGGGGAGCTGCGCCAGCCGGTACGCGCCGGCGAGCAGGCGCTTCTTCAGTTCGGACGCCGTGGCGTCCGGCGCCCCCTCGGCCAGCAGGGCGACGATACCCGCGACGTGCGGGGTGGCCATGCTGGTGCCGCTGATCGTCTTGTAGAACTGCGGCACCGGCCAGGCGGAGCGCACCTCCACCCCGGGCGCGGCGATGTTGATCTCGGCGCCGATGAGACTCTGGCCTCGGCAGGAGAACGGCGCCACGTCAAGTGCCTTGCCCAGGGCCGCGACAGCCAGGATCGAGGGGCAGTTGGCCGGGTGGTTGACCGGCCCACCGTCGTTGCCCGCCGCCGCGACGATCAGCGTGCCCGCACCGACGACCCGCTTGGCGAGTTTCTCGAAGACCGGCGAGAACAACTGCCCGGGACTGACCGGAGCGCCGAGCGACATCGAGATCACCTTCGCGCCCTGGGACAGCGCCCAGGCGATCCCCGCGAGGATCTGCCCGTCGCTCCCGCTGCCCTGGTTGCTGAGCACCTTGCCCGCCAGGATGTGCGCCTCGGGGGCGACGCCGTAGCGCGGCCGCTGTTGCGGTTCCGCCGGACCCGCGGCCGTGCCGATGCAGTGGGTGCCGTGGCCGTTGCCGTCCTGCACGGACTGCCCCGGTACGAAGGACGCCGTTCCGGCGATGCGCGGGGAGAGGTCTGGGTGACCGGTGTCCACGCCGGTGTCGAGCACCGCCACCTGGACACCCTGCCCGGTCAGATGGGAATGGTTGGCCCGCACGGCCTGCAGGCCCCAGGTGTGATCGGTCTCGTCCCAGGCCGGGCCCAGCGAGACGGCCATCGCCGCCGTGGTGTGCCGCTCCAGGACGTCCTCGTCGCTGCGGTACGTGGGGTAGTACCCCTTCACTTCCCGCGAGCGGTCCGTGATCGTCGAGATGTAGACCAGTCGCTCGGGCTCCGCGGCGATGATCGACGCTTCCTCCTGGGCGGCCGTCATCAGGGCCTCGCGCTGGTCGGGTGCCACGTCGACGACGGCGACGCCCAGCTCCGGGAAGAGCGCGGACACGTCCGGCTCTTCGAGGACGCGCAGGGCATTCTCCGCCTCGGCACCGCGCACCTGTTCCGCGGTCGCGATGCCGGCCTGGGAACGCAGCGCCTCCATGCCGCGGTCCTCTTCCTGACAGTCGAGAAGTACGAGGTACTTTCCCGTGTAGGCGTTCTCGCGCTTGAGGACGCTCTGGTCGTACAGACCGAACTGCTCACCGCCCTCACGGCGGTCGAATGATTCGTTCGTCATGGTGTCTCCGCTCCGACTGCCCCCGTGGGTCCGGTGACCGCCCCGGCCGCACGCCCGAGACACCTTCGGCGGGCGGATACCGCACGTACGTCGTACGGTGAGTCGGCGCGTCCGAGCCTGCCTTGTCGCCCTCCTTTCCACCCTCCTGCCGCCCACGGCCGTGCGCAACTCCTCCGGAGCGGCCGTACCGGGACGAGACGATGGGAGGGTCCGTCCGCACGCGCCGACGCCCGTCTGGTGAGCGTCGGTGCCGCGCCGAGCCGCATGCCCACGCCTTCCGGGCCCCGCTCCGGAGCAGGCCGCACGCCGCCGCCGCGCGATGGGGCCGCGGCGTCCTCCTGACCGGCCACGGGCCGATCCGATCGCGGACGCCAACCGCCGCACCCGCACAGGCCGGCCGCACGGGGCAGGTCACGGCGACCGACGAGGCAGGCGCGTGCCCGGGCCCCCGACGGTGAGCGGGGCTGCGGGACGTCAGGCCGGCATGTCGTACGGCTCGCCCTCCCGCTGACCACCGGGCGGGTCACGGCCGTCTCGGCCGCCGGGTTACCGCGCTCGGCGGCCTCGGCGGCTTCGCCCGCCCCCCATGGCCGCGGCGCGGCTTCGCGGTTACCGGGACATCGGCATCGCCGAGGCCCGCTTCGTGTGGCCGACTCGGCCTTGCGGCCGATCAGTCGGGGCCGGCGATCAGGACATCCGCCGCTCCCGGCTCCGGGGGCTCGGATCGTGCGGTGGACGGCCCTCATCCTGCGCGGACGGGCCACCGCCACCGCATCCCGCGCGCGTCGACGCGGGGCCGCGCCCTCACGGGCAGGGCATGCTCATGTAGAGCGCCTGCTCGCCTTTCGAGGGGGTGCCGTCGTACAGGGTGGTGTCGAGCCCGCAGAACGTGAAGCCCATCCGCCGGTACGCGTGGATCGCCGGCGCGTTGATGTTGCTGACCTCCAGCCAGAGGTGTCCGGCGCCCCTCTCGCGGGCGAACTCCACCGCGAGGCCCATCAGCGCGCGGCCGACCCCCTTGCCCCGGTGCTCCGGGCCGACCTCGATGTCCTCGATGGTCAGCCGGCGGTTCCAGCCGGAGTACGACACGGCCACGAATCCGGCCGGTGCGCCGGAGACCCCCTCGGCGACGAAGGTGCGGCGGTCCGCACCCCCCTCGCCGTCCTCCTGATCACCGTCCGGCTCGTCACCGTCCGGCTCGTCCTCGGGAAACACCTTGGTCAGCGGCGGATCCACCGGAACCTCCCGCACCCCGAAGCCCTCCTCCGTCACGGTCACCCGGAAGACGGAGCCCGTGGTGAAGGAACTGTCCAGGGCCTGGAGGGCGGGAGCATCTTCGGGGACGGCGGTGCGGTAGCGGTACGTCGTGTCGTCGGCTGCGGTCATGGCATGACGCTACGACGGCGCCAGGAGGCGGCAGTACCTCTCTGCCGTACGGGCCGGTGATCTACGAGGACCCGCGCCCGGGGGCCTGATCCGGGTCCTCCGGTTCCTCGAACAGCGTGCCGAACTCGTCCGGCAGGGCGCGTCGCAGGTCCGCCGCCAGGTCCGTGTCCTCGGCCGCGATCCGGCAGACGACCGCCTGCGCCAGGAAGAGTGCCTGCTCGGGGGTGGCACCGGCGGGCCGGGCCACGTCCGCCAGCAGATCGTCGAGCGACACGGCGCGGTCGTCCGCCACATCGGCCCCGTACCGCAGCGCGGGGCGTTCGTGGGCCGGTACGGCCTTGCGCAGATGCTCCCGGCGCGGTGGGTCGAGGCGACTGCTCAGGGCCGCGAGGACGAGGTGCACGGCGGCGTCGGCGGCCTCCGTGTCGTCCAGGCGGGTCCGCGACGCCACGTCTTCCACCAGATGCTCATGGCTGATCATGCTGCCTCCACCGGTGCGTGCTGTCGTTGAGGACGCTGCGGTCTGCCGGGTGCCCTCGCCATCGACACTTACGCACATACCGGTGCGAAGCGGACGCGTGTCGCCGAGAAGCGACGTACGAGAATTTTCCGGCGGCGGGAATGAACCCGGTGGGCGGCTCGTTGTACCGGTTGGTCGTAGTTTTTGTGTCTGTGTTTCACCGCACGCTCGCGAAGAACGATGTCGCGGGCGCCGCCTTCCTTCAGGGAACTGGAGAAGTCGCGTCCAGGCCGGCCCGGGAGTCCGCACGGTGCGGCTTCCGTACCCAGCCCCTGCAAGGAGCAGCAAATGACTCAGGGAACCGTGAAGTGGTTCAACGCCGAGAAGGGCTTCGGCTTCATCGCCCAGCCCGACGGCCCGGACCTGTTCGTCCACTACTCGGAGATCGAGGGCCACGGCTTCCGTAGCCTCGAGGAGAACCAGCAGGTCGAGTTCGAGGTCGTCCAGGGCCCGAAGGGCCCGCAGGCCGCGAACGTCCGGGCCATCTGAGGCCTCCGCCGAACAAGAGGGCCGGTGCCGCGAGGCACCGGCCCTCTTGTCGTCACCGTGGGCCTGTCAGGGCGGGACGGATCCGCCCGGCTACTCCTTGAAGTCGTCCGGTGTGATTCCCGCCTCTTCCATCGCCTCGCGCATCGAGCGGCCGGACGCGCCGGGCTGCTGCTCGTCGCCGGTGTCGGTCGCCTCGATGACCTCGTCCGTCGTGGTCGTCTTCGGACGGTTCTCCTCGGGCACGGTCACGGTGACCGCCTCCTCGTTCGATCGGGTCGTACGCACGACGGGTACCCAGGCCGACCTGCGGAATGCCTGTCCACCAGCCCTTGGGGACGGTGGCGGCGGCCACGTCCGGGGGCGCTGGAATTCCGTCGGTGGGGGCGGCAGCGGGCCGCGCGCCCGGGAGCGAGCCATCGCGATGTCGCATCAGCCCGGCACCGGCCGGGGCACCCTGGTCGGACCTGGCGGCCCTGGCGACGCGGGCGGTGTCCGGCGCGGGCGGTGTCCGGCGCGGGCGGTCGGCCCGGTCAAGGCGGCCACTCCGCCGCTGTCCGGGCTGTGACGGCCGTGCAGACCCTCGACCGGCTCGCGGTCACCGCCGGGCAGCGGCCGCTGATCGCCGGTGCCGAGGGCGCCGTCGGCGGACCGGCGCCGCAGACCGCCCGGGCCCGCGGGGTCCGGATCTACGCCCTGGGACCCCCGCACGGAACAGGTCGCCTCCGCCCGTGAACACGGTGCCGGACTCGTCGTCACAAACCCGCGCGCTCTCCGGCCCGGCTCCTGCGACACGGTGTCCGACACCTTCGGCGCCTTCGTCACCGGGGCGGTGGCCGGCGGCGGCCGGTACCCGTCGATCGCCACCCGGGCCGACCCGGTTCCCGACCTGTCCTCCGGTGCCGTCCGTGCCACCGTCCACCAGGTACGCGAGGACGGCGTCGGCCTGTGCGAGCAGGCCGGACTCGACCGCGGCTCCTTGCGGGCGCGCGCACTCCACCTTCGGCCCGCACGAGATCCACGCCGCGCACGAGTGCCTCGACCGAGGCGGCCTGACGGGAAAGATCACCGTGGTCTTCTGAATAGGGGGCGTCGGAACCGTGAGCGTCTGAACCGTGAGCGTCCGGCCGGTGGGCGTCCGAGCGGTGGGCTTGCGGGGCGCGGTCTCGTGGACCGTGGAGTTCCGGAGCCTCACGACGCGGCTGTGGCGCGCTCGTAGAGGCGGTGCGTCTGGGTGTGGACGCCGCCGAGGGCCTCGCCGTGGCGGCGGGAGGCGTGGTTGTCCTCCAGGACCCAGGAGTAGGAGATCTCGGTGTACCCGAGACGGAACGCGGCCCGCTGCGCCTGGGTGACCAGGGCCGCCGCCAGACCACGGGAGCGGTGTTCCTTCGCCACGCCCATGGCGGCGAAGCGCACACGGTCGATGCGGCGGACGGCCCGCGCGGTCCGGATCAGCCCGATGGGCAGGCCGAAGGTGGTGAGCCGGCCACGGGCCGCGCGCAGCGCCTGGTGGGCGTCGGGCAGGCAGAGCAGGAAGGCGACGGGTGTGCCGTGCAGTTCCGCGATCTGGAGGAGGCCGGGACGCAGCAGGGGCTTCAGCTTGCGCATCGTGTAGCCGAACTGCGCCTCGTCGATGGGGACCGAGCCGTAGCTGCGGGTGAATGTTTCATTGTACAGATTGCGGACGGTCTCCATATCGGCTTCCGTCCGCTTCGGATCCATCGGCCGGACGGTGAGCCCCGGGGTCGCGAGAACGCGGTCCGCGGCTTCACGGTATTCCGCGGGCGGTTCCCCGTCGCCGGGAATCGGAATGGCGTACGAGACCAGGTCCTTGGCCTTCTCGAATCCACATGCGGAGAAGAGTTGCGGATAATACGGCCGGTTGCGGGGAATCATGAGGATGTGCGGCTGATCGAAACCGGATATCTGGACGCCGCACTCGTCGTTGGTGGTGAATCCGAGGGGGCCGAAGGTGCGCGTCATCCCCTGCGCGGCGAGCCAGTCGTCCGCCGCGTCGAAGAGAGCCGCGGCGGCCTCGGTGTCGTCGGCGCACTCGAACAGACCGATCAGTCCCCGGTCCGGTCCGTGCCGCTCGTTGTAACGAGGGTCGACGATGGCCGCGATCCTGCCGACGACGGTGCCGTGCCGCCGCGCGAGGAAGAGCCGGACTTCGGCCACCCGGTGGTACGGATTGCGGGCCGGGTCCAGGAAGGAACGCCGCTCGTGCTCCAGCGGGGCCACCCACCGCGGGTCGTCGCGGTAGACGTCGTACGGGAGCCGGATGAAGGCGGTGAGATCGGCGCGCGTCCGGACGGGGGTGACCGCGACGCTCATGACACCCATTCCAGAAGCGTTTCCCTCAGGGTCGGCTGCACCGGGACGGGCGGGGGCCCGGCGGGGATGAGGCCGAGGCGGCGGCCGGCGTGGGCGAACGCCTGGAGGATGCGGTCGATGTCCTCGTCGGTGTGCGTGGCCTGGAGGGACAGCCGGACCAGCGAGCGTTCCTCGGGTACGGCCGGTGCGGAGACGGCGCTGGTGAAGACGCCCTCGGTGAGCACCTCCCGCCACAGGGCCGTGGCCAGTTCCTTGCGTCCCGTGATCACGGGCACGATCGGGGTGACCGAGTCGCCCGTGTCGAAGCCCAGGCCGCGCAGGCCGTCGCGCACCTGCCGGGCCACGTCGAAGGCGCGTGCCCGGCGTTCGGGCTCCGATTCGATGATGGTCAGGGCCGCCAGCGCCGCCGCGGCCGAGGCGGGGGGGATCGAGGTGGTGAAGATGACGGACCGCGAGGTGTGCCGGAGATAGTGGATCACCTCGGCCGGCCCGGCGAGGAAGCCCCCGATGGAGCCGAAGCCCTTGGACAGGGTGCCCGTGTGGAGGTCGACGGCGTCGGGCAGCCCGAAGTGGTCGGTCACCCCTCGTCCGCCGGGCCCGAGCAGCCCGATGTCATGGGCGCCGTCGACCACCAGACGGGCACCGTGGCGCCGGGCGAGGGCGACCAGCTCCGGGAGCCGGCACAGGTCGCCCTCCATGGAGAACAGACCGTCCGTGAAGATCGCCTTGGCGGCGTCCGGGTCGGCCGCCGCGAGCTTCCGTTCCAGGTCCGCCATGTCCGAGTGCCGGTACCAGCGTCTGTCGGCGAAGCCCAGCCGCACCGCCTCGATCAGCGAGGCGTGGTTGGCCTTGTCGCTGAAGACGATGTCACCGCGGCCGAGCAGGGGAGCCAGCGCCAGGTTCGCCTCGAAGCCGGTGGTGGTCACGATCACCGCCTCGGCATCGAGGAACGCGGCCAGCCTGGCCTCCAGTTCCTCGTGCAGCGTGAGCGTTCCGCCGATCAGCCTGCTCGCCGAGGCGGAGGCACCCCAGCGACGGGCCGCGTCGGCCGCCGCCGCCACGACACGGGGATGTCCGGAAAGGCCAAGATAATCGTTTCGGGCGGCCATGACCAGGCGTTTTCCACCCAGGAACACCTCCCCTCCGCGCGCCTCGAGTGCGTTGTAGACGGCCCTCGGCCGCATGCGCGTCGCGTGCTGCATGACGGCCGTCAACTGCTTGTCGAAAATATCTGCCACTGCGCTCTCACATTCGACTCGCCACCCTTTTGAGATTTTCATACAAAAATGTGGAGAGGGTGGCCTCGGCATCCTCTCAGCCAGAGGAATGAAATGAAAAGCCAAGGCCTGGTTTCGTTAAGCCATTCGAGTGAAACGGGTCCGATGGGCGATGCGGCCGAGGGCGCGAATGCGGTACGCCCCCGGCTCACGCCCCCACCGGCCGGCCCGGAGCCGGGCCGGGGAGAACCGGTACGCGCGCGGATGCCGCGCGGGTGATGCTGGGGAGCGGACACGTCCGCGAGCGGGCCGGGAGGTGCGGGCAGGTGACCGCCGTCAACCCGATGGACAGCGCGTCGGTGCTGGCCACCTTCGGCGCGCTGGGCGTGCTGGCGGTGGTCTTCGCGGAGTCGGGCCTGCTGGTCGTCGGCTTCTTCCTGCCCGGTGACACCCTGCTGTTCCCGGCCGGGGTGCTGTGCGCGGGCGGCGCCCAGCAGCCGCCCCGGCTCACGCTGTGGCAGGTGCTGGTGTGCGCGGCCGTGGGGGCGGTGGCCGGCGGTCAGGCGGGGTATCTGCTCGGGCGGCACGGCGGGCGCGCGCTGCTGGCGCGTACGTCCAGCCGCCGGGTGACGCACGCGGTGGCGCGGGCGGAGCGGCTGCTGACCCGCTACGGCCACGGCAAGGCGTTGGTGATCGGCCGCTTCGTGCCGCTGCTGCGGACGGTGCTGCACCCGGTGGCCGGGGTGCTGGGCGTCCCCGCCGGGACGTTCACGCTGTGGCAGACGGTGGGCGGGGTGCTGTGGTCGCAGACGCTGGTCCTCGCCGGGTACACCCTGGGGGCCTCCGTGCCGCACATCGACGACTATCTGCTGCTTCTGGTGGCCCTGGTCGTCGTCGTGTCGCTGCTCCCGCTGCTGCCGGAGGCCCGCCGAGCCCTCCGGGAACGCCGGGAGCGCCGGAACTCCGCCCGCTGAACGGCCCCCGCCGAATGCGGCGCGGCTCCCTCGCCCGCCGAGCCCGGGGAACCGGCGCGCACCCACGCCGCCCCGCCCCGCCCCTCCCCGGCCCGCGCGCTACACCCCCGGCGCCCGGTGCGTGACCCGTCCCGCCACCGCCGTCAGCAGCACGGGCAGCGCGGCCAGGTCGCCGTCGGGCACCCGCAGCGGATCCTCGGCGAGCACCGTGAGGTCGGCGCGGTGGCCGACGGCGAGCCGGCCGGCGCGGTCCTCCTCCCCCGCCGCCCAGGCGGCGCACACGGTCATGCCCTGGAGCGCCTGGAGCGGGGTGAGGGCCTGCTCGGGGCCGTGCGGGGGCAGCGAGAGGTCGGCGGGCCGCCGGTGCCGGGCGCCGGCCATGACCGCCAGCGGCGGGTACGGCGCGATGGGCCAGTCGGAGCCGAGGACGACCCGGGCCCCGGCCTCCCACAGGTCGCGGCAGCGGAACGCGCGGCCGGCCCGCTCCTCGCCGAGCCGGCGCGACCAGTTGTCGGTGTGGTCCGCCCGGGTGAACTCGCAGCAGTGGGTGGGCTGCATGGAGGCGGCGACACCGAGCGGCGCGAACCGCCGGACGGTGTCGTCGGGGATGGTCTCGATGTGCTCGATCCGGTGCCGTACGACGCCGGTACCACTGGGACCGCCCGTCCGCGCGGTCGCGGTCCGGGCCCGTTCGACGGCGTCGAGCACATGGCGCACCGCCGCGTCGCCGATGGCGTGGGTGGCCGTGGGCACACCGGCGCGGTGCAGGTCGGCGATCACCCGGGTGTAGCGCCGGGGGTCGGGCCAGTGGGCGTGGTCCGACTGGCCGTGGCAGTCGGGGACCTCCAGCCAGGCGGTTCCGTTGTCGATGGTGCCGTCCATGAACAGCTTCACGCCCGCCACCCGCCACAGCGCGCCCCCGGTGCCCTGGAGCCGGACCAGCTCGGCGATGTCGGCGTCGTCCGCCTCGGGCCGGCACCAGGGGGCGATCCTCAGCCGCAGGGGCAGGGCGCCCTCGGCCTCCAGGGCGGCGTAGACGGCGAGGCTGTCGCCGTTCGCGTCCATGGCGTGCCCGCCGGTGAGCCCGGAGGCGGCCATGGCGGCCAGCACCTCGGCGGCGCGGGCGCGGACCTCGGCCTCGGTGGGCCGGGGGGCGACCGCCTCGACGACCTCGCAGGCGGCGTCCTCCAGCAGCAGCCCGGTGGGCCGTCCGTCGGCGTCGCAGACGATCTCCGAGCCCTGGGCGAAGGCGCGCGGCCCGTCGACGCCGGCCAGTTCCAGCGCCCGTTCGCTGGCCAGGGCCGAGTGCGCGTCGAACAGGTCGACGAGCGCGGGCACCCCGTCGAGGACCGGGCCGAGGGCGGCGGTGGCCACGGGCGCGGTGCCGAAGGCGTTGGGGTCCAGGCCCCAGCCGCGCAGCCAGGCGCCCGGGCGCAGGTTGCGGACCGCCGCGGCGAGCGCGGCGCGTACGGCGTCCAGGTCGCGGCAGCCGGACAGGTCGACGCCCATGGTGCGTTCGGCGCCGGAGACCGGGTGCAGATGGCCGTCGGTGAGCCCGGCGGTGACCACCGCCCCGCGCAGGTCGACCACGGTGGTGCCGGGCCCGGCGAGGGCGCGGGCGTCCCGGTCGTCGCCGAGGAAGGCGATCAGCCCCCGCTCCGCGGCGAGCGCGGTGTGCGGCAGGAGGCCGCCCGTGCCGGGGTCGAGCAGCCGGGCGGAGAGCAGGACGAGGTCGGCGGGCACGGGGGCTCCTTCACTCACGGGAGGGCGCGGGGACGGCGGGGGCCGGGGGGATCAGACGGCGGCTTCGTCGAGCGTGCCGGGCCGCAGCCCGAGTTCCCGCTCGGCCGTGGTGCGAGGCATGCGCAGGACCGCGGCCGGGCGCTCGGGTGTCGCGGTGTTGGCGTGGACGCCCAGGCCGTCGAGGACGACGAGGATCTGCACGGCGACCGCCGACGGATCCGCGGTGACGAACTCGCCGGCTTCCACTCCGTCCCGGACCAGGGTTTCCAGCCGGCCGCGCCAGGCGGCCTCCTGTTCGGCGACCCGGTCGCGCAGGACGGGCCGGTAGCGGCTGAGGTGGCGGGCGTTGATCCACAGCCGGCTGATCGCGTCGTACGCCTCCCCCGAGGTGCGGGCGAGGAAGCGGGCCAGGTGCCCGGTGGGCGTGTGTCCGGCGTGCCCGGCCGGGAGGAGGCGGTCGAGTTCGCCGGTCGCCGCGCTGCCGAACGCCTCGGCGACCAGATCCTCGGCCGAGGGGAAGTAGTGGCTGATCAGCCCGGGGCGGACGGCGAGTTCCTCGGCGATCCGGCGGAGGGTGACGCACTCCAGGCCCTCGGCCAGGGCGACGGCCGCGGCGGCGGCGACGATCTCCGCGCGCCGGGCGGCGGGGTCCTTGCGGATCCGCTTGCGCTGAACGCTTGACGACATGACGGCGATGCTATTGAGTGTGCGACCAATAAGCAACTGGTCACCTGCTCAATAAGCGGCCAGGCCCACCCCACCGCCTCCGGAGGCCCCATGGCGTCCACGCTTCCCGACCCGCGCCCCGGCGCCCGGCCCGCGTCCGGCGACGGAGGCGGCGCCGCCTCCCGGGCCCCCGGGGGCACCGGCGTCGAGGCGCACGGCATCGACCCCGTTCCGGACGCCGAACGCCGGGGCCGGCCCCGCGAGCTGTTCTCCGTGTGGGCCGCCGCGAACGTCAACTACCTGAGCCTGGTGGTGGGCGGCGCGCTGGTGCTGATGGGGCTGAGCCTGTGGCAGGCGCTCGCGGTGATCGTCGTGGGCAATCTGTGCTGGTGCTCACCGGCCTGCTGGCGGTGCCGGGCCCGGTGGCGGGCGCGCCGAGCGAGGTGGTGACCCGGGCGCTGTACGGGGTGCGCGGGAACCGGGTGAACAACGCGGTGACCGGCTGGCTGATCTCCGTGTGCTACTTCGCGCTGAACCTCGCGGCGGCGGCGACCGCGGCCTTCTCCCTGGTGGACCGGGCGGGCCTGCCGGTGAACGCCGGGGTGAAGGCGGCGGTCGTGGTGCTGATCGCCGCCGTCACCCTCGCCATCGGCGTCTACGGCCATGCCGCGATCGTCCGGCTCTACCTGCCGATCACCCTGGCGCTGTCGGCGGTGTTCACCGTGGTGGGCGTCGCGGTGCTGCGGCACACCGACTTCGGCTACACCCCGGGCGGCCGCTGACCGGCACGGACCTGTGGGCGGCCGGGTCCGCCGGGATCGCCCTCATCGCCTCGGGCCCGCTGTCGTACACCACCAGCGCGGACTTCTCCCGCTATCTGCCCCGCGCCACGCCCGCGAAGGCGGTGGCCGGCTGGACCGCGCTCGGCGGTTTCGTGCCGAGCGTCCTGGTGTGCGGCATCGGCGCCTGCGCCGCGACCGCCGTCGACATGAACGACCCGCAGTCCTCGCTCCAGCGGCTGCTGCCCGGCTGGTTCCGCCCGGTGTTCCTGCTCGCGCTGGTCCTCGGCACCATCGCGCTGAACGCGCTGACGTCCTACAGCGCCGGACTCGCCCTCCAGGCCGTCGGCCTGCGCATCCGGCGCACGCTCAGCGTGCTGGTGGACGGCGCGGTGGCCGTGGCGCTCACCCTGTACGCGCTGCTGGTCTCCGACTTCCTCGACACCGTCGGCGACGTGCTCCAGCTGACCGTGCTGCTGCTCGGCCCCGCCACGGCCGTCTACGCCACGGACATCCTGCTGCGCCGGGGCCGTTACGACGGTCCCGCCCTCGCCGACGAGTCGCCCGGCGGGCCGTTCTGGTACACCGGTGGCGTCCACGGAGCCGGGGCGCTGGCCCTGACGGCGGGGATGACGGCCGCCGCGCTGTGCGTCGACAGCGTGTGCACCGGGCCCGTGGCCGCCGCCCTGGGCGTGGACCTGGCGCTGCCGGCCGGACTGGTGGTGGCCTCGGGAACGTACGCCCTGCTGGCGTGGCGCGTCGGCCGGCGGTAGCCCGGGGCCGGTCAACACCGCGCTCTGGACGCCCTGCTGAGGCACCGTGAGACTGGTACGCGGAAATCCCGTGACTGTCAGGGACGGTGCCATGGCACAGGAGACCCCGCGCGTCGAACTCACCCCGCGCGCCGCGGAGCTGGTGCGCCGGCTGCGGGCCGCGCACGGGCCGCTGATGTTCCACCAGTCCGGCGGCTGCTGCGACGGCAGCGCCCCCATGTGCTACCCCGACGGCGAGTTCCGCACCGGCGGTTCGGACGTCCTGCTGGCGGAGCTGGCCGTGGAGGGGGTGCCGGAGCCCGTGACGTTCTGGATGGCGCGCGGCCAGTACCAGGCGTGGAGCCACACCCGGTTGATCGTGGACGTCGTCCCGGGACGCGGCAGCGGCTTCTCGCTGGAGGCACCCGAGGGGGTACGTTTTCTCACCCGTTCTCGCGTCGTCGACGCGTAGGCGTACCGCCGGTCGCCCGAGTCTGCTGCACTGCCCCTGCACACGGGGGCGGTTGACGAGTCATCAGGAGGCACGGTGACCAGACGCGGCGGGCGTTCGGCGGCGGGCGGAGCGGTTCTCACGACGGTCACGGCGCTCGGTGTGCTGGCCGGCGCGGCCCTGGCGGGTGCGGCACCGGCCGGTGCCGCACCGGCGGGCCGGCGGATCGCACCGGGCGTGACCTACCGGCAGTTCGACGTCGACGCGGCGAAGGGCACGGCCCGCGTCCACCTGCTCACGGTGGACCTGGGCAACCCGCACGTCCGCGTCGATCTGCTGTACCCGGGCACGGTGGCGGCCCGGGCGACGGTGTCCCGGCTGGCGGACTCGGCCGGGGCCGTCGCCGGGGTGAACGGCGACTTCTTCCACATCACCGAGACCCAGCACCCGGGCGTGGACGTCACCGGCGCGCCCGTCGGACCGGCCGTCGCGCACGGGCAGGTGCTCAAGGCGGCGGTGCCCAAGGGCCAGCGGTTCGGGCCCGCGCTGCCCCCGGGCACCGACACCCGGGAGGTGCTCGGCGTGGGCACCGACCGGCGGGCCCGCCTGGACCGGCTCTCCCTCACCGGCTCGGCCGTCACCCCGGGGGGCGAGTTGCCGTTGAAGGGCCTGAACCAGTACGCGCTGCCGGTGAACTCCGTCGGCGCGTTCACCGCGCGCTGGGGCGGTGCCTCCCGCGAACGCGCCGTGTGCGGCACCGACACCCAGCGCTCGGCGCCGTGCAGCGAGGACGCCTACGAGGTGAAGGTGCGCGACGGCCGGGTGGCCTCCGTCTCCGGCACCCCGGGCGGCGGCGCGATCCCCGCGGACACCACGGTCCTGGTGGGCCGCGAGGAGGGCGCGCGCGAGCTGCGCGAGCTGTCGGTCGGCGACCCGGTGCGGATCACGCACGGCCTGACGGCGGCCTCGTCCGGGGTGCCGTACGCGTTCGCCATCGGCGGGTTCCCGATCGTCCGCGGCGGCGCCCCGCTGTCCGGGCTGGACGACGAGACGTCGGCGGTGCGCACGGCCGTGGGTATCAAGGGCGGTGGCCGGCAGCTGCTGCTCCTGGCGCTGGACGGGGGCGCGGTCTACCGCTCGGGACTGACCATTTACGAGGAGGCGGACGTCCTGCGGTCGCTGGGCGCCTCCGACGCGTTCAACCTGGACGGCGGCGGCTCGACGGAGATGGTGACCCGCGAGGCGGGCGACTCCGCCGTGACCGTGCGCAACCACCCCAGCGGCGGCACCGAGCGCCCCGTGCCCAACGGCGTCGGCGTCTTCTCGGCGGACTGAGGCGCGGCCGGGTCAGGGCCGCAGGCTGCTCACCAGGTCGGCGGTCGCGGAAAGCCCGCTGTGGATGGTGGGCGCCATGCTCGTGCAGGCCATGTAGAAGCCGAACAGCATGCAGACCAGGCCGTGGGAGACCTTCAGCGCACCACTGCGCATGAAGATCACGACCAGGACCAGGAGCAGCAGCACCACAGAGATGGAAATCGCCATCGGAACCTCCTCCGCCACGCCCCATGTGCGGCGTTTCGGGCGCAAGTGTGACGTAGCGGAGGGTTCGTCCGGGCGGCTGACACGTCCGCCGTTCGTGTGGTCTTACCCGGGGGCGTGGGCGTCGAGGAAGGCTTCCAGCCCGGCCAGGTCGTCGGTGTTGAGGTGGTCCACCCCGGCGGCCACCAGCTCGGTCCACAGCGCGTCCCGGGCCGGGCCGGCGGTGTCGGGCGTGGCCCAGAACCGGATCCGCTGCCCGCGCGCGTGGGCGGTGGCGGTGATGGTCCGCAGCTTGCGCCGTTCGGCGTCCGGGAACGCCCCGGTGCCCGTCCAGGTGAAGTTCTGCGTCCAGTTGTCGCTGACGAGCGGGATGAGGGAGGCCGGGGCGGAGCCGGCGGCCAGGTCGGTGAGCCGGCCGTCGTAGAAGGCGCGCCGCTCGGTCTGCGCGGCCATCGGGGCGCGGGCCGCCCGGTCGCCGGAGACGACGGCGGTGACCGGTCCGGGGTGGACGCGGCCGTGCGCGTACCGGGTGAACAGGTGCGGGTAGCGGCGCAGTCGGCGGTCGAGCGCGAGGTAGGCCGAGGCACCCTCGGTCTTGATGTCGACGAGGAGTTGCAGCGGGCGGCGTGCGCCGCGGTAGACGGAGCCGTGGTGGGCGGCGACCCGGGCGGCCAGCGGCTCGAGGTAGAGGGATTCGAGGGTGCGGGACGGGTCGAGGTCGGATGCCTCGTGGCCGACGAGGAGCTGGTCGCCGACGAGGAAGATGTCGGCTTCGACGCTGCCGAAGCGGTGGTCGAGGGCGTCGGACAGGGGCCGCGGGTGGGCGTAGTCGTTGTGGGCGTGGGCCTGCCACAGCGGGCGGGACCGCCGCCGGCGTTCACCGGCCAGCGCGTCGCTCGCGGGCAGGGCGAGGGTGCCCGCGAGGGCGGCGCCGAGGGTGGTGAGGGCTCCGCGACGGGTGGTGAGGGCCATGCACTGCCTCCCTGGGGATGTTGGGGACCGGGGAGAGTATGCGTGCGGAGGTGCCTCAAGGGGTCTCCCGCGACGGGGAGTTGGCGCGCTGTTCACTTCGGGCGCGCGGAAGGCCCGCCCCCGGTGGGGCGGGCTTCACCGGCCAGGCGTCAGGGGGCCTGGAGGCCGACCAGCCCGGCCAGCACCTCATGGTGGGCGCCCGCCGTGCCGTAGGCGATCGAGTCCGCCTTGGCCCGCTTCAGATACAGGTGGACGGGGTGCTCCCAGGTCATGCCGATCCCGCCGTGCAGTTGCAGCGCCTCCTCGGCGGCGCGTACGGCGACGGGCGCGGCGTAGGCCTGGGCGACGGCCACCGTGACGTCGGGGTCCCGGCCGGAGGCGAGGGCGTCGGCGGCGGCGCGGGCGGCGGCCCTCAGGTGGACCACCTCCAGCCAGAGCCGGGCCAGCCGGTGCTTGAGCGCCTGGAAACCGCCGACCTGCCGGTTGAACTGCTTGCGCTCCTTCAGGTAGCGGACGGTCTCCGTCAGCGCCCAGTCGGCGACTCCGAGCTGTTCGGCGGCGAGCAGTCCGGCGGCGGCGCGCAGGGCCCGGCGCACGGCCGGTTCGGCGTCCCCGACGCGGCGGCCGGCGGCACCCTCGAACCGTACGGTGGCCAGCGGGCGGGTGAGGTCGAGGGAGGTCTGCGGCAGGACCGTCACCGCGTCGGCGGCGACGGCGTACAGGCCGCCGTCGCCGGCCGGGACGAGCAGCACGTCGGCCACGGCCGCGTCGGCGATCCCGGTCAGCTCCCCGTGCAGGGTGCCGTTCTCCACCCGGACGGCCTTGACGCCGGCGGCCGGGCCGGTGTGCAGGCCGACCGCCAGGACGCCGATGGTCCGTCCGGAGGCCAGTCGCTCCAGGAGTTCGCCGTCGCCGCAGGCGAGCAGCGCCTCGGTGGCCACGACCGCGCTGGCGAGGTACGGCACGGGGGCGACGGCCCGGCCCAGCTCCTCCAGGACGACGGCCGCCTCGCGGTGGGAGGCGCCCTGGCCGCCCTGCTCCTCGGGGACCAGGAGACCGGCCAGGCCCATGTCCTCGGCGAGGGATTTCCACAGGGCGCGGTCGTGGGGCGCGTCCGACTCGGTGCGGGCGAGCACGCCGGCCGGTGCGCAGTGGTCCGTGAGCAGGCCGCGGACGGCGGCGCGCAGCGCCTCTTCCTCCTCGGAGTACAGCAGATCCGTCATCGGGCGAGGTCCTTCCAGGCGACGTCCTTGTCGGTGCGCGGTTCGGCGGGCAGGCCCAGGACGCGCTCGGCGACGATGTTCAGCAGCACCTCGCTGGTGCCGCCCTCGATGCTGTTGCCCTTGGAGCGCAGATAGCGGTAACCGGCGTCGCGGCCGGTGAAGTCGACGTGCTCGGGGCGGCGCATGGTCCAGTCGTCGTACAACAGGCCCTCCTCGCCCCGCAGTTCCACCTCCAGGCCGCTGATCTCCTGGTTGAGGCGGGCGAAGGCGAGCTTCATGCCGGCGCCCTCGGGTCCGGGCTGGCCGGCGACGAGCTGCTGGCGCAGCCGCTCGCCGGTGAACCGGGCCACCTCGGCCTCCACCCACAGCGTCAGCAGCCGCTGGTGCAGTGCGTGGGTGCGCAGTTCCGGGCGTTCCCGCCAGGTCTGCGCGACGGGGCCGATCATGCCGCCCTCGCGGGGCAGGGCCATGCCGCCGATGGCGACGCGCTCGTTGTTGAGCGTGGTCTGGGCGACCCGCCAGCCGTCGCCGACGGCACCGAGGCGGCGGTTGTCGGGGATGCGGACGTCGGTGAGGAAGACCTCGTTGAACTCGGCCTCACCGGTGATCTGGCGCAGCGGCCGGACCTCCACGCCGGGGTCGGTCATGTCGCAGACGAAGTAGGTGATGCCCTGGTGCTTGGGCACGTCCGGGTCGGTACGGGCGATGAGGATGGCCCAGCGGGCGAGATGGGCGCTGGAGGTCCACACCTTCTGCCCGTTGACCACCCACGTGTCGCCCTCGCGGACCGCCCGGGTGCCGAGCGCGGCCAGGTCGGAGCCGGCGCCGGGTTCGCTGAACAGCTGGCACCAGACCTCCTCCCCGGTCCACAGGGGCCGCAGGAAGCGCCGCTTCTGCTCCTCGGTGCCGTAGGCGAGGATGGTCGGCGCGGCCATGCCGAGGCCGATGCCGATGCGCCGGGGGTCGTTGTCGGGGGCGCCGGCGGCCTGGAGTTCGGCGTCCACGACGCCCTGGAGGGAGCGCGGAGCGCCGAGGCCGCCGAGGCCCTCGGGGTAGTGCACCCAGGCGAGGCCGGCGTCGAACCGGGCCCGCAGGAAGTCCGGGCGGTCGGTGCCGGCGGGCGGGTGCTGCGCGAGGAACTCCCGCGTGCGGCTGCGCAGTTCTCCGGCGTCGGTCATGCGGCGGCTCCGTTCTCCGGTACGACGGCGATCCGGCCGGTGGTCACCCCGTCGGCGACCCGCTGTACGGCACCGGCCGCGCCGGCGAGCGGCACCCGCTCGCTGACCAGCGGCTTGACGGCGCCCCGCGCGGCCAGCTCGGCGAGCCGGTCGTGACAGTGCCGGACCAGCTGCGGGTTCTTGGTGTTGTACAGGCCCCAGTGCAGGCCGAGGATCGAGTAGTTCTTCACCAGGGCGTGGTTGAGGGCGGGGGTGGGGATGGTGCCGCCGGCGAAGCCGACGACGACGATCCGGCCCTCGAAGGCGACGGCCTTGGCGGACTGGGTGTAGGCCTCGCCGCCGACCGGGTCGTAGACCACGTCGGCGCCCCGGCCGCCGGTGGCCTCCTTCACGGCGGCGACGACGTCCTCGGCACGCCGGTCGACCACCACGTCACAGCCCAGCTCCCGGGCGACGGCGGCCTTCCGCTCACCGCCCACGACACCGATCACGGTGGCGCCGGCTGCCTTGCCGAGCTGGACGGCGGCGCTGCCCACGCCCCCGGCGGCGGCGTGCACGAGCAGGGTCTCCCCCGCCTCCAGACGGGCGCGCCGGTGCAGGCCGAACCAGCCGGTCTGGTAGCCGATGTGCAGGGCGGCGGCCTCGGCGTCGTCCAGCGCGTCCGGCGCGGGGAGCAGGGCGCGGGCGTCGGCGACGGCGTACTCGGCGAAGCCTCCGTACGGCAGCACGGGATTGGCGATCACCCGGCGGCCGTCGGCGGTCTCGCCGCAGATCTCCACGCCGGGCGTGAAGGGCAGCGGCGGGCGCACCTGGTACTGGCCCCGGCACAGCAGCGCGTCGGGGAAGTTGACGTTGGCGGCGCGCACCCGCAGCAGCACCTGGCCAGTCCCGGGCGTGGGCCGCTCCGTGTCCGCCAGGCGCATCACCTCGCTCGGCTCGCCGTTCTCGTGCACTTGCCATGCCTGCATGCGGGGCCTCCACGGGACTGCTTCGTCTGACCGGGTCCGACCGCATACTAAGCGGTCGCTTGCCGATCAGGGAACAGCCGACGAGACTCCGGCCACGCGGCGGACGTCACGAACGGGCCGGCCGCGCCCGTACGTGCATCCGCTCCCCCTGCGGCCCGAACAGGCTCAGGAACTCCACCGGCTCCTCCCCCGCCGGCCCGAACCAGTGCGGCACGCGGGTGTCGAACTCGGCCGCCTCCCCCGGCGAGAGCACCACGTCGTGCTGTCCGAGCACCAGGCGCAGCCGCCCGGACAGCACGTACAGCCATTCGTAGCCCTCGTGGGTGCGGGGATCGGGCTCGCCGCCGCGCTGGGGCTCGACCACCTTGTAGGCCTGGAGCCCGCCGGGCTGCCGGGTCAGCGGATACAGGGTGCGCCCGTGCCGCGTGATCGGCCGGGCCCGCACCCGGGGGTCGCCGACCGGGGGCGCGCCGACCAGTTCGTCCAGCGGGACCTGGTGGGCCTGGGCGATGGGCAGCAGCAGCTCCAGGCTGGGCCGGCGCAGGCCGGACTCCAGCCGGGAGAGGGTGCTGACGGAGATGCCGGTGGCTTCGGACAGCGCCGCCAGGGTCACCTCCCGGTCCTTGCGGAGCCGCCGCAGCCGGGGGCCGACCTCGGCGAGGACGTCGTCGGTACTCATGGCCCTATTGCAGATTCGGCAAAGCCGTTTGTCAATGCGGCACCGACTGGGCGACGGTCGGGGCGGAGGTGGTCACCATGACCGAGAAGTACGAAGTGGTCGTCGTCGGCGGCGGGGCGGCCGGGCTGTCCGCCGCGCTGGTGCTGGGCCGGTCCCGGCGCCGCACCCTGGTGGTCGACGCGGGCGAGCCGCGCAACGCGCCGTCCGCGCACATGCAGGGCTACCTCTCCCGGGACGGCATGTCCCCGGCCGAGTTCCTGGCGGTGGGGCGCGCGGAGATCGCCCGCTACGGGGTGGAGCTGGTCCGGGACCGGGTGGTGGACGCGACGAGGGACGGGGAGTTCGCCCTCGCCCTCGCCGGGGGCCACACCGTACGGGCCCGGCAGCTGGTGATCGCCACCGGCCTGAGGGACGAGCTGCCGCCGCTGCCGGGCCTGGCCGAGCGGTTCGGCCGGGACGTGCTGCACTGCCCGTACTGCCACGGCTGGGAGGTACGCGACCTGCCGACCGGGGTCCTCGCCACCTCACCGCTGAGCGTGCACCAGGCGCTGATGGTCACCCGGTGGTCGCAGGACGTACGGCTCTTCCTGCACCGGGTGGACGAGGCCGAGCTGACCGACCAGGACCTGCGCCGGCTGGCCGCCGCCGGGGTCGCGGTGGTGCCCGGCGAGGTGGCGGGGCTGGTGGTCGCCGACGACCGGCTCACCGGGGTCCGGCTCTCCGGGGCAGGCCCGGTGCACGACCGCGCGGTGCTGTACGTCGCCCCGCGCGCCGTCCCGAACAACGATCTCCTGGTCAGGCTGGGCGCGGACATGCGGGAGACCCCGTTCGGCAGCTATCCGGTGATCGACGAACGGGGTCTGACGAGCGTGCCCGGGCTGTGGGCGGCGGGCAACGCGAGCGGCTTCGCCGAGCAGGTGGTCAACGCGGCCGGCCTGGGCTACCGGGCGGGCGTGGCGATCAACGCGGAACTGCTGATGGCCGACCTCGACGCGGCGGCGGGGGTGTAGACCGGGCGCCCCCGGTGCACTCTGGGGACATGCTGCTGACCCGGCTGGCCGAGGTGTCCCGGGAGGTCGCCGCGACGGCGGCGCGGTCCCGCAAGACCGCGCTGCTCGCGGAGTTGTTCCGGGAGGCCGGGGCGGAGGACGCGCCGATCGTCATCCCCTATCTGGCCGGACGGCTGCCGCAGGGCCGGCTCGGGGTCGGCTGGAAGGTGCTGGGCCGCCCGGTGCCGCCGGCCGCCGAGCCGACGCTCACCGTGCGCGAGGTCGACGCCCGGCTCGGCGAGCTGGGCGCGGTGGCCGGCCCCGGCGCCCAGGCGGAGCGGGCCCGGATCGTCGGCGAGCTGATGGGCGCGGCCACCGAGGCGGAGCAGCGCTTCCTGCTCGGCCTGCTCACCGGCGAGGTCCGCCAGGGCGCCCTGGACGCGGTGGCGGTCGAGGGGCTGGCCCGGGCGACCGGCGCGGACCCGGCGGACGTACGGCGGGCCGTGATGCTCGCGGGGTCGCTCCGGACGGTGGCCGGGGCGCTGCTCGGCGAGGGGCCGGCGGCGCTGGAGCGGTTCCGGCTCACGGTGGGCCGCCCGGTGCTGCCGATGCTCGCGCACAGCGCGTCGTCCGTCGCGGAGGCGGTGGAGAAGCTGGGCGCCTGCGCGGTGGAGGAGAAGCTGGACGGCATCCGGGTCCAGGTGCACCGGGACGGGGACCGGGTGCGGATCCACACCCGCACCCTGGACGACATCACCGGCCGGCTGCCCGAGGTCACGGCCGCCGCGCTGGCGTTGCCGGGCGAGCGGTTCATCCTGGACGGGGAGGTGATCTCCTTCGACGCGGCGGGGCGGCCCCGGTCCTTCCAGGAGACGGCGGGCCGGGTCGGCTCGCGCACGGACGTGGCGCGGGCGGCCGGGGAGGTCCCGGTCTCCCCCGTCTTCTTCGACGCCCTCGCGGTGGACGGCCGCGATCTGCTGGACCTGCCGTTCGCCGAGCGGCACGCCGAGCTGGCCCGGCTGGTGCCCGGGCCGATGCGGGTGCGCCGCACCCTGGTCTCCGGGCCGGGGGACATCCCGGAGGCGGAACGGTTCCTCGCCGACACCCTGGCCCGGGGCCACGAGGGCGTGGTGGTCAAGGGGCTCGACGCGCCCTACAGCGCGGGCCGGCGCGGCGCCTCCTGGCTGAAGGTCAAGCCGGTGCACACCCTGGACCTGGTGGTGCTGGCCGCCGAGTGGGGCCACGGCCGGCGCACCGGCCGGCTGTCCAACCTCCACCTCGGCGCCCGCACCCCGGACGGCGGCTTCGCGATGCTCGGCAAGACCTTCAAGGGCATGACGGACGCGATGCTCGCCTGGCAGACCGGGCGGCTGAGGGAGCTGGCGGTCGAGGACGACGGCCGGGTGGTGCGGGTGCGCCCCGAACTCGTCGTGGAGATCGCCTACGACGGCCTCCAGCGCTCCACCCGCTACCCGGCCGGTGTCACCCTCCGCTTCGCCCGCGTGATCCGCTACCGCGAGGACAAGCGCCCCGAGGAGGCCGATACGGTGGAAGCCCTGCTGGCAGCCCATCCGGAGGTCGGCCCGTGACGGTACGGACGGCGAGGCGCAGCGCCGGACTGCTGTTGTTCCGGCACACGGACCAGGGGCTTGAGGTGTTGCTCGGCCATATGGGCGGCCCGCTGTGGGCGAAGAAGGACGCGGGCGCCTGGACCGTGCCCAAGGGCGAGTACGACCCCGCCGAGCCGGCCTGGGAGGCGGCCCGGCGGGAGTTCCGGGAGGAGCTGGGGCTGGCGCCGCCGGACGGGGAGGCCGTACCGCTGGGCGAGGTGGTGCAGCGCAACGGCAAGATCGTCACGGCCTGGGCGGTGGAGGCGGACCTCGACCCGGACACGATCGACCCGGGGACCTTCACCATGGAGTGGCCGCCGCGCTCCGGACGGCGGCGGGAGTTCCCGGAGCTGGACCGGGTGGCGTGGTTCGGCCTGGACCGGGCCCGTGCGGTGATCGTCACGGCGCAGGCCGCGTTTCTCGACCGGCTGGCGGAGCACTCGGCCTGACCCGAGGACCTGTCGCGTTGCGGCCTGCCCGGCCGCGCGCGAAGGTCGAGACAAGCCCGCTCCCAGGGAGGTCGGTCATGCCCATCGCTACGGTGAACCCGGCGAACGGCGAGACGCTCAAGACGTACGAGCCCATGGACGAGGACGAGCTGGAACGCCGGCTGGAACTGGCCGAGGCCACGTTCCGGACGTACCGGACGACCTCGTTCGCCGAGCGCGCCCGGCTGCTGCACCGGGCCGCCGATCTGCTCGACGCGGACCAGCGGGAGATCGGCCGGGTCGTCACCACCGAGATGGGCAAGCCCGTCCGGCAGGCCCGCGCGGAGGCGGCGAAGTGCGCCAAGGCCATGCGCTGGTACGCCGAGCACGCCGAACGGCTGCTGGCCGACGAGGAGCCCGCCGAGGCGGACGTGCGCGACTCGGGCGCCTCCCGGGTGCGGGTGCGCTACCGCCCGCTCGGCCCGGTGCTCGCCGTGATGCCGTGGAACTTCCCGCTGTGGCAGGTGGTCCGGTTCGCGGCGCCCGCCCTGATGGCCGGCAACGTGGGCCTGCTCAAGCACGCCTCCAACGTGCCGCAGACGGCCCTGTACCTGGAGGACCTGTTCCACCGGGCGGGCTTCGCCGAGGGCTGCTTCCAGACGCTGCTGATCGGCTCCGGCGCGGTGGACGACGTCCTGCGCGACGAGCGGGTCAGGGCGGCCACCCTGACCGGCAGCGAACCGGCGGGCCGGGCGGTCGCCTCCACCGCCGGCGAGATGATCAAGAAGACGGTGCTGGAGCTGGGCGGCAGCGACCCGTACATCGTGATGCCCTCCGCCGACCTCGACCGCGCGGCCGAGGTCGCGGTGACCGCGCGCGTGCAGAACAACGGGCAGTCCTGCATCGCCGCCAAGCGGTTCATCGTGCACACCGACGTCCACGACGCCTTCGCCGAGAAGTTCGTCGCGGGCATGCGGGCCCTCCAGGTCGGCGACCCGCTGGCGGAGGACACCGAGGTCGGGCCGCTGGCCAGCGAGCGGGGCCGCGACGACCTGGAGGAGCTGGTCGACGACGCCCGCCGCGGTGGCGCGCGGGTGCTGTGCGGCGGCGAGCGCCCGGACGGCCCCGGCTGGTTCTACCCGCCGACCGTGCTCGCCGGCATCACGCGGGAGATGCGCGTCCACCGCGAGGAGGCGTTCGGACCGGTCGCCACGCTGTACCGGGCGGACGACCTGGACGAGGCCGTGCTCATCGCCAACGACTCCCCCTTCGGCCTGAGTTCGAACGTGTGGACACGGGACGAGGGCGAGGTCGAGCGGTTCGCCCGGGACCTGGAGGCCGGTTCGGTGTACGTCAACGGCATGACCGCCTCCCATCCGGCGTTCCCGTTCGGCGGGGTGAAGCGCTCGGGGTACGGGCGTGAGCTGTCCGGGCACGGAATCCGGGAGTTCTGCAACATCACCACGGTTTGGCAGGGTGCGTGAGGGCCGCGCGACTACCATCCCGTTCTGTGAACCGCGAAGTGACCCTGCCTCTGATCGTCGACGACCGCGGGGCCCTGCAGGTCCCCGCGGCCGACGTGAGCAAGTTGTTGCGGACCGTGGGCGCGCGGTGGCTGCACCTGGTCGAGGCCGGCGAGCAGGCGCTCGACGAGGACACCGTGGCCGCGCTGACCATCGAGCTGGCCAAGCTGGCCGACCGGATCGACGTCGCGTGCATCGCGCACAGCAGCGGGACGCAGTAGCCGTCCCGCCGCGCTCACCGGGTACCCGGCGGCGGGCGGACGAACCGCCGCCGGCCCGAGGTAACGGCTGTCCTGCCGTTTTCCCTCGTCCGGGGGCATGGATCGCCCCGACGGGCCGGACCCCGCGTCCCCGGTTCGGAGTAACCCAACGCGAGATCCATCGCCCTCCCGGGTGACGGTGGGGGGAGCGCCCACAGGCGCGAACCCACCTTCTGACCGGCGGGCGAAAGCCCTCCGGAACGCGGAAAGCAGGGACGGTTCATGGCGACCTTGTGCAAGCCCTCGGTGTCGGTCCCGGAGTACGTGATCACGATGGAGGAGACGCTGGAGCTGGCGCGCTCCCGCCACGCCGACCACCCACAACTGCCACTGGCCCTCAGGCTGATCGAGAACACCGGCGTCAAGACGCGGCACATCGTCCAGCCCATCGAGGAGACCCTCAAGCACCCGGGCTTCGAGGAGCGCAACAAGCTCTACGAGGCCGAGGCCAAGGCCCGGGTCCCCGCGGTGATCCAGCGTGCGCTGGACGACGCGGAACTGCTCACCGGCGACATCGACGTGATCATCTACGTGTCGTGCACGGGCTTCATGATGCCCTCGCTCACGGCGTGGCTGATCAACGAGATGGACTTCGACAGCACCACCCGCCAGCTCCCGATCGCCCAGCTCGGCTGCGCGGCCGGCGGCGCGGCGATCAACCGGGCGCACGACTTCTGCTCGGCCTACCCGCACGCCAACGCGCTCATCGTGGCCTGCGAGTTCTGCTCGCTGTGCTACCAGCCCACCGACCTCGGCGTCGGCTCGCTGCTCTCCAACGGGCTGTTCGGCGACGGCATCGCCGCCGCCGTGGTCCGCGGGCGCGGCGGGCGGGGCGTCCGCCTGGAGCGCAACGGCTCCTACCTGATCCCGAAGACGGAGGACTGGATCGCCTACGACGTGCGGGCGACCGGCTTCCACTTCCTGCTGGACAAGCGGGTGCCGACGACCATGGAGCCGCTCGCCCCGGCCCTCAGGGAACTGGCCGGCACCCACGGCTGGGACGCGTCCGACCTGGACTTTTACATCATCCACGCGGGCGGTCCGCGCATACTCGACGACCTGAGCACATTCCTGGAGGTCGACCCGCACGCGTTCCGGTTCAGCCGGGCCACGCTCACCGAGTACGGCAACATCGCCAGCGCCGTCGTCCTCGACGCGCTGCGCCGGCTGTTCGACGAGGGCGGCGCCGAGGACCGGGCGCGGGGGCTGCTCGCCGGGTTCGGCCCCGGCATCACCGCCGAGATGACGGTCGGCCGCTGGGCCGACGGGGACGGGGCCGGGCGGTGACCGCGCCGGCGCTCCCGGAGACCCTGCCGCCGGTGCGGCACTGGCCGGCGCTCGACCTGCCCGGGACCGACTTCGACCCGGTGCTGGCCGACCTGATGGCGGAGGGCCCGGTCACCCGGGTCCAGCTACCGCACGGCGAGGGCTGGGCCTGGCTGGTCACCCGGTACGAGGACGTCCGCCGGGTGACGAACGACCCCCGCTTCAGCCGGGAGGCGGTCATGGCCAAGCAGGTCACCCGGCTCGCCCCGCACTTCATCCCCGAGCCGGGCGCGGTCGGCTTCCTCGATCCGCCCGAACACACCCGGCTGCGCCGCTCGGTGGCCGCCGCGTTCACCGCCAAGGGCGTGGAACGGGTCCGGGACAAGGCACGCGCCCAGCTGGACGAGCTGGTCGACGAGCTGCTGCGGGGCGGCCCGCCCGCGGACCTCGCCAGCGCGGTGCTCGGCCCGTTCCCGATCGCGGTGATCTGCGAGCTGATGGGCGTCCCGGCCGCCGACCGGCACGCCGTGCACACCTGGACCGGGCTGATCCTCTCCTCCTCGCACGGCAAGCGGATCAGCGAGCGGGCCAAGCGGGAGATGGCCGCGTACTTCGCCGAGCTGATCGGGCGGCGCGGGCACGGCACCGGCGAGGACGTCACCTCGCTGCTGGGCGCCGCGGTGGGCCGCGGGGAGATCACCCGGGACCAGGCCGTCGGCCTCGCCGTCCTCCTCCAGATCGGCGGCGAGGCGGTCACCGGCAACAGCGGGCAGCTCTTCTACCTGCTGCTGACCCGTCCCCGGCTGCTGGAACGGCTGCGCGCCGAGCCGGGACTCCGGCCGCGGGCGATCGACGAACTCCTGCGCTACATCCCGCACCGCAACGCGGTCGGGCTCTCCCGCATCGCCCTGGAGGACGTGGAGATCGGCGGTGTCCGCATCCGCGCCGGCGACCCGGTCTACGTCTCCTACGTCGCCGCCAACCGCGACCCGGAGGTCTTCCCCGACCCGGACACCATCGACGTCTCGCGCAGCCCCAACCCGCACGTGGCCTTCGGCTCCGGCCCGCACTACTGCCCCGGCGGCATCCTGGCCCGGCTGGAGGAGGAGCTGCTGACCGACGCCCTGCTGGACCGGGTGCCGGGCCTCGAACTGGCCGTACCACCGGACCACGTGCCTTTCAGGAAGGGCGCGTTGATCCGGGGTCCCGAGGCCCTGCCGGTGACGTGGTGAGCCGCTCATGACCGAGATCGAGGGACTGTACGTGCCACCGGGGCACGGCCGTGTCGTCCAGACCCCGGCCCAGCGGGTGACGTTCAAGGTCACCGGCACCCACTCGCGGATGGCCTCCACCTTCGAGGTGGAGGTCCCGCCCGGCTTCGACGTGGGCGCCCATGTGCACACGCGCAGCGAGGAGTTGTTCTACGTCCTCGAAGGCGAACTGGACGTCCTCGCCTTCGAGCCGCGCGTCCGTACCCCCGACAACTGGCAGAAGTGGCAGTCGCGTTCGGGCAGCCAGGTGGTGCGCGCGACGCCGGGCACGGTCATCGTCGTACCGCCGGGCTGTCCCCACGCCTTCGCCAATCCCACGGACACCCCGGCGAGGATGTTCTTCCAGGCCTCTCCCCCGCCCGACCACGAACGCTACTTCGAGGAACTCCTGGAGATCCTGGCCGGCGGGGGCCCGCCGGACCAGGAGGCGATCGAGGCGCTGCGGGCGAAGTACGACATCGAGCAGCTCACGCCGTTGAAGCACCGGTGAGGAGGCGGAGCCGTACGCGGTGCGCGGCGCCGCCCCGGCACTACCGGATCGGCATCCCGGACAGCGTGCGCGCGATGACCAGCCGCTGGATCTCGCTCGTCCCCTCGAAGATGGTGTAGATCGCGGCGTCCCGGTGCATCCGCTCCACCGGGTACTCACGCGTGTACCCGTTGCCGCCGAGGATCTGGACGGCCTGCGCGGTCACCTTCTTCGCGGTCTCGCTCGCGAACAGCTTGGACATGGAGCCCTCGGCGGCGGTGAACGGCTTGCCGTTGACCGCCATCCAGGAGGCCCGCCACACCAGCAGCCGCGCCGCGTCGATCCGGGTCCGCATGTCCGCGAGCTGGAAGGCCACGCCCTGGTTGTCGATGATCGGCCGCCCGAACTGCTCGCGCGTCTTCGCGTAGTCGAGGGCGACCTCGTAGGCGGCGCGGGCGGTGCCCACGGCCATGGCGCCGACGGCCGGCCGCGACGCCTCGAACGTGGCCATCGCCGCGTTCTTCACCCGCTCGCCCCCCGCCTTCGCCCTCTCCCGGGCGCGGGCCAGCCGCTCGTCCAGCTTCTCCTTGCCGCCGAGCAGGCAGGAGCCGGGCACCCGGACGTCGTCGAGGACGACCTCGGCGGTGTGCGAGGCGCGGATGCCGTGCTTCTTGAACTTCTGCCCCTGGGACAGGCCGGGCGTGCCGGGCGGGACGATGAAGGAGGCGTGGCCCTTGGAGCCCAGCTCCGGGTCGACGACGGCGACGACCACGTGGACGCCCGCGATGCCGCCGTTGGTCGCCCAGGTCTTCGTGCCGTTGATCACCCACTCGTCCTTGGCCTCGTCGTACACGGCCCGGGTGCGCATGGAGGCCACGTCGGAGCCGGCGTCGGGCTCGGAGGAGCAGAACGCGGCGACCTTGACGTCGTTCTGGTCGCCGTACATCTGCGGGATCCAGGTGCCGATCTGCTCGTCGGTGCCGTTGGCGAGGACGCCCACGGCGGCGAGGCCGGTGCCCACGATGGACAGGGCGATGCCCGCGTCGCCCCAGAACAGCTCCTCCATCGCCATCGGGATGCCGAGGCCGGTGGGGTCGAAGTACTGCTGCGCGTAGAAGTCGAGGGAGTAGATGCCGACCTTGGCGGCCTCCTGGATGACCGGCCAGGGCGTCTCCTCGCGCTCGTCCCACTCGGCCGCCGCCGGGCGGATCACGTCCTCGGCGAAGCCATGGAGCCAGTCCCGGACTTCCTTCTGCTCCTCGTTCAGCTCCATGGTGAACTCGGCCATGTCCCCTCCAGCGGCGGTGCGATGTTACTAACGGTAACGAGAGTCTGTTACCGGCCGGTAGGAATGTCAACCGCCGAGGACCGCTCGGCCTCCCGTTCGATGCCGCGGGCACGGTCAGTGTTAGTTTGCGCAGGCGTCACCGAATCAGCACGGGTGGGGAGAGCACATGGACACCACACAGCGGACCGAGCAGCAGCGGTCCGCCGACCGCCGCCGGCGCGAGCTGCTGGAGGCCGCCGACCGGGTGGTGCTGCGCGACGGCCCGCAGGCGTCGATGAACGCGATCGCGGCGGAGGCGGGGATCACCAAGCCGATCCTCTACCGGCACTTCGGCGACAAGGGCGGTCTTTACGCGGCCTTGGCCAAGCGGCACACCGACGCCCTGCTGTCCTCGCTGCGGGCGGCGCTGGACGCGCCGGCCGGGCGGCGCGAGCGGGTCGAGTCCACCCTGGACACCTATCTCGCCGCGATCGAGGCGCGGCCCCAGGTGTACCGGTTCCTGATGCACCCGGCCGAGGGCGGCACCGGTGGCGAGCAGGGCTTCGACGTCGGCAAGCACTCCGTGCCGCTGCTGCGGCGGATGGGCGAGGAGCTGGCCCAGGTCATCGAGGAGCGCGTGGACCTCGGCCCGGAGAGCCAGCGGCTGGCCCGGGTGTGGGGCCACGGGATCGTCGGGATGATGCACGCGGCCGGCGACTGGTGGCTGGGGGAACGCCCCTGCTCCCGCGCCGACCTGGTGCGCTCCCTCGCCGACCTGCTGTGGGGACGCCTGGCCGCCGCCGGGGACCGGCTGGGCGGTCCCGGCTTCTGACACCCGCCCTCCCGGCCGCCGCCGCGCGCCGCGCTAGCGGTCCGTGCCGCTCCCCCGGTGCCACGGGGCGCGGGAGATCTGCCGCATCAGCCTCCGGTGACGCCATCCCGTCAGGCGGTCGGCGTAGGTCCCGCCCTCCAGGTGGTCGCACTCGTGCTGCAGGCACCGGGCGAAGAAGCCGGTGCCGTGCACGGTGACCGGCTCCCCGGTCACCGTCCGGCCCTCGACCACCGCGTGGTCGTAGCGCTCGGTGCCCGCCTCCAGACCGGGCAGCGAGAGACAGCCCTCCGGCCCCCGGACCACCACACCGTCCGCCTCCACCAGCCGTGGGTTCACCACGTGGCCGAGGTGGCGCACGTCCTCGTCGTCGGGACAGTCGTAGACGAACACCCGCAGGGGCACGCCCACTTGGTTCGCCGCCAGCCCGACCCCGCCGGCCGCGTACATCGTGGCGAACAGGTCCTCCACGAGGTCCGCGAGGGCGGGGCCGAAGTCGGTGACGTCCCGGCAGGGCTCGCGCAGCGGCGCGTCGCCGAGCAGGGTGAGGGGCCGGACGCGCCCGCGGGCGCCCGGAATGGAACCGTGTCGCATGGCGGCAAGGGTACGGTTCCTTCAGCTCATGCCCGCCGCGCGAGGAAGTGGGCCGGGATTCGGGTGTGCGATCGGATCTCGATAGGCTGAGGGTCTCACCACGCTGCCGGAGGGCCCCAGGCGCGGCGCGTACGCAAGGAGGATCGAGAACTGATGGCAGGCAACTCGGACCCGCTCTCGCCGCGGGCCAAGCTGGCCGTGACCGCGGGCAAGGCGGTCGCTGCGGCATCGCGCGCCGCGGGGCGCGGCAGCGGGTCGGTGATCGGTGGCCGGGTCGCGCTGAAACTCGACCCCGACCTGCTCGGGCGGCTCGCCCAGAACCTGGACGTCGTCCTGGTGTCGGCGACCAACGGCAAGACCACGACCACCCGGCTGATCGCCGAGGCGCTGCGCGCCGCGGGCCCGGTCGTGTCCAACGCGCTCGGCGCCAACATGCCGGCCGGCATCACCTCCGCGCTCGCGGGCGGCTCGGACGCGAAGTTCGGCGTCATCGAGGTCGACGAGAAGTACCTGGCCGGTGTGGCCCGGGACACCGATCCCAAGTGCATCGCCCTGCTGAACCTCTCCCGGGACCAGCTGGACCGCGCCGCCGAGACCCGCATGCTCGCCGAGCACTGGCGCGAGGGCCTGGCCGGGACCAAGGCGGTCGTCGTCGCCAACTGCGACGACCCGCTGGTGGTCTGGGCCGCGTCCTCCTCCCCGAACGTGGTCTGGGTCGCGGCCGGGCAGATGTGGAAGGACGACGCCTGGTCCTGCCCGTCGTGCGGCGGCGTGATGCAGCGCCCCGGCGACGACTGGTTCTGCGGCGAGTGCGGCTTCCGCCGGCCCACGCCGACCTGGGCGCTGTCCGGCGATCACGTGCTGGACCCGCACGGGTCCGCCTGGCCGATCCACCTCCAGCTGCCGGGCCGTGCCAACAAGGCCAACGCCGCGTCCTCCGCGGCCGTCGCCGCCGTCTTCGGGGTGCCGCCGCAGGTCGCCCTGGAGCGGATGTACCAGGTGCAGGCGGTGGCCGGCCGGTACGACGTGGTGCAGTTCCAGAACCGGGACCTCAGGCTGCTGCTGGCCAAGAACCCGGCCGGCTGGCTGGAGACCTTCTCCCTGATCGACCCGCCGCCGGCGCCGGTGATCCTGTCGGTGAACGCCCGCGGGGCCGACGGCACCGACACCTCCTGGCTGTGGGACGTCGACTACACCCGGCTGACCGGCCACCCGATCTTCGTCATCGGCGACCGGAAGCTGGACCTCGCCGTCCGTCTGGAGGTCGCGAACCAGCACTTCCAGGTCTGCGACAACCTCGACCAGGCCGTGCAGATGTGCCCGCCGGGCCGGATCGAGGTCATCGCGAACTACACCGCGTTCCAGGACCTGCGCCGCCGCGTCGGCAACTGATCTTCGAAGGGGCGACCAACCTCATGAGCGACAACCAACTGCGGCTGGTGTGGATCTACCCGGACCTGCTGAGCACCTACGGCGACCAGGGCAACGCCCTCGTCGTCGAGCGCCGGGCCCGGCAGCGCGGTCTGGACGTGGCCCGGCTCGACGTGCGCAGCGACCAGCCGATCCCGACCTCCGGCGACATCTATCTGATCGGCGGCGGCGAGGACCGTCCGCAGCGGCTCGCGGCGGAGCGGCTGCGCCGGGACGGGCATCTGCACCGCGCGGTGGAGAACGGCGCGATCGTCTTCTCGGTGTGCGCCGGCTACCAGATCCTCGGCCACGAGTTCATCAACGACCTCGGCCAGCGCGAGCCGGGCCTCGGCCTGCTCGACGTGGTGTCGGTGCGCGGCGAGGGCGAGCGGTGCGTCGGCGACGTCCTCGGGGACATCGACCCGCAGCTCGGGCTGCCCCCGCTGACCGGCTTCGAGAACCACCAGGGCGTCACCCACCTCGGCCCCACCGCCCGCCCGTTCGCCCAGGTGAAGATCGGCAAGGGCAACGGCACCGGGGACGGCACGGAGGGCGCGTACAACGGGACCGTCTTCGGCACGTACATGCACGGGCCGGTCCTCGCCCGCAACCCGCTCATCGCCGACCTGCTGCTGAAGCTGGCGCTCGACGTCAACGCGCTGCCGCCGATCGACGACCGCTGGTACGAGGCGCTGCGCAACGAACGCATCGCGGCGGCACAGCAGCCCGCCTGACCGGCTGGAAGGGGACGGTACGGCAGCCCGCGCAACCGCCCCTGCAACGGGATGCCGGCGTGGTCCGGCGGACTCCCGGCGGGCCCGCCTGACGGCTCGTCCGCTCACATGTGCGGGCGCGTCCAGCAGGCGGACGCCCGCTGTGGGGTCACCCCCTCGCGCCGGTAGGGTGGCCGGGAATCCGCCGGACAACGTGGTCCGGTTCACCCGGCCCACGTTGAGAAGGTAATTCGGGCTATGCGCATTGGTGTCCTCACGTCCGGCGGCGACTGCCCCGGCCTGAATGCCGTCATCCGGTCCGTCGTGCACCGTGCCGTCGTCGACCACGGCGACGAGGTCATCGGTTTCCGGGACGGCTGGAAGGGCCTCCTGGAGTGCGACTACCGAAAGCTCGACCTCGACGCCGTGTCCGGCATCCTGGCCCGCGGCGGCACCATCCTCGGCTCCTCCCGGGTCCGCCCGGAGCACCTGCGCGACGGGGTGGAGCGGGCCCGCGGTCATGTCGCGGAACTGGGTCTGGACGCGATCATCCCGATCGGCGGCGAGGGCACCCTGAAGGCGGCCCGGCTGCTCTCGGACAACGGGCTGCCCATCGTGGGCGTGCCCAAGACCATCGACAACGACATCGCCGTCACCGATGTCACCTTCGGCTTCGACACCGCGGTGACCGTGGCGACCGAGGCCCTGGACCGGCTGAAGACCACCGCCGAGTCCCACCAGCGGGTGCTCATCGTGGAGGTCATGGGCCGGCACACCGGCTGGATCGCGCTGCACTCCGGCATGGCGGCCGGCGCCCACGCCGTCGTCGTGCCCGAGCGGCCCTTCGACATCGAGGAGCTGACGCGGAAGGTCGGCGAGCGGTTCGCGGCGGGCAAGCGGTTCGCCATCGTGGTCGCCGCTGAGGGCGCCAAGCCGCGCCCCGGCACCATGGACTTCGACGAGGGCGGCAAGGACGTCTACGGCCATGAGCGCTTCGCGGGCATCGCCCGGCAGCTGTCGGTCGAGCTGGAGCACCGGCTCGGCAAGGAGGCCCGGCCGGTGATCCTCGGGCATGTGCAGCGGGGCGGCACGCCCACGGCGTACGACAGGGTGCTGGCCACGCGGTTCGGGTGGCACGCGGTGGAGGCGGTGCACCGGGGCGAGTTCGGCGCGATGACCGCGCTGCGCGGGACCGACATCGTCATGGTGCCGTTGGCCGAGGCCGTGGAGACGCTGAAGACGGTTCCGGTGGAGCGGTACGCCGAGGCGGAGTGCGTCCTGTAGTTCACAGAAGAACAACCCGCCCCCGGTCGCGGTCGCGACCGGGGGCGGTTCTACTCTTGGGGCGGACAACTCGCACAACCCCCACGAAACAGGAGCCGGCGGATGGATCACAGCGGGCACGGCATGACGATGGATCTGCCGCCGTTCACGCTGGGGCGAGGGCTCGAGTGGTCGGCGGAGCCGTTCTTCCTCGTCGCCTGTGCGGCCGGGCTGGCCCTGTACGGCTGGGGCGTCGTCCGGCTGCGGCGGCGCGGGGACGCCTGGCCGCCGAGCCGCACCGTCTCCTACGTCGTCGGCGTGCTCACCATCGCGCTGGTGATGTGCACCAAGCTGAACGACTACGGCATGGTCATGTTCAGCGTGCACATGGTGCAGCACATGGTGATCAGCATGCTGTCGCCGATCCTGATCCTGCTCGGCGCCCCGGTGACGCTGGCACTGCGTGCGCTGCCGGCCGCCGGCAAAGGCCGCAAGGGGCCGCGCGAGGTGCTGCTGATGCTGCTGCACAGCCGGTACATGCGGATGATCACCCACCCCGCGTTCACCATCCCGCTGTTCATCGCGAGCCTGTACGCCCTGTACTTCACCCCGCTGTTCGACTTCCTGATGGGCTCGAAGACCGGGCACATCGCGATGATGGTGCACTTCCTCGCGGTCGGTGTGGTGTTCTTCTGGCCCATCATCGGCGTGGACCCCGGTCCGCACCGGCCGGGTCATCTGATGCGGATGCTGGAGCTGTTCGCGGGCATGCCGTTCCACGCGTTCTTCGGTATCGCCCTGATGATGGCGTCGACCCCGATGGTGAGCACCTTCGAGCACCCGCCGGCCTCACTGGGCATCGACGCGCTGTCCGACCAGAGCTCGGCGGGCGGCATCGCCTGGGCGTTCAGCGAGGTCCCGTCGGTACTGGTGCTGATCGCGCTGCTGTTCCAGTGGTACCGCTCCGAGCAGCGGCAGGCCAAGCGGCAGGACCGGGCCGCCGACCGGGACGGCGACAAGGAGCTGGAGGCGTACAACGCCTATCTGGCTTCGCTGAGCGCCCGCAAGGGCTGAGCCGGGGTCTCCTTCGCGGGCCGGAGCCGAGCGGGCTCCGGCCCGTCGCCGTATCCCGCCGGGGCGGGAATGGGGGCACCATGGGTCGGGAACGGACCACGAGGAGGGTGTCGCGATGCCCGGTTCCACGAACGGTTCCACCAAGACGATGGGGGCTCTCACGGCCGGCACGCTGGTGCTGGTGACCGCCTACACGGTCACGCTCGGCAGCAACGGCTGGCTGTGGTTCGGCTGGGTGGTGCTGGGTCTGCTGACCCTCGCCGCGGTCGTCGCCCGGTCCTGAGCCACGGCGCGCGGGAGCTGGTTACAGTGCCCGCATGAACAGCAGGACACCCGCGTTCGACGAGCTGGACCGCCGGATCGTCACGGCGCTCATGGCGAACGCCCGGGCCAGCTTCGCGGAGATCGGCGTGGACGTGGGGCTGTCCGCGACGGCGGTCAAGCGGCGCGTGGACCGGCTGCGGGAGACCGGGGTGATCACCGGGTTCACGGCCACGGTCAGGCCGGCCGCGCTGGGCTGGCGCACCGAGGCGTACGTCGAGGTGTACTGCGAGGGCGCGGCCCCGCCCCGGCGCCTGGCGGAGGTGGTCCGCAACCATCCGGAGATCGTGGCGGCCATGACGGTGACCGGCGGCGCCGACGCGCTGCTGCACGTGCGGGCCCGGGACGTGGAGCACTTCGAGGAGGTGCTGGAGCGGATCCGCGCCGAGCCGTTCATCCGCAAGACGATCAGCGTGATGGTGCTGTCCCATCTGCTCCCGGAGAGCCCGGAGGCGGGCGCCACCCACGCGGCCCCCGCGTGACCGCGAGGGGTCCGCGGACGCCGTAGGCCGTCCGGCCGGGCGCGCGGAGTCGTGTCCCGGGCGCGCAGGAGTCGTGCGTGCGCCCCGGTGAGAACGCAGCGATGCTGCGCATCCGCGCAGCTTTCCGCGCTTGTCGCCCGTCCACCTCCCTTCCTACCGTGGTCTCACCCCCTCAGTGACACACAGGAAAGCGGAGGGAACCCTCTGTGACCGAACGTCGTGTGCCGCGTCCCCGGCGCTTCCTCGTCTGCGAACCCAGGCACTTCGCCGTCCAGTACGCGATCAACCCCTGGATGCACCCCGGCCGGCCCGTCGACGTGGACCTGGCCCGCGAGCAGTGGCGGTCGCTGGTCCGCGCGTACGAGGATCACGACCACACCGTCGAGCGCGTGGAGCCGGTCCCCGGCCTGCCGGACATGGTGTTCGCCGCCAACGCGGCCCTCGTGGTCGGCGGCCGGGTCTTCGGCTCCCTCTTCCACGCCCGGCAGCGGCGCCCGGAGTCGGAGTACTACGACACCTGGTTCAAGGCGGCCGGCTACGACGTGTACCGGCCCGAGTCGGTGGCCGAGGGCGAGGGCGACCTGGTGTGGACGGGCCGGTACGTGCTCGCCGGCACCGGGTTCCGCACCACCCCCGAGGCGCACCGGGAGGCGCAGGAGTTCCTGGGCCGGCCGGTGATCGGCCTCAGGCTGGTGGATCCGTACTTCTACCACCTGGACACGGCGCTGTTCACGCTCGACGACGAGAACATCTGTTACTACCCCGAGGCGTTCTCGCCGGGCAGCCGCGAAGTGCTCCGGCGGCTGTATCCGCGGGCGGTGCTCGCCACCCGCGCGGACGCGCTGGCGTTCGGCCTGAACTCCGTGTCCGACGGCCGGCACGTCTTCATCGCCCCCCAGGCCGGGGCGCTGGCCGACCGCCTCGCCGGCCACGGCTATGTCCCCGTCCCCGTCGACCTGTCCGAGTTCCGCAAGGCCGGCGGCGGCATCAAGTGCTGCACCCAGGAGATCCGCTGATGACCGCACCCGCGCGCCCCCGTACGTCCGACGAGCTGATCCGCGCGGAGCAGCCGGTGCTCGCGCACAACTACCACCCGCTGCCCGTGGTCGTGGCCCGCGCCGAGGGCAGCTGGGTGGAGGACGTGGAGGGCAACCGCTACCTCGACATGCTGGCCGGTTACTCGGCCCTGAACTTCGGCCACCGCAACCCGGTGCTGATCGAGGCCGCCCACCGCCAGCTCGACCGGCTCACCCTGACCTCCCGCGCCTTCCACAACGACCGGCTGGCCGAGTTCGCCGAGCGGCTCGCGGAACTGACCGGGCTGGACATGGTGCTGCCGATGAACACCGGCGCGGAGGCCGTGGAGAGCGGCATCAAGGTGGCCCGCAAATGGGCGTACGACGTCAAGGGCGTCCCGGCCGGCCGGGCGACCATCGTGGTCGCGGCGGAGAACTTCCACGGCCGGACGACCACGATCGTCGGCTTCTCCACGGACGAGACGGCCCGTGCCGGCTTCGGCCCCTTCACCCCCGGCTTCACGGTCGTGCCGTACAACGACCTGGCCGCGCTGGAGGAGGCCGTGGACGACACCACGGCGGCGGTGCTGATCGAGCCCGTCCAGGGCGAGGCGGGTGTGGTCGTGCCGGACGACGGCTATCTCGCCGGGGTGCGCGAGCTGACCCGCCGCAAGGGCTGTCTGTTCGTCGCGGACGAGATCCAGTCGGGCCTCGGCCGCACCGGCCGCACCCTCGCCGTCGAGCACGAGGACGTGGTGCCGGACGTGCTGCTGCTCGGCAAGGCGCTGGGCGGCGGCATCGTGCCGGTGTCGGCGGTGGTGGCCCGGCGCGAGGTGCTGGGGGTGCTGCGCCCGGGTGAGCACGGGTCGACGTTCGGCGGCAATCCGCTGGCCGCGGCGGTCGGCACGGCCGTGGTCGGGCTGCTGGAGACGGGCGAGTTCCAGCGCCGGGCGGCCGAGCTGGGGGTGATCCTGCGCGACGGGCTGACGGAGCTGGTGGGCCGGGGCGTGACCGGGTTCCGGGCGCGGGGGCTGTGGGCCGGAGTGGACGTCGACCCGGCGCTCGGCACCGGGCGGGCGATCAGCGAGCGGCTGATGCGCGAGGGGGTCCTGGTGAAGGACACCCACGGCTCCACGATCCGGCTCGCGCCGCCGCTCACCGTCACGGCGGAGGAACTGCGGTCGGCGCTGGGCGCGCTGGAGAAGGTGCTCGCCTGAGGCGCGGGCGGGGGGGGGCCGGTGGAGGTACCGGCCCCCGCCGTCGCGTCACCCGGCGCCGAGGAGCTGCTTCATCTCCTTGATCTCGGCGGCCTGCGCGGTGATGATGGCGTCCGCCATGGCCTTGGCGTCGCCGGAGCGGCCCTTGTGCTTCTCGGTGGCGGCCATCTCGACGGCGCCCTGGTGGTGCTCGACCATCAGCGACAGGAACCGGGTGTCGAAGTCCTTGCCGGTGGCCTTCTTCAGGGCGGCCATGTCGGCCTCGCTCATCATCCCGGTCATCCCGGCGTGGCCGGAGTGGTCCATGCCGGCCATCGGGGCCTGCTCGCCCCAGGACTTCAGCCAGCCGGTCAGGGTGCGGATCTCGGGGTCCTGGGCCTTCTCGATGCGGGCGGCGAGGTCCTTCACCCGCGCCGAGGAGGCGCGGTCGGCGGCGAGTGACGCCATCTCCAGGGCCTGCTGGTGGTGCGGGATCATGCCCTTGGCGAAGGCGACGTCCTGGGCGTTGTGCGCGCCGGCGGAGGCGCTCGGCGAGGCTGCGGAGGCGCTCGGCGCGGCGGCGGGGGCCGAGGCGCCGTGGCCGGTGTGGCCGGTGCCGTTGGCGTCGCCGTCGTCGTTGCCGCCGCAGGCGGACAGGACCAGGGCGGAGGTCACGGCGAGGGCGGCGAGCGCGGCGCGGCGCGTCGGGGTACGGGTGGTCATGCGGAGAACTCCTGCTGTGCGAAAGGGATTCGGGGCACGCGTGGGCACGGCCGCGGGCCCCGCGTGCGGCGGGGCGGGCGCGGCCGGGGCGGCCTCTAGATCCGCAGGAGCTGGAGTTCGGCGAGGTCGGGCGGGGCGCGGGCGCCGTCCGGCGCGGTGGCGCGGGCGGCGAGCGGGCAGCCGAGCGGTGCCGCGCCGGGCACCGGGTCCGGGGCCGGCGCGGGCAGCTGCGGCCCGCCGTCCGGCGCGCCCGAGGCGCAGCTGGGGTCGGCGTGGTGCAGCCGGTGGCCGCCGCAGTGGCCGTCGCCGCCCGGGCAGTCGTCGACGGCGCCGAGCGCGGCCGTCATGGGCGCGGTGTGGGCGTGTTCCGCGTGCCCCGCACCGCCGCCGGGCGCGAGGGCGTGCATGCCCAGCAGCCCGATCAGCACCGCCAGCACGAACAGCGGGCGGTATCGCCGAAGCGGTCGCCGCAGGTGCTGTCCGGTGGTGCGCATGACGTCATCGTACGGGGGCGTGCGACGGCGCGCGGACGAGGCCCGCCGACCGCCCGCGCCCGGTCCGGCACCGCGGCGCGCGGCGACCGGGCCGGCGACAGCCGGGCCGACTACTCCCACGAGTTTTGTGATCCGGTCGCCTCGGCGGGACATCGAGGCCGTGTCCGGCGTGCCTCCGCCGTGCCGGTGTGGGCCCGTACCAAGGTGGGCCGTGTGATCCGCTTGCGCCAGGGCCGGCGGCTGGCCGGCATCCCGCTGGTGCTGACCGCCGTGCTGTACAACGCGTGGATCAGCGCGCCGTTCCTGGTGGCGGGAGCGGACCCGCTGCACACCTATGTCAGCGACCTCTCCGCCGAAGGCCGGCCCTACAGTCTCCTCTTCCGTACGGCCGACCTGATGGCCGGTGCCTGCGCGGTCGCGGCCGCCGCCTGCGCTTTCGGGGGCCGGACGGCGCGGTTGCCGTGGGCGAGGGCGGGGTGGTGGGCTCTCGGCCTGTTCGGCGCGGCCACGGCGGTGGAGTTCCGGTTTCCGCTGAGCTGCCCGCTCGTGGCCGACCGCGCGTGTTTCGACCGCGAGGTCGCCGGCCTGGCACCGGCCGCCCATACGGTGCACACGGTCACCAGCGGCGTGGCCACCGCCGCCGCGCTGGCCGCGATGACCGCCCTGACCATCGCCGCCCGCCGGTACGGCCGGTGGCCCGCCCTCGCCCGTCACGGCCGCGCTCTCGTGGTCGCCCAGTGGGCCGTCAACGTCTGGCTGATGGTGGCGGTCGCCGCCTTCATGGCGCGGCACGTCAACCTGTGGGTGGGACTGGCCGAACGCCTCCAGGAACTCCTGCTGGCCTGCTGGGCGCTGCTCCTCGCGGCCGGCGTGGTCCGCTCCGGGACGGCGCCCCTCGCCGTCTCGAAGCCTCCGGCGCCCAGGCCCTTCGCAGGAGGCGAGCGCACGAGTCACGGTGCGGCCCGCGTTCCGGCGCGGCGGCCGTTCGAATAGCGCGCCGTGTTCCTCGGTCTCCTCTTCGCGCTCGCCGCCACCGTCGGCTTCGGTCTGGCGTCGGTCTTCCAGGCGCGCGCGGCGCGTGCGCCGTCGCACACGGAGGCGGAGGGGCTGCGGCTCGCGGTCCGGCTGGTGCGCTCGTGGCAGTTCGTCCTCGGCGCGGGCCTGGACGTGGTGGGTTTCGCGCTGAGCGTCGTGGCCCTGCGCCGCCTTCCGCTGTTCGTCGTGCAGGCGGTGACCAACGCCAGCCTCGCCGTCACCGCCCTCGCGGCCGTCGCTCTGCTCGGGATCCGCCTGCGGACCAGGGACAGCGTCGCCGTCACCACCGTGGTGGCCGGCCTCGTGCTGCTCGCCGCCGGCTCGGGCCCCGAAGGCGCCACCTCCGCGAGCCCCTCCTTCCGCCTGGCCCTGGTCGTCGCGCCCCTGGTGGCCCTGGGGCTCACCTCGTGGGCTGCCCGCTTCCGCGGCCGGGGAGCGGCAGCATCCCTGGGCGTCCTGTCCGGCGTCGGCTTCGGCGTCACCAGCCTCGCCGTACGCGTGATGGACATCTCCAGCGTCGAAGGCGTCCTCACCGACGGGGCGACGTACGCCCTGATCATCGGCGGGCTGGGCGGATACCTCAGCTACGCCCTCGCGATGCGACGCGGCTCCGTCACCGCGGCCACCGCCGCCGGCACCCTGATGGAGATCGCCGGCCCCGGCCTGGTCGGCATCCTCCTTCTCGACGACCGCGCACGCCCCGGCTATGGCTGGCTGGCCCTGACGGGTCTCGTCCTCGCGGCAGCCGGCACCCTCGCCCTCTCCCGCTTCGCAGAGGTCCGTACCTGACCCCTCCTCCCCTGCCGCCCGTAGCGCGTGCCCGTGCCTCATTCGGCGTGTCACCGGTGGGAGAAGCGGGGTGGTCGGGGGTAGAACGGCTGATGGCCCGTGCGGTGCGCGAGCCGGGGCATGCCCGGCAAGAGGGCTGTTCCCGGGCATGACACGAAGGATCAACCAGTATGGCCAGCGGCACCGTGAAGTGGTTCAAAGCCGAAAAGGGCTTCGGCTTCATCGAGCAGGACGGCGGGGGCCCGGACGTCTTCGCGCACTACTCCGAGATCAACGGCAGCGGGTACCGCGAACTGACCGAAGGCGAGCACGTCACCTTCGACGTCGGCCAGGGGCAGAAGGGCCCGCAGGCGCAGAACATCACCCGCGGCTGAACGGGCAACGGAGCACACGAAGTGAGGCGGCTGCCCGGTCCGGCAGCCGCCTCACTCATGCCCGCCAGCGGACCAGGACCCGCCGGTTCGTCCGGGTCCGACACGACCGTATGGCCGCAGCTGCGGCGCGGGGCGGCGCTGGATGCGTGCTCGCCGCCCGCCCGCCGGCGCCGGCTCTTCCCGCCTCACGGATGCGGGTGTGCTTCAGTCGGGTGCTTCAGTCGGGGCACCGTCGTGGCGCTTCGAGCGACAGCGGCCTGACAGTAATGGTGTTCGTGGTGAACCGTTCACGGCGTCAGGTCGGTGGGCAGCCCGGATCACTTCGCGTGCAGTGTGGCCAGCTCCGAACGGAGTTTCTTGATCCCGGCCTCGGCGACCTCGTAGGCGCTCGGCACGCCCGGGACCGGCTCGTCCTCCCCGGGGATCCAGAACTTCCGCCTCGTCAGCCGCAACGAAGCGTGGAACTCCGGGATGGCGTTGAAGACCTCGATGAGCAGCGGACCGTCGTACACGGGCAGGATGGGGTCGAGGAACGTGCGCCAGGGGATCCAGCTGTCCGCGACCTCGCCGCGGTCCGGCGGGGACACCTGCACGTGGTGCAGGCGCCGCTGGTCGGCTGCGTCCTGGATGTCGCGGCGGTACGCCTCCGGGCCGCTGCTGCCGAGGACGACGTGGGAGCTGTCCACGGCAACGCCGATGTGCGGACTGCGCACCTCGGTGAGGAAGTCGAGCACGTCGCGCACCATGTTCGGGGCGGGTGTCTCCCAGTGGTTGACGGGTTCGATGGCGACCTGGACGCCCTTCTCCGCCGCGTATGCGCCGAGCTGGTCGAAGAGCGGCTGCGCGACACGGTACCGGGGCTGCAGCCAGTCCTGCAGCGCGTCACTCCACAGCGTTTCGCCGTTGACGGTGGGGAACACGTTGTAGGGGAACAGGACGGGGCCCGCCATGATGGTGCCGCGCAGGGCCGCTGTGATGTCCACCCTGGACTTGAGGTAGGCCAGGGCCGCCTCGCGTTCCTCGGCGTTCAGCGATGTGGGGTTGTAGGCCGGTGTCGTGGCCACGTTGGTGGTCAGACCCACGTTCTCCAGGCCGGCCGCGTCGAGGGCCTTCCTGAGCTTTTCGTAGCGGGGTACGTCCGCTTGGGGGTCGCCCTCGCCGTTCGGGAGAACGGGCATGTCGAAGCCCGTGTACCCGATGCCCTGCAGCTCCTTCATGTGTCTGACGATGACCTCGGTGTACTTGGGGTCATCCGGGTGCAGGTCGAGGGTGAACATGAAGAAGCTGAGGTAGATGTCGTGTGTGCTCATCGTTGCCACCCCAGGACTCCGGTGAGGTAATCGTGGGCCATCTTGGCGTACGTCAGCGGGTGTGCCGTCGCCGGGTGCTGTTCGGCCTCGACGACCAGCCAGCCCTCGTAGCCGGCTTCCGCCAGCGTCGAGAGGATGGGCTTGAAGTCGATCGCGCCTTCCGGGTCTCCGGGCACGGTGAAGACGCCTTCCAGGATTCCCTCCTGGAAGGACAGGCGGTCGCTCTCGACTTTGTCGACGACGGGCTGGCGGACGTTCTTGAGATGAACGTGCTTGATCCGCTGCTTGTGCCTTTCCGCGGCCGTGAGCGGGTCGTCGCCCGCGAACCGGAGATGCCCGGTGTCGAGCAGCAGGTGCACGAGGGTCGGGTCGGTGCTCCTCATCAACCTGTCGATGTCCTCGGCCGTCTGCACGCCAGTGCCCATGTGATGGTGGTAACACAGCCGCATGTTCTTGTTCGCGGCCAGCTCACCGATTTTGTTGAGCCCGTTGGCGAGGAGATCCCATTGTTTGTCGGTGAACTTGGGGCGGTGGTCGAAAACCGGGATTGGCTGCAGGTGCGATGACAGCCCGAATTCTGCGACCACGATGTCCTCGCCGCCCACTTTTGCGAGGAACTCCAGCTGTTTCTTGAAGTTTTCGATGGTCAGTTGTTCTTCGCCGATGGTGAAGTAGGTGCTCACCCAGGGCTCGGACACCTTCAGGCCGCGCAGGTCGAGTGCCTTCTTCAGTGCGGCGGGGTCGGTCGGATACTTGTGACCGATGCTGCAGCCCTGGAATCCCGCGAGCGCCATCTCGCTCACGCACTGCTCGAACGGGATCCCGATGTCGATCAGCGGAAAGTCGTCGTTCCACCACAGTGTCGGCGTTACGCCCAGTGACACCTTGTCGGGACCCAGGTTCGGGACCGTGCTGGTCATGACACTTCCTCCTCTTGTCAGTCCTCGAATACGGGCGGATTGACCCACGATCCGTAGCCCGGCGCCTTCGCGCCGGACGGGTGGGCACCGATGGCCCGCCACAACAGGCCCTCGGTGTAGGCGTCGGGGGAGACGACGAACAGGGGTTTGCGTTCGACTTCGCCGTACGCGCGGTCGTCCCCAGCCTGGTGTCGTCCGGACGTGGCCAGGAGGGACTGGCTGTCCTCGGGCCGGCTGTCCTCCGGGACGGCGGGCTTCGCTCCGCTCCGCCCGGGCGCCGTCCAGGCCGCCACGTCCATACGCCCCACCAGTTCCGGGCCGTACCAGACGCCGACGTACCAGAGTTTGACGATGCTGTTCACCACTGGATCGGAGGGAACGGCAGAGGGATCGGAAGCCATCGCCTTCCGGAGCGCGTCCAGCCCTACTTGATCCACGGCCGTCCTGTAATACTCCTCCGCCTGACCGGTTCCCCAGAGGTCGAACTCGCTGAACCCGGTCACAGTGGCGGAGAACACCACGAACTTGCGCAGTTCCTCTACCGTGTCCGTTGTCTGCGTCACGATCCCGCCTCCTTCGACGGCCTTAGATCTCGAATGTCGGGCCGGCGTTCTTCCCTGAATGCCCTGCGAGTGGGTTGCGGACGAGTCGGTTCATGCTGTCGCGCATGCGGAACATCTCCCAGACCGCCTTGAGCAGAAGGTCGGGCTGACCGTTGTAGGCCAGATTGATGTTGTTCAGGAACGTGGCGTAGAACTGGTTGAACTCCTCGGCCGCCACCAGGATTTCCGGGTCTCTCGAGAGATCCGTCAGCTTGATGTCCTGCTTCACCGGATAGGCGGCATCCCAGTCGACGTGCAGAACCGGGCCGCGAGGATCGCCCGGCTCATCGCCCTTCTGGTAGTACCTCCCCTTCTCCAACTGTTGAAACCTGTAGTAGTGGGCGAGTTCTCCCTGGCTGTCGTAGATACCGCCGTACAGCCCTTCACCCTGCTCCGCGACGAGGGTGAGCGCCGCGACCGCGGTGTCGCGGCCGGTCACCACGATCACATCGCCGCCACCGGAGTAGAAGTACTCGGGAGTCACCTGGCGAGCGGGATCGCCGGTGAAAATCGTCTTCCCTGCCTGACGAGCTTGGTCCTCCAGGTGGTTGATGCCCCGGATGATCTCCTCGTAGAACTCACCGATGCTCGCGAAACGCTGGGTGGGATCTCCGGGGACGAGGCCGAAGATCGACCCGGACTCCTCGAGTTCCGCCAGCTTCTCCGGTGGCGGCGGCGCACCGTCGGACGTCAGCCCGACGGCCGCCCAGTCCACCGGTACGAACCTGTCTTTCTCGGTAGGTGCCTCCGGGGGTTTCTCGATCTTCAGGAATGTGTCGAGAGCCTCGCGCGAGAAGGGCCGGAGATGGACATCGAAGTAATCGGGACCACACGGCAGGCGCGTCGGATAATTCGGCACGAACCCCGGCTTGGTGAGGTCCGGAGTTCCGCCCACGGCGTTCAGGACATTCGCGACCAGGGTGAGGTGCAGCATCTCCTCGACGGCCACGACCCTGATGACATGCCGGGCATCCGAGTTCGTCCCCGGATGCAGCGAGTAGAGCGCGGTCAGGTAGGGCGGCAGCGTCGCATGCTCCAGCTGGAGCCCCTTGTAGAGGTAGTCGTACAGCTCCTCAATGGTCTTGATCCTGGGGTCCGGACCGGGCTCTGATTCTGGAACGGACATGTTCCCCCAATCGTGGGCGGTGGACGGTGGGCGGTGTCGCGCTCGACCCGCCGATCGGCGAGCTGTCTACCTGCCGACGGTGGCCGGCGCCTTCGCGGCACGCAGGTACTTGACGACGTGGGCCGCACTGCGGAAGGCGAGCGCCGCCATGGTCAGGCTGATGTTGGACGTCCCGATCGAAGGCATGCTGCCGGGCCCGACAAGGTAGAGGTTGTCGTGGTCCCACGAGCGCTGGGTGTGGTCGACCACGGAGTTCTTCGGGTCGATCCCCATGATGTGCGTACCCGCCAGGTGATTGCCGCCCACGATGTTGTACCACTGCCCCTCGTGCTCGACGGCGCTGTAGCGGTCCTTGTCGTACGTGGTCCAGTCCTCGGCACCGAGCTTCTCGAAGATGTCGGTCGAGAGCCTGCGGGCGAACGCGGCGCCCCGCATCGTGTACGGCGGGATCTTGAACGACACGACCGGCTTCAGGTTGCCGAGGGCATCCTTGTACCGCTCGTCCACGGTGACCGTGTTGCTCCTGTCGGGCAACAGGTCGATCATGAAGGCCAGCAGAAGCTGCCGGGAGATCCGGTTCCCGAGTGTCCTGCGCAAGTCCCGCCCGCGCAGGCCCTGCTTGTCCACGAGTTCGACCAGGTCCGTGTAGGGCGAGCCGGTCGCCCACCCCCAGCCCTCGTTGTGGATGTCCACGCCGAACCCGGCCTGGATTCTGCGGAATCGCCCGCCGCGCAGGTCGGTGATCCCGCCCGTGCAGACTGTGCCGCGCATCGTGCCGGCCGGCTTGGGCAGCAGACCCCAGGTCAGCAGGTACGCGTGGTCCATCAGGTTGCGGCCGATCAGCTTGCTGCGGCTCATGTCCTGCATGCCGGAGGCCAGCATGAGCCGGGCGTTCTCGATGGCGTGCGCGCAGAGGATGTACACGGCACCCTCCACCGTGTACTCCGTGTACTCCTCGGAGCCGAGCGACTCGTATTTCTTGAAGGTGATCCCGGCCACCCGCTGGTTGTGATCGCTGATCTCGACCTTGGACGCGACGGCTTGCGTCACGATCTTGACGTTTCCCTTGCTGAGCGCCTTGGCCAGCGTCTTTCCCGAGTGATATTTGGCCTGCACCGGGCAGATCGGGACGCAGTTGGTGTTGCCCTGACAGCGCTCGCCCACTTCCACCTGGCTCGTGCTCACCGCGCCGACCGGAACGAAGCCCTTGCCCCCGTCGTACGCGGCGTTCGGCACGCCGTTACGGGCCTGCGGAAAGCTCCGCACCTGGAGCGTGTATTCGTCGTCCCCCAGGTTGACCCGCATGCCGTCCACACCCCGGGCGACCACCTGGTCGAGATAGGACAGCGGCATGCGGTGCATCGGGAACACGTATCCCTTCGGGAAATGCATTCCCAGATACGCCTGGTCCTCTACTTCGGCGGCCACGCCCAGCTCGGCCTCGGCCTTGCGGTAGTAGGGTTCCAGGTCGTCATAGCTGAGCGGCCAGTTCAGGCCCTGGCCGTACTTGGTCCGCAGGTCGAAATCCTCGGGAAGCATGCGCAGCGCCTTCCCCTCCCAATGCATGGAGGTGCCGCCGAGGACCCGGGTGAAGGTGGTGTCCGTGCAGTACTTGTCCTCTTGCACAAGGTAGAAGTCGTCCCGGGGTGTGTTCGGATTCACCGGCATGGTGTCGGTGCTCCTGGGCATCCGGGCATTCGGGTTGAACGGGTACGGAGACTGGTTGTCCTTGACGACCGCGCCGTAGAACCGCGACAGGTACGACTCGTACTCGGCGACGTCCAGGTCCTTGCCGGGACCGGCTTCGAGAATCAGCACCCTGTAGCCTGCCTGGCCCAACTGCTCGGCGACGATGGAACCTGCCATGCCGCCACCGACGATGACGGCATCCCACACTTCTTGAGCAGCCTCCGCGGCGCTGGTCTGCGTCGCGGCACCGGCTGGAAAGATCACCTGCTCCGTACCGCCGTAAGACATCATTGACGCCCCTTGTCGCGTCTGGGGGTGACCCCACCCCGGTTATGGGCAGAACAGCCCGATGACAGATCCGGCCGGCCGTCAGAACGGATGGTGATCCGCTGACTATCGAAGGCCGCCCCTGCCACTGGCAATGAACAGCTGAGGGCTCCCCGTAATACCAGTGGGTCCCGCCGGCGGCTGCGGCCACTCGCCGCGTTGCCGAATCGTCCACGTACGACGCATACGAGGATCACCCTCCGCTTTGCGATTGACCACATGCGACGCCGCCCGCTGATCCACCGGGGATAGCGGGAAGGACCTCAGTACGAGGCTTGCACAGACGATGTCATCCCGCTCTGCCGCAGCGGGGATCTTGGCGGTGAATCCACCGTTCGGGTGTAATCAGTGAGCCTTTGCAGCGTTGCCTCTCGAGAGTGAGGACGGCCTTGGCGATGACGGTAATGCGCTCGGGGCTGATGCGTGACCTGCGGAAGATCCGCCAGGACTTCAGCCGCCCCCATTACCGCGTTCGACGGGAGTCCGGGCCCGGTCAGGCGTAGTAGGCGCTCAGCGCCGCGTTGGACGTGTCGCCGTCCATCTGCAGTAGTTTGGCGCGGCCGGTGAAGTAGTTGTGGACGGCCAGCGCGGCCGCCGCTCCCTCTCCCGCGGCCGTGGCGATGCGGCGCACGCCGCGGTACCGCACGTCTCCGGCGGCGAAGACCCCCGGCACGCTCGTGGCGTAGGACGGCACCTTCGGGCCAACGTCGGTACCCGTGACCACGTACCCATGGGTCAGCTGGACGCCGGTGCCCTCCAGCCATTTGGTGTCCGGGTCGGCGCCGATCAGCACGTAGACCGCGTTCACCGGCAGTTTCTCCACGGGCTTGTTGGCCGTCCGCAGCCGCACGTCGGTGAGCCGCCCCTTCGTGCCCACGTACTCGTCGATCTCAGTCTCCTCGCGGACCACGATGTTGGACTGCTTGATTCGGTCTTTCAGATGCTGCAGCATCACAGAGCCTTCGAGGGTGCCGCGGACGAGCAGGGTGACCTTGGTGGACTTCTCCGCGAACATCAGCGCGGCGCGACCCGCGGTGTCGCCGGCACCGACGACCACGATCGAGTCGTCCTTGGAGACCTGCCAGGCGTCCGCGGGCAGGGCCATGTAGTAGACGCCGCGACCCTCGTACTCCAGCTCGTGCTTCCCGCCCTGGCGGCGGGCGGCCACTCCGCAGGCCAACACCACGGCAGCAGCGCTCAGTGCGACCTGCCGGCCGTCGTCGTGTCGCGCTGTCACCCGCAGCCGCCTGAGCGGGGGCCGCCCGTCGCCGGCATCGCGGTCCTCCGGCGTCATCAGACTCTCGGCCCGGCAGGCGGGGAGCCACTCCACTCCCATGTTCAGCGCCTGGCGAAGTCCTCGCTGGGCCAGCTCACCGGCGGCGATGCCATCGGGGAAGCCGAAGTGGTTGTCGATGACGTTGACGGCGGTGCCGGCCGCGCCACCGGGCGCCTCGTTCTCGACGATCAGCACCTTGTGGCCGAACAGGCCGGCATGGTTGATCGCCGCGGTCAGCCCCGCCGGCCCGCCGCCGACCACAACCACGTCGTAGTCGGTGCCGCCGCTGTACCCGGTCAGGTGCAGTGCCTCGGCCAGGGTGATCAGCCGCGGGTTCTCCAGCTCTTTCCCATCGATCCGCACGATGACACCCGCTGGCGCCACGGGGACGTCGTCGACGGCGAACGGGACGTGGTTGAGCAGCAAGAAGCGGACCACGCGGTACACGGCGGCATCGCGGCGGTCGCCTTTGACCAGTACTTTCTGCTGATCCTCGGGGGCCGTGTCGTAGAGCATCCGTTCCAGCCGCGGCCACAGGTCGTCCTCGTCCGGACGGGCGGGCAGCACCTGGATGCCGTCCTGGCCCTCACCGCCGGCCCGGGCGCCGCGGTCGGACAGCAGCAGGCGCCCGGCCGGCGGAACAGCGCCGGTCTCCCGCAGCAGGTCCAGGCCCGATCCGTCGGGCAGGTCCTCCGCCGCCACCACGGCCGCGACACGCCGTCCGGCCGACGCGGCGCCCCCCAGTACCTGCTCGGCCTCACCACGTGTAGCCGCGCTCAGCACCTCGTAGGCATCGACGAAATAGCGCTCGATCCGTTCGGCCAGGTCCTGCGCCGACCAGCGGTCTGCGCCTGCCACCACAACGGTGGCGCGTCGGTCGGTGGTGCCGGGCATCACAGCTCCCTCATCATCGCGGTCGGGGCAGCGCAGCCCGCCGGTGCGGGCGCATATCGAGGACGGGCGACGGCGGGGTGCCAGGGCACTGCCACGCCGCCAGTGCGGCCACCAGAAGCGGGCGACCTCGACCCAAGATCACTGTCCGCGACACAACCGGCACGGAGGCGCGCGGATCCCCACCCGATCAGGGGACGGCGCACCGAGAGAGGCAACTGCTGCCCGGCCTCATCGGCGTCTTCACTGTGCTGTCGACGTCTCCACCGTGCGCGGTGTCTGTCTGGATACCTGGCCCTCGGCACGAACGTGGCCTTGCCGGAGAGTACACGGCAGGGCTGTACCGGTACCTGGATCGGCCTGGAGGAACGCAGGAACGCCGGGCCGGACCGCAGCTCTCCGCACCTTGATGCAGCCGGAGTGGGAAGCGCCTGAGCTGCATGGTGCTGGGTGGGGTTCCCCTGCTGGGACGGTGCTGGGATATCGGCGGAGGGTGAACCGTGGTTCTGGATCACTTTCCGTCCAGGGTTTCGGCCGTCACCGAGAAGGAAACCTGACTTGTCGTCACCTAGTGTCACCCCTGCTCATTCCCTACGGTGCTGGGATGCCCGTGGGGCCCCGTGCTGGCTGGCTGGTGAGGTGCGGCCCCATGGCGCCGGCTACTGAGCTTGTTGGTGTGATGTCGTCAAGGTGAGGCCAGTTTCGGCGAGGCATCCGTCGATGAGGTGCCGCGGTATTGGATCTGGCGGAGGCCATGCCGAAGAGTGCGCATCAGGTGGTCGGGGTCGGTGAAGGCGGTGTTGGCCTGGCTGCTGCGTCGTAGCAGTGACCAGAGGCCCTCGACCGGGTTGAGGCCGGGTGCACAGGCCAGCAGGAAGTAGCGGGTGATCCAGTCGTGAGTATCGATGAACGCTCTCAACCGGTCGTCCTTGTGACGTTCAGGTTGTCCCGGACGAGCACGATGGGGGCATCGAGCTGCTGATGGGCGGCGACGAGCAGGTCGCGGTAGTCCGTCCAGGTGGAACTGCGTCTGCCGCCCCGCTTGTGATCGACGTGCCGCTTGGGCCGGTAGATCAGGCGTGAGCGTTCGCCCGGCTTGTAGCAGGCCAGGGCCGCGATGGAGAAGCGGCGCCGGGAGCGTCCCCGCACCCGGATGAGGGGTGTGTGTCCGCGCCGGACGGTGGAGGCATCCTGTCCGGCCGCACCGCATCCACACGGACGTCGACGTGGCGCGGGTACCGCTGTTCGGCGAGGACGACGCCTCACCCTGTGTCTTCTCAGGGCCAGTTCGGCTCCGTGGTCGGGCCGTCCGCGCCTGGCCGCTGGCGTTCGATTCGCGAGAACACTCGAGAAGCAAGGCCCGGACCAGGCGTCCGGGCCTTCGCTGCTGGTGCGCAAGGGGCCGGCCCGGTCCGAGCACGGCACGCGCGATCCCCGGCGGGCCCGCTCGGTGCGCACCGGCCGCACGCCGGCCCTGGTGGCCGCCGGCACCGGCGGGGACGGAGCCCTATAGCACAGCAGGGACCCCGGCGACCATCCGGATGCGAACATTCCGCCCCCAGGAGCCGGTTACCGGTATGTTTGCGCCGGTATCCGCCCATGCCCCGGAGGCTCGCATGCGCACCGCATTCCGTACTGCCGTGACCGGCGTCGTCACCGTCGCCGCCCTCCTGACCTGCGGCTCCGCCGGGGCCACCCCGCCGGGGCCCGGCCTCACGTCCCGGCTCATCGCCCAGACCACCATCGACGGCACCGATTACATCCTGCGGGAGGCCACGATCCCGCCCGGTCAGGCCACCGGCTGGCACTACCACGACGGCCCGGTGCACGGCGTGGTGCGGCAGGGCACCCTCAGCCACTTCGATGCCACGTGCCGGTCGGACGGCGTGTACGGCCCCGGCGGGACGTTCCGGGAAGCGGTCGGCCCCGGCTACGTCCACATCGGCCGGAATCTGGGCGACACCCCGGTGGTCCTGGAGCTGCTGTACGTGCTGCCGCACGGCTCCCCGCTCTCCGAGGACGCCCCGAACCCGGGCTGCCCGTTCCAGTGACTCCCGCTCAGCCCTGACGGGCGCGGGGGGTGCCTCTATGTCTTTCGTCAAGCGAGGCGTGGGGTTCGGGGTTCGTAGAAGGTGCCGTCGCGGAGCATCGCGAACAGCACGTTGATCCGCTGGCGGGCCAGTCGGAGAAGCGCCTGGGTGCGGGGGCGAGGGCCCGGTCGGCGTGGGTGTTCATGCGCAGTTCGCTGCGGACGACCTCCAGGACGGTACGGTCCTCGCCGATCACGGAGGTGACGCGCTTAGGTCGATCCTCACTCATGCCCGCCAGCGGACCAGGACCCGCCGGTTCGTCCGGGTCCGACACGACCGTATGGCCGCAGCTGCGGCGCGGGGCGGCGCTGGAGTGCGTGCTCGCCGCCCACTCGGCCACGCCGCCTCATGTGCAAGGTGATCCGCTCACGCGCAACCGCCTACCGCCTACCGCCTACCGCCTACCGCCTACCGCCTACCGCGCGGAACTGGGACGGGAGGTGTAGAGCACGCTGTGGTAGCGGCCCTCCTCCTCCCGTCCCGACGGGTCACCGCCCAGGCTCCGCACCGCCTCGATCGCGTGCCCGCGCTCCCGCTCGTCTGTGAACCGGCGCTGTGGGTAGGTCCGGGACGCATCCGTCGTGGTGTGCAGCCCGTGTGCGGCCAGTGTCCGCGCGACAGGCTCGTACGACACGGTCCGCAGCACGAACGCGCTCACCCACACGGGTCGCCGGGCCCTGCCCAGCAGCGCGGCGAACGTCCGCTCGGTGATGTAGCTGCCGCCGCCCGTCAGTGTGATCAGCCCGACCTCGTCCAGGGCATCGCGCAGCTCGGAGCCGGGCGGCACCTGTTCCAGGTCGTCGGTGAAACCGGCGTCCAGCAGACCGGCTTCCTCGGCGTAGCGCACCGCCGGGGCGGCGATGTCCAGGCCGTACACCCGCAGCGCGTCCGGCCGGCGCCGCTCGGCGTAAAAGTCGCGGTCCCACGCGGCCAGCTCCGCAGACGTCATCCGGCGGGCGGTGTCGGACGTGTACCGGTCGTACAGCTCCGCGAGTGTCACCTCGTGGTTGAGCAGGGCCGCGTTGATGCCGTAGGAACAGCACAGGTCCAGCACCACCGGCCCGCCGGCCCGGCCGTCACCGTGTGCCGCCCGCTCCGCGGCCAGTCGCCGGAACACCGGCTGGGCATGGTGCGGGATCTCGTAGTCCAGTGGTGCGAGCCGCGTGAAATAGGCGCGCGGGTCCGGCTGAATGTACACGTCGTCGAACCGTGACTTGCCGTGCATCGCACCCCCGGAGCCCAACCCGCGCACACCGCACCCTTTCTCGCGCCACTTCCGTCGCCCCATCATGTCTCCCTCGCCGGCCCCATGGACATCCACGACGCGCGGCGGGGTGGCACAGGGCCGGCCCTGACCGCCTGACGCTGACGGGCACGGCCTGCCAGAGCGTCCACGATGGGCCTGGTGCGATCACAAGGTCAGTCGTCGAGCCCGTTTCAAACGGCCACTGCCGATGTCGCCGTTGCCCTTGTGGCGGTGCTGCCAGGTCGGCAGCCTGAGGGCGGGCGACGCGTGCGGATTCCCGATTCCGTGATGCGGCTGGGCGTGCGCGGCGTGAGCTCATTGAGGCTTTGCGCGGTTGTGCGCCTCATATAACCATTTGGGCGACTTTCGTCAGCCTGTGGGCGGGCACCTCCTGTCGTGGCGGAGAGTCCGTTCCGGCCGGGGCGCACTCCTGGACAGGCTTCTCGCGGGAGTCCAGCGCCGGCCCATCGCGTAGGAGGCAACCATGCCCACTGTCGAACTTGATGCCCTCATCGAAGAGCTGGAGGAGCAGATCAGCGAGATGGAGCAGTCCGCACCGGACGCGGAGACCGTCCCCTCGCTCCTCTGCCTGACCATCGTCGGCTGCTGACGACGGTGCATAGCGAGCTGCCCGGCGCCTTGAGGAGGGAGGTCAGGCATGCGGTCACTTCCCTCGCAGGGTGCCGCGGCGGCTCGGCATGAACAGCGCACCCGAAATGCCCCGCGCCCTGCCGCGGAGCACTCACACACGAAAGGACTCCGGTGCAGCTTCCCCTGCCACGGCGCGCCCGGCTGGCGGCAACCGCTGCGGCCGCCGCCGTTCTCACCCTGCCCCCGAACACCGCGTGGGCCGACGTCCCCGGGTCGATCCCCGCTGACAACCCCCAGCACTTCATCAACTTCGACTTCGCCGTCCCGGGGAACTTCAGCACCTACACCTACACGGTCAAGGTCGGCACCCCCCTGACCACCGACTACATCTACTACGCGCACTACATGTACGCGAAGAAGAACGGCGAAGGCTTCTACTCGGGCATCCAGCCGCACCCCAACGGCAAGGCAGGCGTCCGCTTCTCCTTCTTCGGCGCCGGTGCCACCCCGCTGCGCTCCAACTGCCACAAGGGCGCCGACGACGAAGACGGTGTCACCTGCGGCATCGACAATCTGAAATACGTGACGGGCCGGAAGTACACCATCACCGCCAAGAAGACGCACACCACGTCCGGGCCCATCTACACCGGCACGGTCAAGGACCTCGCGACGGGGAAAGTACGCACGATCGGAGCCTGGCGCCTCCCGAAGAACTTCGCCGGCTTCAAGAACTCGGCCAACGCGTTCATCGAGAAGTTCGACGGCATCCGCACCTGCGCGGACATCCCCGCGGTGACCGTCTCCTACACCAGCGTGAAAGCCGACGGACAAGCACTCAAGTTCCGGGCGTACCGGCACAAGGCCACGAAAGAGCCGGGCAAAGACATCTACACCTGCGCCAACGTGTCGGACTACACGGTCACCACCCCCGCCCCCGGGAGCTACACCGTCCGCTCACACCTCGCACGCCACTGACCTGACGGGCAGCCGCTCCTCCCCGGCACACAGGACGAAGGGCCCACGCTTCGGCGCGGGCCCTTCGTACCCCGGCGGACGGTCCGTCAGCGCATCCCTGCGAAGCTGCGGAAGCAGTCGTCGGTGAAGGTGGGATCGTGCTGGTTTTCGATCATGTGGGCGCGATACCGGTCGATGTCCAGGCGCGCTGCGAGCAGGGTGTCCTCGTAGGCTGGGGTGAACTCCGCACGTAGGCGCAGGGCGTACTTGGTCAGGGCGGCCTCCACCTGTTCGGTGTCGTCGAGTGGGCCGTCGAGCTGTTCGACGAGCATGTCGCTTTGGGTGAAGGCGTCGGTGATGCCTCGCGCGTTGATGGGGTCCTTGGTGTGCGCGGCGTCACCGACCAGTGCCCACCCCGGCCCGTGGGGTTGGCGGAAGAAATTGGGTTGGTCCGCGCAGCAGTAGAGGCGGTCCTCCTGCCGGGCTCCGGCGAGTTGTTGGTCCAGCTCCGGGGAGGACCGCCGCAGCATCTGCCGGTAAGCCCGTTGCCGGTCTCCGTCGATGTCGGCGGACAGGGTGCGGGTGAACGCCACGGCGATGAGCGTGGCCTCGTCCTGGGTGGGGACACAGGCCGTGCCCACTCCCTGCTGGCTATAGGTCCGCAGGCCCTGGTCGGGGAGTGCGCTCCAGTAGGTGTAGTAGGTGCGGGAGAGCCGGGGGTCTTGGCGCAGATACGGTGCGCGGGCGAGGCGGGCCACGGTGGAGTTGCGGCCGTCGGCGCCGATGACCAGGTGGGCTCGTTCCGATGCGGTGGGGCCGTGCCGGGTGCCGTGACGGACACCGGTGACCCTTCCGTTCTCCCACCGCAGGTCCACGACGTTGGTGCGGGGACGGAACTCGGCGCCGCTGTCGACGGCGGCTTGTACCAGGAGGTGGTCCAAGGCGTAGCGGCGGGGGGCGCAGCCTCCGGTGATCGGTCCCAGGGTGGGCGCGGGTCCGGTGAGGCGGGCGCCGGGGAGGGTGAGGGAGACGCGGGTCAGTGAGGGAGCGCCCGTGGCGAGTACGTCGTCCAGCAGGCCCCACCGGTGGAGTAGGGCGAGTCCGGGCTGGTGGATGTACTGGGTGGACAGGGTGTCGCTGGGGAAGTCGGCGCGGTCCAGTAGCAGGACTTTGTGGCCGGCGCGGGCCAGGAGTCGAGCGGTGGCCGCCCCGGCGCAGCGTGCGCCTACGACGATGGCGTCGTACATCTCGGTCTCCCTCGGGACGCGTGGTGTCGTGGGGCAGGCCCGGGACGTGTCCCGGGCCTGCTGGGCTGTCGTCTGCGGTCAGCGCTTCTCCCCGCCGCCACCGCAAATGCATTGGCAGATGCGGGGGCGGACGGTCTCGGTCTTTCCGGGGGTGCCGACCGGGACGACCTTGATCTCGCCGACGGGAAGGGAGTCGAGGTCGTTGATGATCTTCTCCATGGTGATGCTCCTCTAGTGTGGGTGTGGTGCACGGTCGGGGCGGTGCCCCGTCCGCTCCGGTCGGCGTGTGAGCACCGACCCGCTTGGGTGGGGGCGGCCGATGAGCAGGAAGCTCAGCGACTGCCAGGGGGTGCCGGCCAGGCCGAGGGCCGTGTCCGTGGCCGGGTTGGTGGCCTCGGAGTGGATGCGGGCGGCCAGTCCGAGGGCGGCTGCGGCCAGGGAGGCCCGGTGGACGCGCATGCCGGTCTCGGTCTGCAGCAGGCGGTATGCCGTATCGCCGTGCGTCGCCGCGTGGAGGAGTGGGGCGCCGATGGGGATGAGGGCGGCTGCGGCGTCGCGCAGTGCGTGGACCGTGGGCGGCGTCAGCGGGTCGGTGTCCAGGTCGTCCTGGCCCGTGCCGGTGATCAGCCGCCGGTCGGGGTTGTAGTGGTAGAGGCCCGGGTTGACGCCGGTGATGTTGCGGGCGAAGAGACACATGTCCGTCATCGCAGGGCCGTCGGGGAGGGCGGCGGTGAGGATGCGGGCCAGGTCCTGCACCGTGAGGGGGTGCGCCTGGTAGCCGTGGAGCGGGGAGGACCGGTGGGCGATGCCCTGGTCGAGGTCCGGGGGAGAGACGCTGGGCAGGCGGAACACGCGACCGGTGGGTGGGGGCGGCTGCTCCTGGAGGACGGGCGGCCGGGTGGCGGACCGTGGTTTCCTGCCGGCCGCGTGCAGCGCGGCGAGGTGGGGCAACAGTTCGGTGACGGGGGTGGGGGCCTGGGCGGGGCGCGCCGCCGGCCGGTCGAGCTGCGGTGGTGTTCCGGGGACGGGGCGGGTGGCGGTGCGGAGAGCGATGACGGCCAGTGCGCTTTCGGCTTCCGGGTCCAGGTCCAGCAGGGTGTCGGTGCGTTCGCCGTCGAACTCCAGGTGGACCGAGGCGCTCAGGTGCAGCCTCCTGGCCAGGACGAGAGCCTGGGCGCACAGCGCACCGACTTCCTGGCACTGCAGTCGGTAGGAGAAGTCGCGGTACTTGAATCCGTTGCGCCAGAAGACCGCTGTCAGCACCAGCACCGCCTCCGCGTCGGCTTCGGGCAGCAGCGGCTTGCGGTGGTCGCCGTCGCGGAGGGTTTCCAGGGTGTGGTGGATGGTGTCGTAGTGGTGCAGTGCGGTGTCGTCGGCGAGGTACGCCTCGATCGGGTACAGGGCTCCGCCCGAGGGCACGGGTCGGGTGACCCGGACGAGCGCGGACCCGGGCGCGGCGTTCGGTGTCATGTGGTCGCGGTACTGCCAGTCCAGCCGGGTCAGGCCCAGCAGGTGGTACAGCACCTCCCCCTTCCAGGCGTTGCGGCCTGCCTGGGGCAGTCGCGTGCGCGTGGTGTGGGGGTAGTGCTTGTAGCGGGGTGGGGCCGTACTCCAGTCGGCCAGCGTCGCCAGCGGATCACGGACGGCGGCGAGGAAGCGCCGGGTGGCCTCACCTTCGGCACTACGCATGGGGCTGATGTCCTTGGGGCCGGGTGCGGGCGGGGGCGCGGTCATGGGAACGGGTGGGGGTAGGGGTTGAGCTCGTCGATGCGCAGGTCGCAATCGCGGTGGCCGAGCAGGCGGGGAACGGACAGCAGCCGGGGCAGGCCGTCGGTGCGGCGGTAGCGGTGGCCGAACGTCATGGATGCGGTGCCGGGCACGATGACCTTGGCAGCGGTGAAGCCGCCCGCCCGCAGTTCGGGACTGGTGGTGTCGACTGTGATCACGTCCAGGCCGGTGGCGAGGTAGCGGTCGATCAGCTCGGCCAGGTCGTCCGCGAGGTCGAGGTGGCGCGGCCAGGGCTCGACGAGCTCGCCCAGGGGGCGGCCGGGCGCGTCGACGGGCAGGAAGTCCAACCGCGACCAGGCGCCGGGGTGGGCGTAGAGCGTGGCGTGGTCCTCCATCCGCCGCACCTGGTCGCCGTCGTTGAGCAGCCGTCCCGCTTCCTCCAGATCGGCCGGATGGCCGAGCGAGGCCAAGAGTTCCACGAAGGCCCCGCGCAGCGCCTGCTCCGGGTCCAGGTGGGCGCCCGCCCCGCACAGCGCGTGCGTGCGCCCCGGGCCGCCCTCGCGGTCCAGCGCCAGGACCCAGAAGGCCGGTACGCGTTGCTCCATCGGCATCGCGAAGGCCATCAGCTCGTAGCCGGTGCGGTGCCGGACCTGGGCCGCGGTCATCGGGATCCATCGGTCGGCGACGGAACCGAGGTCCACCTTCGGTGCGGCCAGCCGGGCGTACCAGGTGAGGAGGAAGGCGTCGCGTTCGGCCACCTCCAGCAGGCCGTAGAGCACGGCTTCGGTCAGGCATCCGCCCACGGCGGCGCCGTTGGAGCACTCGTAGACCCAGCCCGGGTCATCGCGTGTGGCGGTGCCGGAGTAGGCGTAGGTGGAGGGCACGAGAACGGGCCGCTCGGTCCGGAAGGAATAGCCCCAGACCCAGTCCGCCTCCTGCCGGGAGTCGAAGGGGCGGAAGCGGAACCCCGGCTCGTCGTAGCGGTCATCGGGATACAGGCCGAGCGTGCGCGGGTCCAGGGCATCTTGGGCGATGTCGGCGTAGCGGGCTCGCACCGTGCCTTGGCCGTGAGGGTGAGTGCTGGTGTGGCGTTCGAGCGCCTCGGTGATCGCGGTCAGGCGGGCCGAGCGCACGTCGCGGGCGCGACCGTAGCCGTGACGGCTGTCGTCGCCGCTGCCGGGGTGACCGCGCCAGGCCACCGCCCACGGCACCGCACCCCCCTCCCCCACCGCCACGGCACTGAACAACCCGGTCTCGGCGTCCACGTACACCTCATGCAGGCTGTCCTTGAGGGCGCGGACGCGGTACCGGTTCGGGTCCGGCTTGGGCGCCGTCTCGATCCGCACCTTCGCGGGGCGCGCTTGCGGCGGCGTCCCGCAGTCGGGGCACAGCGGGTCGGCCAGCACCCGGTGGCGGATGACGGTGCCGGTGGTGAGCGACACGCGCAGCAGGGCACCCGAAGTGCGGGCGAACCCGGACTGCAGTTCGTGGCTCACCAGGGCGGCGGCCAGGGCCCCCACCACCGGGAGCAGGCCTGCCACGCCCCCGTTCGGTCGGGGACTCTTGCGCAGTTCCCGCAGCGCCTCGGCGTGGGGGTGGTTGGCCTCACGGCGCCGACTCACACAGGTCGGGCATCCGGCTTCGCCTGCCCGTACGACCGGGCCGACGAGTAACCAGCCGGGTTCCGCCCGCACCGGCAGCCAGGAACCCCGGTGCGCACGGACGCGGGCGTACAGCTCGGGGGCGTCGGTATCGGTGGCCACCACCCGCACGCCCGCGGGTACGTCCGTCCCGTGCAGCGCGGTGTACAGGGGGCCGGAGCCGAGCAGTCCGTCAGCCACCGTCCACCGCCACGTGCACGGTGAAGGGCAGCAACCGGACGACCTCCGGGTCGCATGCCAGTGGTCGCACGCGTGGTACGCGGCCCGCCCGGGCGAGTGCCGCGGTCATCTCCTTGGCGAAGGCTTCGGCGCTCTCGGGGTCGGTGCAGTCCTCGCCGGCCCAGCGCGCGGGGACGTCGGCGTAGTCGGACTGCCGCTCGGTGCGCGACTGCCAGGCCAGCAGGGCGCGCTCCAGCGCGGAGCGCATCGCGGCCACCGGAGTCGACGCACACGCGGGCGCCGCCCCGGCCACGGCGTAGGCGGGAACGCCGAGCACCCCGCCCATGTCGTGGAGTCGCACCCGCTCGCCTGCGGTTTCCAGCAGCTCGACCAGGTGCGCGACCTGGGCGTCGGGCAGCGGGGTGACCGTCGGGAACTTCGCCACACTCACCTGGCGCAACACCGCTTCGCACTGCTGCGCCAGTCCCGCAGCGACCGCTTGGGGCCACGACAGCCCGGCTGCCACACCGACAGGAGCCACATAGGGGGAGCACGCCGATCCGGCAGCGGCCAGCGCCTGGTAGCTCGACAGCGCCGCCAGAACAGTGCGCAGCCGGGCGCTGCCGCGGTCACCGCCCCACCCGATCACCGACGCGGTCGGCGACCCTGCGGGCAGAGCTCCGAGCGGGTCAGACACGGTCGCCCGGCACACCGCCCACGGCATCTGCGCCAGGTCCTGCTCATCGAGCAGCCCGAGCACACCGGTACGCGCGTCCACGTAGTCGGCCACGCGCTCCAGCAGGTCCTCGGCCGCGACCGGCTCACACGCGGCGACATCGGACAGCGAGGGCCCGGGACCGGCAGCCCACGCGCAGGGCTGGACCAGGTGGCTGCGGGTGTCCAGGGTGCGCAGGTCCACGCGTGCCAATTCCTGTCGCGCCGGAGCCGGGGCCATGCCGGTGAGGCGCTCGAAGCACGACAGCGCCACGCGGGCGGCCAGCACGTCGGGCACCGCCCCGCTCAGCCACTCCCCTTCCCCGCTCGGCCGGCGCACCGGCCTCCCCAGCCCGCCCAGCCGCCGCCAGTACGACACGGCGTCGAACGTGCCGACCCGGCTCACCCATGCCTCGTCGTCGCGCACCCACACCTGCCCCAGAGCGATCCGGTGCCGGGCGCACCGAGCGGCCAGGTCGAGCAGCGCGTCGTCGCGCTCGCCGTCGTGGACCTGAAGTACCACATCGGTCTCGTCCCAGATCCGTGTCTGGTCCACATCGCGAGGATCACCGCTGAATACCTTCTGGTCCCCGTCGCGGCGGGCCTCCGCGAGCACGGTGGCCGGGTCGGTGGGCACCTCACCGACATCGATCACCCGGACAGTGCGCCACCCGCTGTTCAGCCCCGCCCGCAGCAGGGCGGTCAGCACGGGCCCTGACCCCGCCAGCAGGATCCGGGCTTCGCGCACCCGCTCGAAACGCCGCTCCGCGGAGGTGAAGCCGTAGCGGATGAAAGCGATCTCCGGCGCGTACGTCTTCCTCTCCTCCAGGCTCAGCCCGTGAGGTTCCTCGTCACCCGCGTCCACCACGAAGCGGTGTTCCATCAGCGCTGCCACCAGGCCCGCTACCATGTCCCGGCGTTCCGGGGACAGCGAGCGCGTCAACTCCTCCAGCGTGTGCTCGCCGGTGAGCAGCGGAGCCAACCGGGACAACCACGCGTAGGCGTGCTCCCCCGTCAGCGTGCAAGCGCCGTGGTCGCCCTGGACGTACACGGCACCGCCACAGTCCACGTACTGCACGTTCCCCAACAGTCGCGGCTTCATGACACCTTCGCCCCCGACGTGTGCGCGTTCCACTGCACGAAGCCTCCAGGGAGTATGACCAAGTCGGCGAAACCAGACTGACCAGCAAACAATTGGTCACACCGCGCGATCACCCTACTTCAATGAGTGACATCCCGACGTGGGGCCGAACGGGTGACGATGTGATCGCTTGCATCGCCGCTTCCGCCAGGCCGTGGCCGCCTTCGCCGACGACCTGCGCGCCGGCCGCACCTTCCGCCCGGGGTTACGGATCAAGAGTGTGCGCCGCGTGCCCGGGGCCTACGAGCTGACGTGGAGCGGTGGTGGGCGGGCCACCTGGTGCTACGGCCGGAAAAGGTGCGCGGCGCGCAGCACATCGTCTGGCGGCGTATCGGAGGTCATGGCATCATCGCCCAGCCGTGAGCCAAGGCACTGTGAGGGCGTCGGTCCCCGATGTCGTGGACCGCGTCGCCGGGTTCAGGCGCTGCGCGGTCGGCTGCCCGCCGTCTTCTCGGCCCCGGTCTGCCTGGTCGGCTGCTTCTTCGCGGCCGTTCTCCTCTTCGGCTGCGGCGGCTCGTGCACGTCGGCCGGGCGGGCGTCGTCGCGGGCGGCCTTGACCTTGGACACCGACTCCCGCAGGGCGACCATCAGATCCAGCACCTGGGCCGGCCACTCCGGCTCCTCCACCACGGGCAGGGACTCCTCCTCCCGTTTCGCCTCGATGATCCGGGCGAGCGCCTCGGTGCAGCGGTGAACGCAGGCCCCTCCAAGGCGTCGACGGTCATGGCGTCCATGAGGGCGAGGGCGCCGGCGATCTCCTCCTCCGGCACTTCCGTGGACGGGGGCAGGAGCTCGGTGGGGACGCGGATCTCGTCGGGCCAGTGCAGGGCGTGCAGGACCAGGACGTCGTCGCGCACCCGCAACAGACCCAGGCGCTCACAGCCGGACCAGGTCTATTCCGCGACAGCCACCCTCGCCGAGCGGGACAGATCCTTCACCAGCAGCTTGTACGGCTTGGCCGCGACCTGGCCGGCGGGCTGGAGGTAGTAGCCCCCGGCGATCCGGATCGGGTCGACCGACTCCAGCGGCAGGAGAGGCCGGCCCAGGACGGCGCCGGGCGAGGGAGCAGTCAGGCAGGCGGACGGCCGGTGACGGCCGGCAAAGTCGTTGTCCTGATCCGGCGGTAGGTCCTGAAGCCGTACGCGGTCAGTCCTGCCCAGATGACACTGCTGACCAGAGGCCACCACAGATCCCGCCCTCCCTCACCCCGGGCGACCCATGTTCTGACTAGCCGTCAGCGAACTCGGCAAAGAGTCAGCATGAGTACGCCTGAACATGGCTACACATGACGACAGGTGCACATCAGCCCATGCTCGCCATACCGCGTTGACCTGCGCTAATGCTGGTAACAAGCGGACCTGGCAGATTAGGAGCCGAGCCGTGTTCTACAACCTCCTCAAGTACGTGCTGCTGGGCCCGCTGCTCAGACTGGTCTTCCGGCCCCGGATCGAGGGGTTGGAGCATGTGCCCGGGTCGGGTCCGGCGATCATCGCGGGCAATCATCTGTCGTTCTGCGACCACTTCCTGATGCCGGCGGTACTGAAACGTCGCATCACCTTCCTCGCCAAGGCCGAGTACTTCACCGGTCCGGGGCTGAAGGGCCGGCTGACCGCGTTCTTCTTCCGCGGCGCCGGGCAGATCCCGGTGGACCGCTCCGGGAAGGAGGCGGGACGGGCGGCGATCCGCGAGGGCCTCGGGGTGCTGCGCCGGGGCGAATTGCTCGGCATCTACCCGGAGGGCACGCGGTCGCACGACGGCCGGCTGTACAAGGGCAAGGTCGGGGTCGCCGTGATGGCGCTGACGGCGGGGGTGCCGGTGGTGCCCTGCGCGATGATCGGCACCTTCGAGGCCCAGCCGCCCGGCCGGGCCCTGCCGAGGATCCGCCCGGTGACCATCCGCTTCGGCGAGCCCCTGGACTTCTCCCGGCACGCCGGAAGGGAAGGGGAGAAGGCGGTGCTGCGGGCGGTCACCGACGAGATCGTCCACGCGATCCTGGCCCTGTCCGGGCAGGAGTACGTCGACGAGTACGCGGCCGACGTCAAGGAGCGGCAGGTCGTGCGGGAGCGGGGGGTTCCCCGGGCCCCGCTCGGCTGACTCTGCCGTCGGCAGAAGGCCCGCCCCGCCACCGGCGGGCGTGCGTAGGCTCGCCGGCATGAGGAGAGCTGTGGTGATCGGGGCGGCCGGGCAGATCGGCCGTCCGGTGGTGGACGCGCTGTCCCGGGACGGCTGGGCGGTGACGGCGGCCTCGCGCGGCGGGGGCCGGGACGCGGGCTGGGACGAGGGGGTGCGCACGGCCCGGCTGGACCGCTCCCACGGTGACGCCCTGGCCGCGCTGGTGGGCGACGGCTGCGAGCTGCTGGTCGACGTGGTCGCCTACGACGCCGGGCACGCCCGGCAGCTGACGTCCCTCGCGGACCGGATCGGCTCGGCGGTGGTGATCTCCAGCGTGGCCGTGTACGAGGACGGTGCCGGGCGGGGTTTCGACACCCAGGCCGAGCCGGACGGCTTCCCGGCGTACCCGGTGCCGATCCCCGAGACCCAGCCGACGGTCGCGCCGGGCGAGGCCACCTACAGCACCCGCAAGGTGGCGATGGAACAAGAACTCCTGGGCGCGGGCGAGAGGTTGCCGGTCACCGTGCTGCGGGCGGGCGCGGTGCACGGGCCGCACAGTCCGCTGCCGCGCGAGCTGTACTTCGTCAAGCGGAACCTGGACGGGCGCGGGCGGCGGGTGCTGGCGTACCGGGGTGAGAGCCGGTTCCATCCGTCGAGCACCCGCACGCTGGCCGAGCTGGTGCGGCTGGCGGCGGCCCGGCCGGGCTCCCGGGTGCTCAACGCCTGTGACGAGCAGGCGCCGACGGCCGCCGGGATCGGCGCGGCGGTCGACGCGGTGATGGGGGTGGAGACCCGGACGGTGTGCCTGGACGGCCCGCCGGTGGGCTCGGTGGGGCGGACGCCGTGGTCGGTGCCGCTGCCGGTGGTGTGCGACATGTCCGCCGCCGGGCGGGAACTGGGCTACCGGCCGGTGGTGTCGTACGCGCGGAGCCTGCCGCAGACCGTGGACTGGCTGGCCGGGAGCCTGCGCGGACGGGACTGGCGGGAGGCGTTCCCGCTGCTGGCGCGGGTGTACCCGGACCTGTTCGACTACGCGGCGGAGGACGCCTGGCACGCGGCGTAGGCCAGGGGCGGCCGCGAGCTCCGGCCGCCCCTGGTCCGCGTGGTGCCGCGGTTACGGCTTGGGCGTGGCGTGCGGGGCGCAGGTCACGTCCTTGCCGTCCAGCGCGCCCTTGAGCAGGTAGGCGTCGACGCGCTGGTTGACGCACGGGTTGACCAGGCCGGTCACGCCGTGGGAGCCCGCGTTCTTCTCGGTGATCAGACGGGAGCCCTTGAAGCGCTTGTGCAGCTCGACGGCGCCGCCGTACGGGGTGGCGGCGTCCCGGGTGGACTGCACGATCAGGACCTTCGGCAGACCCTTGTGGGTCTTGACCTCGACCGGGGTGTGCTGCTTGGTCGGCCAGGTGGCGCACGGCAGGTTCATCCAGGCGTTGGACCAGGTCAGGAAGGGGTAGTCCCGGTGGAGCCGGGTGTTGTCCCGGTTCCACTTCTGCCAGCTGGTGGGCCACTTGGCGTCGGCGCACTCGACGGCCGTGTAGACGGCGTTGCCGTTCTCGGAGGCGATGTTGCCCGTGGTGTCCGACAGGTCGGGGGCGGCGGCGTCGACCAGCGCCTGGGTGTCACCGGCGACGTACTTGCCGAAGACCGTGGCGACCGGCACCCACGAGGAGTCGTAGTACGGCGCGCTCTGGAAGAAGGAGATCAGCTCGGCGGGGCCGACGACGCCGCCGATCGGGTGCTTCTTCGCGCTGGCGCGCAGCTCGAGCCACTTGGCCTGGACGGCGGCGCGGGTGGTGCCGAGGTGGAAGGCGGCGTCGTTGGCGGCGACCCAGTCCTGCCAGTCCTTCCAGCGGCCCTCGAAGGCGACGTCCTGGTCCAGGTTGGCCTGGTACCAGATCTTCTCGCGGGAGGGGTCGACCACGCTGTCCACGACCATGCGGCGCAGATGGCCCGGGAAGAGGGTGCCGTAGACGGCGCCGAGGTAGGTGCCGTAGGAGACGCCGAGGTAGTTGAGCTTCTTCTCGCCGAGCGCGGCGCGGATGACGTCCAGGTCGCGGGCGGTGTTGGGGGTGGTCATGTGCGGCAGCATCGCGCCGCTGCGCTCGGCGCAGCCCTCCGCGTACGCGCGGGCCAGCTTGCGCTGCGCGGTCTTGTCGGCCTCGCTGTCCGGCACCGGGTCCGGCTTGGGCGCCTTGACGTACTCCTGCGGGTCGGCGCAGGAGATGGGCGTGGAGTGGCCGACGCCGCGCGGGTCGAAACCGACGAAGTCGTAGGCCTTGGCGACGTTCGCCCAGATGGCGTTGTGGGTGGTGACGCGGCGCGGGAAGCGCAGACCGGAACCGCCGGGGCCGCCGGGGTTGTAGACGAGGGCGCCCTGGCGCTCCTTCTTGGTGCCGGTGTTGCCGACGCGGTCCACGGCGAGCTTGATCTGCTTGCCGTGGGGATGGGCGTAGTCGAGCGGCACGCTGACCCAGCCGCACTGGATCGGCTTCTCCAGCCCCCAGTCGGCCGGGCAGTCCTGCCACTTGACGCCCGCCTTGGCGGCCCGGGCGGCGGCTGTCTCGGCGCCCTTGGCCTCCCGGTCCGGCGCGGGCCGGGAGGCGGCCCCGGCGACGGGCGCCGACACGGCGCCGGCGATCAGGGTGGCGGTGACGAGTACTCCGGCGGAACCGAGCGCCAGCAGGCGGCTCTTCGGTCTGGTGTCCCTCACGTGGGCCCCTCCCCCTACCTTGATGCGAGTTGGTCAGACGGGGATCCTCTCGGCTGGGAGGCCGCCGCGGACAGGGTTTGCCGGGCATCTTTACCAATCCGATAACCGGATGATCATGTCCCGTTGAGCGAAGCGTCGGGTCATCGGCCCGGGTCGTGCGTCCTTCGTCCGCAGGCGACGTCGTGGCTGGTCGCGCGGTTCCCCACGGCCCTTCGGGGCGCCGGTCAGCCGAGTTCGGTCAGTGCCCGGTCCAGGGTCCGGCGAAGGCTCAGCGCGTCCGGGGCGACCGCGCTGACGAGCGCCGCGGGGCCGGCGAGCGGGACCAGTGCCGCGTACTCGCCGAGCATCCGTGCGGACGGCGGGTCCGTCGCGAACTCCGGCCGTACGACGACCAGCTGGCCCACCGCCCGGTGGCCCGCGAGCACCGCCGGGCCGTCCCAGCCGCCCGGCGCACCGGGTCCGCAGGCCAGCTCCTGGTCCAGCACGGTCCGGCCCCCCACCCGTACGGCCAGCCGGCTGGTGAGCCGCCCGGGCTGCTCCCCGGCCCGCCCCAGCACCTGTTCCTCGCGCAGCACGAGCCGGGCGCCGGCGCCGAGTTCGGCCCGGGTGGTGACGTACAGGTCGCTGCCGCCGGCGGAGATCAACTGCTCCGGCAGCCAGTGCAGTTCGGCGCCGTCGGCCACGTCGAGCCGGACGTCGTAGCGGGCTTCGCCGCCCGCCTGGCCGGGCAGGGCGAGGGTGGCGGCGGCCGACCCGACGTGCAGCCGGGCACCTTCCTCCGCCCGGGCCCGCAGGGTGAAGCGGTCGCCGCCGAGGGGTCCGCTCATCGCGCCGACGAGCATGACCTTCGCCCAGGATCCGGCGGACCGGGTGCGGCGCGGCGCCAGCGGGCCCTCGCCGTCCAGGACGGGCAGGGCCGTACCGCCGCGCCCGTCGGCGCGGGCCACGATCCGGGCCCGCGCCCGGACCCCGGTGACGGTCATGCCGTCCACGCGGCGATCCGCCCCCGCACCCACGCGGCCACGTCGGCGACCCCGGTCCCGCCGCGCAACGACTGGAAGATCACCGGGAGTTCGGCGCGCTGTGCCTTGGCGTCGGCGGCCATCCGGGCGAGGTCGGAACCGACGTAGGGGGCGAGGTCGGTCTTGTTGACCACGAGCAGGTCGGCGGTGGTGACGCCGGGGCCGCCCTTGCGCGGGATGTCGTCGCCGCCGGCCACGTCGATCACGAAGATCTGGGCGTCCACGAGCCCCTTGGAGAAGGTGGCGGTGAGGTTGTCGCCACCGGACTCGACGAGGATCAGGTCCAGCGGGCCGACCGCGTCCTCCAGGTCCTCCACCGCTTCGAGGTTGGCGGAGATGTCGTCGCGGATCGCGGTGTGCGGGCAGGCGCCCGTCTCGACGGCGGTGATCCGCTCGGGCGGCAGCACGGCCTCGCGGAGCAGGAACTCGGCGTCCTCGCGGGTGTAGATGTCGTTGGTGACGACCGCGAGGGACAGCTCGTCGCGCAGCGCCCGGCACAGGGCGGCGACGGTGGCGGTCTTGCCGGAACCGACGGGCCCGCCGAGTCCGACGCGCAGGGCACGGCGGGCCCCGTCCGGACGGTGGGCGTCCGCGCCGACGGCGGAGGCGGCGGAGTGGGAGTGGTCGAGATGCATGGACGGCTCCTTCGTGCGAGAGACCAGGGACCGGTGGGGGGAACGAGGCTGCCCGTCAGCCGGGCGGCCGGGCGGGCGGGCTCATGACGCGAACAGCCGGACCGGCCAGGCCGCGTGGGCCTCGGCCATGACCTCCAGCAGCGGTGCCGACACGGCGGGCAGCGCGTCGACGCCCTCGGCGGCCACCGACCGTGCCGCCTCCACGGCGGCGTCCGCGACCCGGTCCAGCTCGGGCGCCAGCCGGGCCAGCACTCCCGTCGCGTCGAACGGGTCGAGGCTGAGCAGCCGCACGGTGGCGGTCGCCGGCCCGCTCACGCTCTCGTACACCGCGCAGTGGGCCGCGTCCTCGGGCGTCAGGCCGGCCCCCCGGGCGGCGAGGCCGAGCACGACCGGCTGATGGGCGCCCTTGGGGAACTCCCGGGCGAGCGCGTCCAGTTCGGCGGTCGGCCAGGTCGTCCGCGCGGCCCGCAGCAGCTGCCGGCCCAGGCGCCGGGCGGCGGCCCGCAGGGCCGGGGACGGGGTGCGCGCGTCGGCCGCCGCGTCCAGCGCGCGCGGGTCGGCGCCGAGAACGGCCGCCGCCGCCAGCGCGCCCGCGACCAGCCCGGCGGTGTGCAGCCGGCCCCGGCAGAACTCCTCCAGGCTCGCGGTGTCGGTGATGCGTCCGGCCTTGACGGCGGCCTCGGCCCCGCCGGAGTGCGCGTGCCCTCCGGCGGGGAAACGGCCGTCGGCCAGGACGAGCAGTGCTGCCCGTGTCATCGAAAAACGCCCGTCAGAAGAGGAAGTAGCGCTGGGCCATGGGCAGTTCGGCGGCCGGAGTGGCCTCGACCAGCTCGCCGTCGATGTGCACGGCGAAGCTGTCGGGGTCGATCCGGACGTCCGGCCGGGCGTCGTTCTCCCGCATGTCGGCCTTGGTGACCGCGCGCGTGGACTCGATCGCCGCGAACCGCTTGCCGAGCCCGAGCCGCTCCGGCAGCCCGTCCTCGATCGCCAGCCCGGACACGAAGTTGACCGAGTTGGCGGCGGGGGCCCGGCCGATCGCGCCGTACATCGGGCGGGGCAGGATGGGCTGCGGGGTGGGGATGGAGGCGTTGGCGTCGCCCATCTGCGCGTAGGCGATCTGCCCGCCCTTGATCACCAGCAGCGGCTTGACCCCGAAGAACGCGGGCTCCCACAGCACCAGGTCGGCGAGCTTGCCGCTCTCCACCGAACCGGTCTCGGCGGCGAGACCCTGGGCGAGCGCCGGGTTGATGGTGTACTTGGCGACATAGCGACGCACCCGGTGGTTGTCGGCGCGGCCGTCGCCGGGCAGCGCGCCCCGCCGGCGCTTCATGACGTGCGCGGTCTGCCAGGTGCGCAGGACGACCTCGCCGACGCGGCCCATCGCCTGGGAGTCGGAGGAGATGATCGAGATCGCGCCGAGGTCGTGGAGGATGTCCTCCGCGCCGATGGTGGACGGCCGGATCCGGGACTCGGCGAACGCCAGGTCCTCGGGGACGGCCGGGTTGAGGTGGTGGCACACCATCAGCATGTCGAGGTGTTCCTCGGTGGTGTTGACGGTGAAGGGCCGGGTCGGGTTGGTGGAGCTGGGCAGGACGTTGGCCTGCGAGACCACGGTCATGATGTCGGGGGCGTGACCGCCGCCGGCACCTTCGGTGTGGTACGAGTGGATGCCCCGGCCCGCGATCGCGGCGAGGGTGTCGCCGACGAAGCCCGCCTCGTTCAGGGTGTCGGTGTGGATGGCGACCTGGATGCCGGTGCGGTCGGCGACGGTGAGCGCGGCGTCGATGACGGCGGGCGTGGAGCCCCAGTCCTCGTGCAGTTTCAGGCCGACGGCGCCGCCGCGGATCTGCGAGAGCATCGCCGCGTGGCTGACGGTGTTGCCCTTGCCGAGGAAGCCGACGTTGACCGGGTAGGCCTCCATCGCCTCCAGCATCCGGGCCAGGTGCCAGGGGCCGGGGGTGACGGTGGTGGCCTTGGAGCCCTCGGCGGGGCCGGTACCGCCGCCGACCAGGGTGGTGATGCCGGAGGCCAGCGCCTCGTCGGCGACCTGGGGGCAGATGAAGTGGACGTGGGCGTCGATGGCGCCGGCGGTCAGGATGCGGCCGTTGCCCGCGATGATCTCGGTCTCGGGGCCGATGACCAGGTCGGGGTGGACGCCGTCCATGGTGTCGGGGTTGCCGGCCTTGCCGAGGGCGGTGATCCGGCCGTCGCGGATGCCGACGTCGGCCTTGACGATGCCCCAGTGGTCCACGACGACGGCACCGGTGATCACGGTGTCGGGGGCGCCCTCGGCCCGGGTGGCGCGGGACTGGCCCATGGACTCGCGGATGACCTTGCCGCCGCCGAAGACCGCCTCGTCGCCGGAGGCGCCGGGGCCGCCGCAGCGGTCCTCCTCGATCTCGATCAGCAGATCGGTGTCGGCGAGCCGGATCCGGTCGCCGGTGGTGGGGCCGAACAGGTCGGCGTAGGCGTCACGGGCGATCTCAGGCATCGAGGGCACCTCCGGTCTCGCCGCGCAGCCCGGGCACGATCCGGGCGCCGGCCAGCGGCACCAGTTCGACCTCGACGGGAATGCCGGGCTCGAAGCGGACGGCGGTGCCGGCGGCGACGTTCAGGCGCCTGCCGCGGGCGGCGGCGCGGTCGAACTCCAGGCCGGGGTTGACCTCGGCGAAGTGGTAGTGGGAGCCGACCTGGACCGGCCGGTCGGCGGCGTTGAGTACCGTCAGACGGGTGACGTCACGAGCGTCGTTGAAGGTGACGGGGCCGTCCGCGAACAGGATCTCTCCGGGGATCATCGCGGGCCGCCTCAGATGATCGGCTCGTGGACGGTGACGAGCTTGGTGCCGTCCGGGAAGGTGGCCTCCACCTGCACGTCGTGGATCATCTCGGCGACCCCGTCCATGACGTCGCTCCTGGTCAGGACCTTACGGCCGGAGGACATCAGCTCGGCGACCGTGTGGCCGTCGCGCGCGCCCTCCAGGATGTGCGACGTGATGAGGGCGACCGCTTCCGGGTGATTGAGCTTGAGCCCGCGGGCCTTGCGCTTCCCGGCGACGTCGGCCGCCACATGGATCAGCAGCCTCTCCTGCTCATGCGGGGTCAGTTGCACGTCCCACCTCGTTGTCCTTGCTCCGGACCGTGCGGGGTCCGGTCGCCGCAGCCACCACGACGGGGATAGGTGTAACACACAGACAAATCCCCGGATCGTCCTCAATCCAGGGCAGAAAAGCCCCTGATGGCATGGAGCGGCAGGCTAGAACGACGGAGTTTCAACGACGTTAACCAGACTTTGGCCGGCGCATGACCGCGCTATGGGATCCCGCAGAGACAGCGGCGGGGCCCTCCCCCGGAGGCGGGGCCGGGTTCAGGGGGTGTCCGGCCGGCGGTGCTCCGCCGCTATCCCGAAGCGCCGCTGTTCGCGCGGCACGGCACCGGCCTCGTGGACGCCCGAGACGGAGCTGATGATCCGCCCCTCGCCCGCCTCGCCCGCCTCGTCCAGCGCGTCCAGCCGCTCCAGGTCGGCGGCCGAGACCAGCGCGACCAGCGGCTTGCCGTGCCGGGTCACGACGACGCGCTCGCCGCCGTACACCACCCGGTTGATCAGGTCGGCGAGCTCAGCCCTGGCTTGCGTCACCGGAATCTCGTAGGCCATACCCCCATCATAACGTGACGTACGTCCTGTACATTCTGTACAGAAGTCGAGCCCATCGGGGCCTCGTCAGAGGAGGCGTATGTCCATGCACCGACCGTCCGCCCGGCACGTCCTGCCCGAGTTCACCGAGCGCACCGCGGGGGCGGCGCGCACCCTGGATCCGTACGCGCGGCTCTTCCAGGACCGGATCGTCTTCCTCGGCACACCGGTCGACGACGCGGCGGCGAGCGATGTCACGGCTCAGCTCATGTATCTGGAGCACCAGGCGCCGGACCGGGACATCACGCTGTACGTGAACTCCCCCGGCGGCTCCTTCGACGCCATGGCGGCGGTCTACGACACGATGCGCTACGTCAGCTGCGACGTGGCGACCTACTGCCTGGGGCAGGCCGCCGCCTACGCCGCGGTGCTGCTCGCGGCCGGCACCCCGGGCAAGCGGTTCATGCTGCCCGGCGCCCGGGTCGTGCTCGAACAGGTGGCACTGGCCGAGCCGGTGCGCGGCCGGCCCGGTGACCTGATCCTCCGGGCCGGGGAACTGGCGCGCGTGCGCGCCACCGTCGAGGAGATGCTCGTCCGGCACACGGGGCGCGCGGCCGCGCGGGTCCACGAGGACCTGGAACGTGACCTGATCCTGGACGCCTCCGGGGCGCTGGCGTACGGCCTGGTCGACGCCGTCGTGCCCGCCCGCCGGGACACGCCCGGCGCACCGGACGCGAGGTGAGCCGCCCGTGCTGCCGGACCTGCCGCCGCTACCGGCCCTGACCCGCGCCGAGGGCGAGTTGATCGATCGTTATCTGGAGGCCGCCGACCTGCTCGGCCGCGTCAATCCGGCCCGGTACGGGCAGACCTACGGTGCTCTGCGCGCCGCTCAGGGCCTGGTGCGCAAGGCGGCAGAGCTGCGGGACGCGCTCGCGCTGATGCACCAGCGGGGCGAGACGGAGCTGCACGGGGACACGCTGGCACGGGCGCTGCGGGTGCTGGACGGCGAGCGCCGGGCCGCTCGCGTCGCGCTCCCGCCGGATGGTGCCGGCTGAGGCGGACACCCGTCCGGCCCGGCGGCGCCGACGCGTCGACACGCGTCGTTCGGACCGGAGTTGAAACGGCCCGAACGGCGTACCGCCGACCGGTGTACATCCCGATCGCTTTCCGGGTCTCCCGACTTGCGCGACGCGGGATCCAGGGGTCGCCGCGCAGACACATCGCCCCAGGTCCGGGGCTGCGACGATGACCTGACGGGGCCTCGAACGGTGCACTGTCCACCCGAACGGGTGAGTGGTGAGTAACGCCACAAATCCCCGATTCCGTTGGGATTTTCAGACAGATCTGCGTCAAGATCCCTGTCTGACGACAAGCCCCCGCCACCGCGGCGGGGCGATCCGGGCGGACGCCGAGTCCTGCCGCCGCCCGGATGACCGGTCGACGGAGTGGATCGGCAGGAGTGGAGGACCCAAGCAAGGCGGGTCGCCGGAACGGATGTCCAGTCGTCCGACACAGAGTCGGGCACGGGGCGGAGGTTCCGAGCAGCCCTTGGGGTGAAGCCGTGGCAACGCGGCCGGGCTACTTCGCCAGCCCGAATCCGACAGGTCATCCTTCACAGGCGGCTGACGAAGGGTTGCGCATGACTGCGCTCAATCGAGTCCCGTCGCTGATGGCCCGGGCCGGCACGGCCTCGGCACTCACTCTCGCCGCCGTGGGCGGCTCGATCGCGGTGCCCGGTCTCGCCACCGACGCCTCCGCCGCGACCATCGCGACGAAAGCACTCAAGGTCGCGGCCTCGAAGAAGGGTTCCCCGTACCGGTGGGGCGCCACCGGGCCGCACAGATTCGACTGCTCGGGGCTGACGCTCTACTCGTTCAAGAAGGCCGGCAAGAAGCTGCCGCGCACCGCCGCCCAGCAGTACAACAAGTCGCACCATGTCTCCGCCCGCCACCGCAAGGTCGGCGACCTGGTCTTCTTCCACTCGGGTTCCAGCGTCTACCACGTCGGCATCTACGCCGGCCACAACAAGATCTGGCACGCCCCCAAGACCGGGGACGTGGTGAAGCTGCAGAAGATCTGGACCAGGAGCGTCTGGTACGGCCGGGTCAGCTGACCCGCCCCCGCCCCGGGAGCGGCTCCGGCAGCGGGGCCGCTCCGGCAACCCCCGACGCCCGCCCGGCCCCGTGGGCGGGCCGGGCCCGGGGCGGCCCGGCCGCCTCGCGAGCGTGCGGGCGGCCCCGGACCGACTCCGGGACAGCCGGTGCGTCCGGGTAGGCCCGCCATCTCACGCGGCGCGAGCGGGCACGCACGCGACGGCCCGAACCGGAAGCGAGCGCGGGGGGCCCGGTCCCGGACACGGACCCGAGGCGCCGACGCGAGCGCTTCCCGCGCGCACAGGCGGGCGGCGAGACCCGGGCCGGGGCAAGGACCCGCGGAACCGCCTCCCGGGCACGTACGGCGGTCGGGACGGCTCGGTCCCGGGTAGGCGTCCCGGCGGACCGACGGGAGCGTCACACCGGCCGAGCGGCCCGTCCGCCCGGCCGGGGCCGCACCGCCGCTCGCCGCGTTCCGGGCGGCCGGCACCGGGGCGCCGACGGGGCGAGCTTCCCCACCGGCGACGACCTCGACGCGTCACAGCACGCCCGGGTACGTCCGCTGCCCGCCGGCACGTGGGTGCGTGGACGTGGACGCGGCCGGTACCCGGCGGTTGCCGCCCGCCCCCGGGACACCGAGCACGTCACTACCGCCGTCGCCGAGCGCCGCCCGGGTGCGTCCGCTGCCCGTCGGCACCAAGGCGCCGTCGGGGCACCTTGCCCACCGGCGATCCTCGGCCTCCGCACACCGCCCGGGCGCGTCCGTTACTGCCAGGGCGCCACCGGGGCGCACCCCCGGCCCCGCACGCCTGCCCCCGCACCAGGGTGCCCGCACGCGCTCCGGCACATCGACCGCACCGGTGCCCGGGGCGCACCGCCGCACACGTCCGCCGGCCCCGGCCTCGTTCCGCGCAGAGGAGCCGAGGAGCCGAGGAGCCGAGGAGCCGAGGAAACGTATCCGCCCGCGAAGACCCTCCGTGCCGCCGCCGCGCCGGGTGTGTCAGCGTGCCGGGGTTTCCGGTGGCCGGCCCGCCGGGACCGGTGCCGTCGGGAGGGTCCAGGGCAGTTCGATGGAGACCGTCTTGCCGCCCTCGCGGGTCGGGCGGACACGGAGCCGGCCGCCGCACTCCGCGGTCAGCCAGCGGATGATCACCATGCCGCGCCCATTGTCCTGCTGGACGGAGGCGGGCAGTCTCTTCGGGAACCGGGGATGGCTGTCCGTGACCCCGATGCGCAGCTGTTCGTCCTGGTGCAGCGCGATGTCGACCGTGAAGGTGGGTGACTGGCCGAAGGTGTGCTGAACGGCGTTGGTGGCGAGTTCGGAGACGATCAGCCGCACGGTGTCGGCCGTCTCGGTGTCCGACGGCAGGCCCCACTCCGCGAGGGTGCCCACGACATAGGAGCGGGCGGCCGACACCGAGGCGGGATCGCTCGGCAGAGTGACGGAGGCTTCCAGATGGTCTGCCATGGCGAGGTCGTCCCTTTCCCAACGGGACCGTGGTCCTCCATACAGCGGTGGGTTCGAGTACGGTCCCGGACTGGTGCTTGTCCGTCAGACTGCCATCACCGGAACGGTCACGGGGGGCGATCCACCAAGATATGCATATATCTGTCGCTCGAAGCGGTGAACTCCGCGACGCGAGACCGTATCGGGGCGGTCCGGACGGAGTAAGGAGGAGCCATGCAGAACGGTCCCGCGGTACGCCGTCGCAAGCTGGGCGCCGAACTGCGCACGCTGCGCACCGGCGCCGGGCTCACCAGTGGTGAGGCGGCCCGGCTGGTCGGCTGGCACCAGTCGAAGGTGAGCCGTATCGAGACGGGCGCCAGCGGCGTGAAACCGGCCGATCTGCGGTTGCTGCTGGACGCCTACGAAGTGCGGGACCGGCATCTGCGGGAGTTGCTGCTGATACTGGCGGGGTCGGAGGAGACGAGCGGCCGGCACCGCTGGTGGCACGCCTACCGGGGTGTGCTGCCGCCGACGTACCGGGACTTCATCAGCCTGGAGTCACAGGCCAGCGCGATGCGCACCCTGGAGACCACGGTGGTGCCCGGTCTGCTGCAGACCGCCGAGTACGCCCGCGCGGTGACCCGGGCCGCCGTGAAGGACCTGGACGAGGACCGCCTGGACACGCTGGTGGAGGTGCGTCTGGCCCGGCAGGACGTACTGCGGTCGGACCCGCCGCTGGCGCTGAGCGCCGTACTGGACGAGGCGGTGCTGCGCCGCGAGGTGGGCGGTCCGGGGGTGATGGCCCGCCAGCGCCGGCGGCTGATGGAGGCCGCCCGGCTGCCGCAGGTACGGCTCCAGGTGCTGCCCTTCACGGCGGGGGCGCATATCGGCCTCACCGGGCCTTTCGTTATCTTCTCATTTCCGAGCACTTCTGATCTGGACGTGGTTGTTCTCGACCAGTTGACGAGTAGCCTCTACCTGGAACGGAAAGAAGACCTCATGGCCTACTCCGAGGCCTTCAGCACCCTTCAGTTCCACGCCCTTTCCCCCGAGGACTCGTTGGACTACATCGCCGGGATAGGTGACGGCGTGTAAGGAGGCACCATGTCAGCTCTGCCTCGGAACGTCCCTGCCAGTACCGACCTGCACGACGTGCGCTGGGTGCGCAGCAGCCGCAGCACGGGCGCGAACAACTGCGTGGAGACGGCACGGCCGCGCTCCGGCCCCGCGGCCGGACTGCTCGCCGTGCGCGACTCGAAGAACCCGGCCGGACCCGCCCTGCTCTTCTCCCCCGAGAGCTGGACGGGATTCGTCACCGGGCTCTGACCATCCCGGCCACTCCGACCACCCTGCTTGAATTTGTTCAATATTCCATCGTCTTCGGGCGGTACACGGCCGTGTCACGCCGACTCATGGCCGCGTTTCGCCGATGACGCGTACAGCACGTTCGATCTCGGCCCCGGAGAGGTCCGCGCGGGCGGTCAGCCTCAGCCGTGAGATGCCGTCGGGCACGGAGGGAGGACGGAAACAGCCCACGGCCAGACCCGCCGAGCGGCAGTCGGCCGCCCAGCGCACCGCCCGCTCCGGGGACGGAGCCCGCACGGAGACCACCGCGGCGTCCGGACGTACCGCCTCCAGACCCGCGGCGGTCAGCCGTGCGTGCAGTTCCGCGGCCACCTCGCGGGCCCGCGCCGCGCGTCCGGGCTCGCGTTCCAGCAGCCGCAGCGCCGCCAGCGCGGCGCCGGCCGCCGCCGGCGCCAGACCCGTGTCGAAGATGAACGTCCGGGCCGCGTTGACCAGATGGGCGATCACCCGCTCCGGGCCCAGCACCACGCCGCCCTGGCTGCCGAGCGACTTGGACAGGGTGGCCGTGGCCACCACGTCGCCGGCGCCCGCGAGCCCGGCCGCGTACGGCGCGCCCCGGCCGCCGTCGCCCAGCACACCGAGGCCGTGGGCGTCGTCGACGACCAGCCCCGCGCCGTGCTCCCGGCAGGCGGCGGCCAGTCCGGCCAGCGGCGCCCGGTCCCCGTCGACCGAGAACACCGTGTCGGAGACGACGATCGCCGCGCCCCCGCGCGTGCCCAGGGCCTTGCGCACGGCCTCGGGATCGGCGTGCCCGACGACCTGGGTCTCGCCCCGGGCGAGCCGGCAGCCGTCGATGAGGGAGGCGTGGTTGCCCGCGTCGGAGACGATCAGCGAGCCGTGCGGGCCGAGCGCGGTGACCGCGGCCAGGTTCGCGGCATATCCGGAGGAGAACACGAGGGCCGCCTCGAACCCGCAGAACGCGGCCAGGGCGCGCTCCAGCTCGGCGTGCAGCTCGGTGCTGCCGGTGACCAGCCGGGAGCCGGTGGAGCCGCCGCCCCAGCGCCGGGCGGCCTCGGCGGCCCCCTCGGTGACCTCGGGGTGGCGGGACAGCCCCAGGTAGTCGTTGCTCGCCAGGTCCAGCAGCGGCGAGTCGGCGGGGCGCGGGCGCAGGGTGCGCACGAGTCCGGCGCGGCGGCGCGCCTCGGCCTGCTCGTCGATCCAGCCGAACGCCATGGCTCCTCCGTGCTTTTGTAGGTATCGAACAGACCCTAGCGGCACGGTCAGCCGCCCAGGGTGTGGCGATACCCACACGATGAACCGTCTTCGTTGTGCCAAGTCTCCTTGGCCGGGAGCGGTCCCGTAGGACAGGATCGTGGCTCATGGACCTGCTGAACACGCTGGTGGACAAGGGGCTTCGGCGCGAGATGCCGACGCGCGAGGAAGCGCTCGCCGTGCTGGCCACCTCCGATGACGACCTGCTCGACGTGGTGGCCGCGGCCGGAAAGGTGCGCCGGCACTGGTTCGGGCGGCGGGTGAAACTCAACTATCTGGTGAACCTCAAGTCGGGCCTGTGCCCCGAGGACTGCTCGTACTGCTCCCAGCGGCTGGGCTCCAAGGCCGACATCCTGAAGTACACCTGGCTCAAGCCCGACGAGGCCTCCCAGGCCGCCGCCGCGGGCCTCGCGGGCGGCGCCAAGCGGGTGTGCCTGGTGGCCAGCGGGCGCGGTCCGACGGACCGGGACGTGGACCGGGTCTCGGAGACCATCAAGGCGATCAAGGAGCAGAACGAGGACGTCGAGGTGTGCGCCTGCCTCGGCCTGCTCTCCGACGGCCAGGCCGAGCGGCTGCGGGCGGCGGGCGCGGACGCCTACAACCACAACCTCAACACCTCGGAGTCCACGTACGGGGACATCACCACCACCCACACCTACGCCGACCGGGTGGACACGGTGCGCAAGGCGCACGCGGCCGGTCTGTCCGCCTGCTCGGGTCTCATCGCCGGCATGGGCGAGAGCGACGAGGACCTGGTGGACGTGGTGTTCTCGCTGCGCGAGCTGGACCCGGACTCGGTGCCGGTGAACTTCCTGATCCCGTTCGAGGGCACTCCGCTGGCCAAGGAGTGGAACCTCACCCCGCAGCGCTGCCTGCGGATCCTGGCGATGGTCCGGTTCGTCTGCCCGGACGCGGAGGTCCGCATCGCGGGCGGCCGCGAGGTGCATCTGCGCAGCATGCAGCCGCTGGCGCTGCACCTGGCCAACTCCATCTTCCTCGGCGACTACCTGACCAGCGAGGGCCAGGCCGGCAAGGCCGACCTGGACATGATCGCGGACGCCGGTTTCGAGGTGGAGGGCGCCGGGGAGGTGACGCTGCCGGAGCACCGGGCCGGGGCCGCGCACGGGTGCGGCTCGCACGCGGAGGCCGGCTGCGGCTCCCACGCGGGCACGGGTTGCGGGTCGCACGAGGGTGGCGGGGTGTGCGGTACGGCGAGCGTGCCGGCCACCGCCGAGCCCCGCACCGACCTCGTCGCCGTCCGCCGCAGGGGTGCCGGCACGGACCTCGCGCCCAATGCCTGATCCGGGCGTCGCCGAGCTGCTGGAGCTGGACCGGCGGCACGTGTGGCATCCGTACGGCCCGATGCCCGGCCGGGTGGACCCGCTCGTCGTGGAGGCGGCGAGCGGGGTCCGGCTGCGGCTGGCGGGCGGTTCCGGCGAGCTGGTCGACGGCATGTCGTCGTGGTGGTCGGCCATCCACGGCTACAACCACCCGGTCCTGAACGAGGCCGCGCGCGAGCAGCTGGGCCGGATGAGCCACGTGATGTTCGGCGGGCTCACGCACGAGCCCGCCGTCCGGCTCGCGAAACTCCTGGTCGACCTGTCACCGGAGGGCCTGGAGCACGTCTTCCTGGCCGACTCGGGGTCGGTGTCGGTCGAGGTCGCGGTGAAGATGTGCCTGCAGTACTGGCGTTCGCTGGGCCGGCCGGCCAAGCGGCGGCTGCTGACCTGGCGGGGCGGCTACCACGGTGACACCTGGCAGCCGATGTCGGTGTGCGACCCCGAGGGCGGGATGCACGAGCTGTGGACCGGCGTGCTGCCGCGCCAGGTGTTCGCGGACCCGCCGCCCGCCGGGTACGAGGAGTCGTACGCGGAGCACCTGCGGGAGCTGATCGCCCGGCACGCGGACGAGCTGGCCGCGGTGATCGTGGAGCCGGTGGTGCAGGGCGCGGGCGGGATGCGCTTCCACTCCCCCGGGTACCTGCGGGTGCTGCGGGAGGCGTGCGACGCGCACGACGTGCTGCTGGTGTTCGACGAGATCGCCACCGGTTTCGGCCGCACCGGCGCGCTGTTCGCGGCGGACCACGCGGCCGTCGCCCCCGATGTGATGTGCGTGGGCAAGGCGCTGACCGGTGGTTATCTGACGCTGGCGGCCACCTTGTGCTCCGCTCGGGTGGCCGACGGCATCTCGCGGGGCGAGGTGCCGGTGCTCGCGCACGGCCCGACGTTCATGGGCAACCCGCTGGCGGCGGCCGTGGCCTGCGCCTCCGTGGAACTGCTGCTGGGCCAGGACTGGCTGGGCGAGGTCAAGCGGATCGAGGCGGGCCTGCGCGAGGGGCTGGCCCCGGCGCGGGACCTTCCCGGGGTGCGCGACGTCCGTGTCCTCGGCGCCATCGGGGTCGTCCAGCTCGACCACCCGGTCGACATGCGGGCCGCGACGGACGCGGCGGTACGGGCGGGCGTGTGGCTGCGCCCGTTCCGTGACCTGGTCTACACGATGCCGCCCTACGTCACCTCGGACGAGGACGTGGCACGGATCGCGCGCGCGGTGTGCGCCGCGGCGCGGGAGGGATGACATGCGGGTACTGGTGATCACGGGCACGGACACGGAGGTCGGCAAGACGGTCACCACCGCCGCCGTCGCCGCCTCGGCGCTCGCGGCCGGGCGGTCGGTGGCCGTGCTCAAGGCCGCCCAGACGGGGGTGCGGCCGGAGGAGCGCGGGGACGCGGACGAGGTCGCGTGGCTCGCGGGACCGGTCACGGCGGACGAGGTGGCCCGTTTCCCGGAGCCGCTGGCGCCGAACACGGCGGCCCGGCGGGCCGGTATGGCGCCGGTGCGTCCGCGGGAGGTGGCCGAGCGGGCCGCCAAGCTGGCCGCCGAGCACGATCTGGTGCTGGTCGAGGGGGCGGGCGGGCTGCTCGTCCGGTTCGACGCGGACGGCGGCACGCTGGCCGACGCCGCCCGGCTGCTGGGCGCGCCGGTGCTGCTCGTCGCGCGGGCCGGGCTCGGCACGCTCAACAGCACCGAACTGACGGCGCGCGAACTGCGGCGCCGGGAGCTGGAGTTGGCCGGTGTGGTGATCGGCAGCTGGCCGGGCGACCCGGACCTGGCCACCCGCTGCAACGTGGCCGATCTGCCGGAGGTGGCCGGCGCCCCGCTGCTCGGCGCGCTGCCCGCCGGTGCGGGGGCGCTGCCGCCCGCCGCGTTCCGTACCACCGCGCCCGCCTGGCTGGCCCCCCGGCTGGACGGGACCTGGGACGCGGAGGCGTTCCGCGCCCGGGAGGCCGCGTAGCCGGCGTGGCCGGCACGGTACCCGTGCTCGCGCGCTGACGTACGGCGCCGCCGCCCGCCCCGCGGTCCCCGTCCGGGCGGGCGGCGCCGCCGTTCCCCTTCCGCGTGCCGGGCGTCGCCCGGCGGCCCGAGGGGGCCGGGACGGCGCTGGTCAGCCGCTCCAGCGGCGCAGCTCGCGCGCGATGTCGTCGACGCCCGCCGCGCCGTCCTTGACCAGCCGGGCGAGGTCGCGGACCTGCTCGGGGGTGGTGGCGATCTTCTCGCCGCTGGCGACCAGATAGGCGTAGGCGACGGCGGAGGCGAACAGGGCGTTGGCGCGCTCCAGGGCGGGGACGTGGAGGAGCAGCTGGAGCAGGGAGGCGGCGCGGGCGTACGGGTCGGCGTAGACGGGGACGCCGAATATCTCGGCCTGGTGCCGGGCCACGGCGGCGACCAGGGCGCCCCAGTCGGTGACCTGCGGGTCCCCCGGGGTCTTCTGTTCGGCGAGCATGAGCAGCCAGGCGAGGTCGATACGGAGATCGTTCAAGGAATCTGCTTCAGGGCGTCGGCTTCGGCGGATCGGCTTCCGGAAAGGGCCGTGCGGGGGCGGGGGATCAGCGGCGGCCTTCCCCCGGTCCGGTGCCGTGCGCCTCGGCGGACTCCTCGGCGAACACGGACGCGTACTGCTTCATGAAGTCGGCGGCGGCCTCCACGAACGTGCGCCCTGTTTCCCCGGCGTCCTGTCTGACCAGCTCTTCTATGTAGCGGTTGACGCTCATGCCGCGGGCCAGGGCGCGCTCGCGGGCCACGCGGGCGGTGCCCTCGTCCACGCGCACGTTCAGCTGGGTCTTCGCCATGCCTCGACGCTAGCGCCGGGGTGCTAGCGGCGGCAAGGGCGCACGGTGGCGCGGGTCCGGATCCCGTGCGCCGTCACCGGCGGTGATCATCCACACATGATCGCGCCGGGGCGGACATGATGGAATCGATGCGGCTCAAGTCGCCATCGAATCGGGGAGAGTTCATGTCGCGTCCGTTCCGCTTCGGAGTCAATCTGCTGGACCCGGCGCCCGCCGCCGAGTGGCGTGCCAAGTGCCGGCGCGCGGAGGAGCTGGGGTACGACGTGATCCTCGTTCCGGACCACCTCGGGCTGCCCGCGCCGTTCCCCGCGCTGGTCGCGGCGGCACAGGCCACGGAGCGGCCGCGGGTCGGCACGTTCGTGCTGAACGCGGGCTTCTGGAACCCTGCGCTGCTGGCCCGCGAGGTGGCGACCACGGACGCGCTGACCGGCGGCCGGCTCGAGCTGGGCCTCGGCACCGGGTACACGCAGGCGGAGCACGAGGCGGCCGGGCTGCCGTACGGCTCGCCGCGCGAGCGGGTGGACCACCTGGAGCGCACGGTCGGGGAGCTGGACCGGCTGCTCGGCTCGGACGACCACCGGCCGCGGCCCACGCAGTCCCGGGTGCCGGTGCTGATCGGCGCCAACGGCGACCGGATGCTGCGGCTGACCGCCGAGCACGCGGACATCGCGGCCTTCACCGGGGCCCGGCCGGGCAGGACGCCCGGCACGCTGGACCCGCTCACCGCCGGGGAACTGGACGAGCGGGTGGCCCGCTACCGCGCGCTGGCGGAGCACCGGGCGACGCCCGCCGAGCTGAACCTGCTGATCCAGCTGGTGGCCGTCGCCGACGACCCCGAGCCGGTGCTGAAACCGCTGCTGGAGCGGCAGAGCGGGCTCACCGCGGAGCAGGCGGTCGCCCTGCCCATCGTGCTGGCCGGTCCGCTCGAGGACGTGGTGGCGAAGGTACGGGCGCAGCGCGAGCGGTACGGGTTCACCTACCTGACCGTGCTGGAGCCGTTCATGGAGGCGTTCGCGCCGGTGATGGCGCGGCTGCGCGAGGAGTCCGCCTGACGGAAACCCCCTGGGCCGCGGGGGCGTTCCCGATCATGATGAGGGCATGACCAACCTGCGCATACGTGCCGCCGTACCCGCCGACCTCGACTCCGTCCTCGCCTTCTGGAGGACAGCGGCCGAGGGCACGAGCATCAGTGACGACCGGGCCGGGGTGGAGCGGCTGGTGGCCCGGGACCCCGGGGCGCTCCTTCTGGCCGAGCGGGGCGGCGAGCTGGTGGGCACGGTGATCGCCGGCTTCGACGGCTGGCGCTGCCACCTGTACCGGCTCGCGGTGCACCCGGAGCGACGGCGGCAGGGCATCGGCTCGGCGCTGCTGGCCGCCGCCGAGGAGCGGTTCGTACGGCTCGGCGGGCGGCGCGCGGACGCGATGGTGCTGGTCCGCAACGAGACCGCGCACCACGCCTGGGGCGCGGCCGGGTACGGGCCCGAGGAGCACTGGCGGCGCTGGGTCAAGCCGCTCGCGGAGTGAGACCGCGAGGCGTTTTTGCTCATCCTTTACTCTGGAGGGAGCACTCGGCCCTCTATGAAAGGTTGTGAGCGTCCGCCCATGGGCGAGCCTCCCAGTCCGCGACACCGCGCGCACTCCCCTGCCCTGTCCGATCCTGGGACGGGGGTGACCCGATGACCGAAGTGCTCCTCCTCCTGCTGGCGATCCTGCTGTCGCTGGCCTGCGGCGCCTTCGTCGCCGCCGAGTTCTCGCTGACCACGGTGGAACGCGGCGAGCTGGAACGGGCCGCCGCCCGCGGCGAGCGCGGCGCCCCCGGCGCCCTGAAGGCCGTACGGAACCTGACGTTCCAGCTCTCCGGCGCCCAGCTCGGCATCACCGTCACCAACCTGGTGGTCGGCATGCTCGCCGAGCCCTCGATCGCCACGCTGCTCTCCGGCCCCTTCACGGGGCTGGGGCTGTCCCGGTCGGCCGCCACCTCGGTCGCGCTGGTGCTGGGCACGGCCCTGTCGACGGTCTTCCTGATGGTCGTCGGCGAGCTGGTGCCGAAGAACTGGGCGATCTCCTCGCCGCTGGCCATGGCCAAGCGGGTGGGCAACGCCCAGCGCTGGTTCAGCGCGGCCTTCCGGCCCTTCATCACCCACCTGAACAACACGGCCAACCACTTCGTGCGCCGCCTCGGCGTCGAACCGGCCGAGGAGCTGGCCTCCGCGCGCGGTCCGCAGGAGCTGGCCGCGCTCGCCCGGCACTCCGCCAAGGAGGGCGCGCTGGAGCCGGACACCGCGGAGCTGTTCGTCCGCACCCTGAACCTGGCCGACCTCACGGCGGAGAACGTGATGACCCCGCGCGTCCAGGTCGTCGCCCTGGACATGCAGGCCACCTGCGAGGACGTCGCCAACGCCACCCGGGCCACCGGGCTGTCCCGGTTCCCGGTCTACCGCGGCAGCCTGGACTCCGTCGTGGGCACCGCCCACATCAAGGACGTGCTGGCCGTCCCCGCCGACCAGCGGCGCCACCGCACGGTCGCGCAGATCATGCGCGAACCGCTGCTGGTGCCCGAGTCGCTGACCGTGGACCGGCTGCTGGACCGGCTCGGCGGCCGGCGCACCATGGCCGTCGTCATCGACGAGTACGGCGGCACCGCGGGCGTCGCCACCCTGGAGGACATCGTGGAGGAGGTCGTCGGCGAGGTGCGGGACGAGCACGACCCGCACGAGACGCCCGACCTCGCCCCGGCCGGCGCCGACGAGCGGGGCCGCGCCCTGTACGCGGCGGACGGCGCCGCCCGCACCGACCAGCTCGCGCGCGTGGGGCTGCGCGCGCCCGAGGGGCCGTACGAGACACTGGCCGGCCTGGTCGCCACCGAGCTGGGCCGGATACCCGCCGCCGGCGACAGCGTCGAGGTGGCCGGCTGGCGCCTGGACGTCGTGGACGCCGCCGGCCGCCGGGCCGCCCGGCTGCTGCTGCACGCGCCCCTGGACGACGAACGGAGTGATCCGTCCGACGGGACCGGACGGGGCGCCGGCGGCAGGCGACGGGACCGGACGGGGCGCGGCCACGGGGCCGACGGAACCCGTCGGACGAGGGAGGGCACGCGATGACCGCCGTACAGCTGCTGATCGGTCTGTCGACCCTGGTCGTCAACGCCTTCTTCGTGGGCGCCGAGTTCGCCCTGATCTCGGTGCGCCGCTCCCAGATCGAGCCGCTGGCCCAGGAGGGCGACCGCCGGGCCCGCAGCGTGCTGTGGGGTCTGGAGCACGTTTCCGCGCTGCTGGCCGCCGCCCAGCTCGGCATCACGCTGTGCACGCTGGTGCTCGGTGTGGTCGCCGAACCGGCGATCGCGCATCTGCTGGAGCCGGTGTTCCACGCGGTGGGCGTGCCCGTGAGCGCGGGGCACGCGGTCTCCTTCGTGATCGCGCTGGCCCTGGCCACGTATCTGCACATGCTGCTCGGCGAGATGGTCCCCAAGAACATCGCGCTGGCGGAGCCGGTGCGCAGCGCGCTGCTGCTCGGCCCGCCGCTGGTCGCGCTGTCCCGGGCGCTGCGCCCGGTGATCTTCGCGATCAACGCGTTCGCCAACGGGCTGCTGAGGCTGCTGCGGGTGGAGGCCAAGGACGAGGTGTCGGCGACGTTCACGGACACCGAACTCGCCGAGATCGTCAAGGACGCCAGCCAGGCGGGCCTGATCGACGACCGGGCGCAGGAGCGCCTGCACGACGCCCTGGAGCTGGGCAGCCGGCCGGTGCGGGACGTGGTCGTGCCCCTGCGCCGGGTGGTCTACGCACGGGTGGGCATCACCCCGGAGCAGTTGGAGCGGCTGTCCGCCGAGTCGGGCTTCTCCCGTTTCCCGGTGGTCGACACCGGCCGCCGGATCGTGGGCTACCTGCACGTCAAGGACGCGCTGGACGCCTCGCCCCGGGACATGCCGTTCCGGCTGCGGGACATGCGGTCCATCGCGCGAGTGAAGGAGGCCACCCCGCTGGACGACGTGCTCACCGCGATGCGCGGCAGCCGCACCCACCTCGCCGCCGTGCTCGGCGACGACGGACGGCTGGCGGGCCTGGTGACCATGGAGGACGTGTTGCGGGAGCTGTTCGGCCAGCCCGCGCCGGGGTGAGGCCGAGGGCCGCGCGCCCCGGGTTCCGGGGCGACCGACCGACGGGTATGGCGCCGGGTTACCATCGCTGTCGCCATGCAGACGAATCCCGCCCCTCCCCCGTTCACCAGCCTCGTCGCGGTCGGCGACTCCTTCACCGAGGGCATGTCGGACCTGTTGCCCGACGGCTCCTACCGGGGCTGGGCGGACGTCCTCGCCACCCGGATGGCCGCCCGCACCCCCGGGTTCCGGTACGCCAACCTCGCCGTCCGCGGGAAGCTGATCCGGCAGATCGTCGACGAGCAGGTGGAGGTGGCGGCGGCCATGAACGCCGACGTCGTCACGCTCGTCGGCGGGCTCAACGACACCCTGCGCCCCAAGTGCGACATGGTCCGGGTCCGGGACCTGCTCACCGAGGCCGTGGAGCGGCTGGCGCCCTCCTGCCGGCAGCTGGTGCTGATGCGCAGCCCCGGCCGCCAGGGCCCGGTGCTGGAGCGGTTCCGGCCGCGCATGGAGCAGTTGTTCGCCTGCGTGGACGAGCTGGCCGCCCAGCACGGCGCCGTGGTCGTCGACCTGTACGGGGCGCCCGCGCTGGCGGATCCCCGGCTGTGGGACGTGGACCGGCTGCACCTGACGGCCGAGGGGCACCGCCGGGTCGCCGAGGCGGTGTGGCAGACGCTCGGGTACGAGCCGGAGGACACCGAGTGGCACGTGCCGATGGCGGCGACCCTCCCGCCGGGCTGGACGGCCCGCCGGATCGCCGACGCGCGTTTCGCCCGGCAGCACCTGCTGCCGTGGATAGGCCGCCGGCTCACCGGCCGCTCCTCCGGCGACGGCCGCCCGCCCAAGCGCCCGGAACTGCTGCCCTACGAAGCCGGGGCCTAGCCGGAAAGTGGCGTACGTCTCGTAGCTTCCGCCCAACGGGGGCGTGGCGCTGGCCTGCACTAATCGCCAGTAGACTCTGGACACGTGACTTCAGCGCCCGCCAAGCCCCGCATCCCGAACGTCCTCGCCGGACGCTACGCCTCCGCCGAGCTCGCCACGCTCTGGTCGCCCGAGCAGAAGGTGAGGCTGGAGCGCCGGCTCTGGCTCGCCGTACTGCGGGCCCAGAAGGACCTCGGCATCGAGGTGCCGGACGAGGCGATCGCCGACTACGAACGCGTCCTCGACACCGTCGACCTGGCCTCGATCGCCGAGCGCGAGAAGGTCACCCGGCACGACGTGAAGGCACGGATCGAGGAGTTCAACGACCTCGCCGGGCACGAGCACGTGCACAAGGGCATGACCTCCCGTGACCTCACGGAGAACGTCGAGCAGCTGCAGATCCGGCTGTCGCTGGAGCTGATGCGCGACCGTACGGTGGCCGTGCTGGCCCGCCTGGGCAGGCTGGCCGGCGAGTACGCCGAGCTGGTCATGGCCGGCCGCTCGCACAATGTGGCCGCGCAGGCCACCACCCTCGGCAAGCGGTTCGCGACCGCCGCCGACGAGCTGCTCGTCGCCTACGGCCGCGTCGAGGAACTCCTCGCCCGCTACCCGCTGCGCGGCATCAAGGGCCCGGTCGGCACCGCGCAGGACATGCTGGACCTGCTGGGCGGGGACGACGCCAAGCTCGCCGAGCTGGAGGACCGCATCGCGCGGCACCTGGGCTTCTCGCAGGCCTTCACCTCCGTCGGCCAGGTCTACCCGCGCTCGCTGGACTACGAGGTCGTCACCGCGCTGGTGCAGCTCGCGGCGGCCCCGTCGTCGCTGGCCAAGACGATCCGGCTGATGGCGGGCAACGAGCTGGTCACCGAGGGCTTCAAGCCGGGCCAGGTCGGCTCCTCGGCGATGCCGCACAAGATGAACACCCGCTCCTGCGAGCGCGTCAACGGCCTGATGGTGATCCTGCGCGGCTACGCCTCGATGACCGGCGAGCTGGCGGGCGACCAGTGGAACGAGGGCGACGTGTCCTGCTCGGTGGTGCGCCGGGTGGCCCTGCCGGACGCCTTCTTCGCCCTGGACGGCCTGCTGGAGACGTTCCTGACGGTGCTCGACGAGTTCGGCGCCTTCCCCGCGGTGATCGCCCGCGAGCTGGACCGCTACCTGCCGTTCCTCGCGACCACCAAGGTGCTGATGGGCGCGGTGCGCTCCGGTGTCGGCCGGGAGGTGGCGCACGAGGCGATCAAGGAGAACGCGGTCGCCACCGCGCTCGCGATGCGCGAGCGGGGCGCCGAGCGCAACGACCTGCTCGACAAGCTCGCCGCCGACGAGCGGCTGCCGCTCGACCGGGAGCAGCTGGCCGCGCTGATGGCCGACAAGCTGTCCTTCACCGGCGCCGCCGCCGCACAGGTCGGCACGGTCGTCGCCCGCATCGAGAAGATCGTCGAGCAGCGCCCCGAGGCGGCCGGTTACACCCCCGGGGCGATCCTCTGACTCCCGCGCCCCGCACCCCGCGTTTCACCCGGGCGGAGCTGGAGGCCGCCCGCGACCGCCTCGTCCCGGACGTGGTCGCGGACGGCCTGCGCGTGCTGTTCTGCGGCATCAACCCCGGGCTGATGTCGGCCGCGACCGGCCACCACTTCGCCCGCCCCGGCAACCGCTTCTGGCCGGTACTGCACCTGTCCGGCTTCACCCCCCGGCTGCTGAAGCCGGCCGAGCAGTGGGAGCTGCCGGCCTACGGGCTCGGCATCACGAACGTCGTGGCCCGGGCGACCGCGCGGGCGGACGAGCTGACCACCGCGGAGTACGTCGAGGGCGGGCGGCTGCTGACCGGGAAGGTGACGCGGCTGCGGCCCGGCTGGCTGGCCGTCGTCGGCGTGACCGCCTACCGCACGGCCTTCGGCGACCGCGCCGCCCGGGTGGGCCCGCAGGAGCGGACCATCGGCGACACCCGGATCTGGGTCCTGCCCAACCCCAGCGGTCTGAACGCGCACTGGACCGCGGCCACGATGGCCGAGGAGTTCGGGCGGCTGCGCGCGGCGGCCGGCGCGGCCGGCTGACCCGCCCGATGCCCGAAAGGCCGGGCAGGGCCGCGTAGTGCCTTTTGTGCGCGACCGCCTCTGAGCAGCGGTCCCTCCGTGCGCCCCATCGTTCACTGCCGCATGTCTGTACGCACACCCACGCACCGTGTACGGTCTCGGGCCGATGGGTTTTGGGAGCGCTCCCATCGTGCTGTTCCCGCTTCACACGAGGAGGAACGCTTTGAAACGCATTGTGGCCCTGCTGGCGACCTGCGCCACGGCGCTGGGTCTCACGGCACTAGCCGGCCCCCAGCCGGCGGCGGCCGCCACCGGTTGCAAGGTCGACTACACCGTCACCAGCCAGTGGCAGGGCGGCTTCCAGGCCGGAGTGAAGATCACCAACCTGGGCGACCCCGTCACCGGCTGGACGCTGAAGTTCTCCCTGCCGGACGCGGGGCAGAAGTTCGTCCAGGGCTGGAACGCCACCTGGTCGCAGTCCGGTTCCACGCTCAGCGCCGCCGGCATCGACTGGAACCGCACCCTGGCCACCGGCGCGTCGACCGACCTGGGATTCGTCGGCTCCTTCACCGGCTCCAACCCCAAGCCGTCGGCGTTCACGCTCAACGGCGTCGCCTGCACCGGCTCCGTCGGGGACACCCCGACCGACCCCGGCCCCAACCCGGGCACCGGCACGCCCGTGGACGTCAACGGGCAGCTGCACGTCTGCGGCGTCAACCTGTGCAACCAGTACAACCGCCCCATCCAGCTGCGGGGCATGAGCACGCACGGCATCCAGTGGTTCAGCAAGTGCTACAGCAGCGCGTCCCTGGACGCGCTGGCGAAGGACTGGAAGTCGGACCTGCTGCGCGTCGCGATGTACGTGCAGGAGAACGGCTACGAGACCGACCCGGCGGGCTTCACCAGCCGGGTGAACGGCCTCGTCGACATGGCCGAGGCCCGGGGCATGTACGCCCTGATCGACTTCCACACCCTCACGCCGGGTGACCCCAACTACAACCTGGACCGCGCCAAGACGTTCTTCGCGTCCGTCGCCGCCCGCAACGCCGCCAAGAAGAACGTGATCTACGAGATCGCCAACGAGCCCAACGGCGTGAGCTGGACGGCCATCAAGAACTACGCCGAGCAGGTCATCCCGGTGATCCGGGCCGCCGACCCGGACGCCGTGATCATCGTCGGCACCCGGGGCTGGTCCTCGCTGGGTGTCTCGGACGGCTCCAACGAGACCGAGGTCGTCAACAACCCGGTCAACGCCACCAACATCATGTACACCTTCCACTTCTACGCCGCGAGCCACAAGGACAACTACCGCGCCACGGTGAGCCGGGCCGCCTCGAAGCTGCCGCTGTTCGTCACCGAGTTCGGCACGGTGAGCGCCACCGGTGGCGGGGCGATGGACCGGACCAGCACCACGGCCTGGCTGGACCTGCTCGACCAGCTGAAGATCAGCTACGCGAACTGGACCTACTCGGACGCCGACGAGAGCAGCGCGGCGCTCAAGCCCGGCACCTGCAACGGCAGCGATTACAGCAGCAGCGGTGTGCTGACCGAGTCGGGGGCGCTGATCAAGAGCCGCATCAGCACGGCCGACTCCTTCCCCACCAGCTGACCCCCGACGGGGCTCCGGCGGGACCGGCGCTCCGTACCACGATTGGGAGCGCTCCCAAGCCTTCCTCGGCGCGGACCCGTCTCACGGCGGGTCCGTCGCCGTCACTATGCCGAGCAACTGGAAGGGCAGTTCCTTGTCCCACTGGGAGACGCCGAGGGCGACCCAGCGGTCCGCCTCGGGCGCCCGCCACAGCAGGACGTCCGGGACGTGCCCGCTGAGCCCGGCCCAGGGCTCGGGGATCTCCTCGCCCGCCAGGGTCCGGTCCAGCACGCTGTACAGGCTGAAGTGACGTGGGCCGCCCCACCGTTCGCCCAGCCGTTCGGCGAGGCCGTCCCGGTCGGCCTCGTACTGCGCCGCCGTCTCCTCCCGTTCGCTGCCGTCGCCCTCCCAGAACTCCTCGCTGGTCCGTAAGGCGGCCAGGTGATAGCCGGGCCCGCTCTCGCCGTGCTCCGTCCCGCCGGGCGCCGCCGGGAACTCCCGGGCGCACAGCAGCTCGATGAGGGTCAGGCACTCCGCGATGTCCATGCGGTCCAGTAAAGCGGGCACCACTGACAACTGGTCCTCCGTCAGGCGTCCCTCGACCGCACGCTCCAGGCACCCGCCGCCAGGGCCGCCGCCGTCCACAGCGCGGTCACCGCCAGTCCGCTCCACGGGCCGAGGGCGCCGTCCCAGGTGCTGTGCAGGGCCACTTGACCGGCCCGGTCGGGCAGGAAGTCGGCGACCGAGCCGGACAGGTCGCCGATGACGAAGGACACGATCAGCAGGAACGGGATCAGCACGGAGAGGGTGGCGACTCCACTGCGCAGCACGGCCGCGAGTCCGGCGGCGAACAGCGCCATCAGCGTCAGGTGGACACCGCAGCCGACCGCGCCGCGCGCCCCCTCGGCCCAGCCGGGCGCGGACGCGCCGAGGGCCGCCCGGCCCACCAGGAGTGTGAGGAACCCGGTGAGCAGCCCGACGGCCAGCGCCGGCAGGGCGATCGCCGTCGCCTTCGCGGCGAACCAGCGGCCCCGGCCGGGCACCGCCGCCAGCGTCAGCCGCAGCGCGCCGCCCCGGAACTCCGCGGCGACGGCCGTCGTACCGAAGGCGATCGCGGCGATCTGCCCGAAGCTCACACCGAAGAACACCGAGAACAGCGGGTCCGCGTCGTCGGCGTCGGCCGCGGCGAGCGCCGGGAACGAGGTGGTGGCGGCGAGGACCGCGGCGAGGGCGCCCCACTGGGAGCGCAGCGTGCGGATCTTGATCCACTCGGCGTGGAGGACGGGGACGAAGGACATGGTCAGGCCTCCTGGCGCGGTGCGGTGAACTCGGCCTCGGCCGCGGTCAGATCGAGGTAGGCCTCCTCCAGGGTGGCCTCCCGGGCGGCGAGTTCCAGGACGGGCACGCCCGCCTCGGACATCAGCCGGCCGAGGTCGTCCATCCGCGCGTGCCGTACGGACCAGGCCCCGTCCTCCTCGCGGGAGGCGTCGTGGCCGTGCCGGGCGAGCAGGTCGGCGAGGGCTGCGGGGTCGCTGGTGCGGACGCGGACGTGCGGCCGTACCCGCGCGTGGATGAAGTCCTTGACCGGTGTGTCGGCGAGCAGGCGGCCCCGGCCGAGGATCAGCAGGTGATCGGCGAACTCGGCCGTCTCGGCCATGAGATGGCTGGAGACCAGCACCGTACGGCCCTCCGCGGCGAGCCGGCGCAGCAGGGTGCGGATCCACACGATGCCCTCCGGGTCGAGGCCGTTGGCGGGCTCGTCGAGCAGGACGACCCCGGGGTCGCCGAGCAGGGCGGCGGCGATGCCGAGCCGCTGGCGCATGCCGAGGGAGTACGTCCGTACCCGGCGCCGGGCCACGGCGGCGAGGCCCGTCTCCGCCAGGACCTCGTCGACCCGGCGGGCCGGTATGCGGTTGCTCGCGGCGAGGGCCAGCAGATGGCCGCGGGCGGTGCGTGCGCCGTGCGCGGCCCCCGCGTCGAGCAGGGCGCCCACCCGGCGCAGCGGTTCCCGCAGCCGGGCGTAGGCCTGGCCGCCGATGGCGGCGGTGCCGGCGGTGGGCCGGTCGAGGCCGAGGAGCAGGCGGAAGGTGGTGGACTTGCCGGCGCCGTTGGGGCCGAGGAAGCCGGTGACCCGGCCGGGCCCGACGCGGAAGGTGAGGCCGTCCACGGCCCGCCGGCCGCCGTACTCCTTGGTGAGGTCGCGCACTTCGATGCAGGTCATGGCACCAGCCTGGTCCGGCCCGGCCACCGGATCATCCCCCGCCGGCGGGGACCGTCTCCCCCGTGCGGGGGAGGTCCGCCGCCGCCGCCGGCTGCGACGATGACGTCATGTCCCGCCTCCTGCGCCCGCTGCTGCGCGCGACGACGTACACGCGCCTCATGCACCTGTGGGTGCCCATGCTGATGGTCAGCGTCTGGCTGTTCGTCGACCCGACGACTCCGTGGCTGCCCGCGCTGTTCCTCGTCCCGCTCGGTCTGGTGCCCGCGGTGCGGCGCGGCGAAGGGATCCAGGCGCTGCTGATGCTCACGCCCGGCGAACCGGACCCGGGCATCTCCAAGGCGCCGGCGGCGAACTGGCGGGACCGGCTGCGCACGGTGCTGTGGCTGGAGCTGCGCATGCTGCTCGGCGGCGCGGCCGTGTTCGCCTCGGTGTGGCTGCCCATCCTCTCCTTCGAGCTGGCGCACTGCGCGTGGGGTCACGCCCCGGCCGGGGTCCCGCTGCTGGACCGGCTGCCGCCGCACCGCGCCTGGGCCCTGCTGGCGCCGCTGCCGCTGCTCGTCTTCTACGGCGTGACCGTCGGGCTCGGCGAGCTGATCACGGCCGCCGCGCGCCGGCTGCTCGGCCCGTCGGCGGCCGAACGGCTGGCCGCGCTGGAGGAACGCACCGAGCAGCTGCTGGAACGCACCCGGATCGCGCGGGAGTTGCACGACTCGATCGGGCACGCCCTGACGCTGGCGGTGGTGCAGGCCGGTGCCGCGCGCGCGGCCGGCGACCCGGAGTTCACCGACCGGGCGCTGCATGCCATCGAGGAGACCGGCCGGGCCGCGCTGGAGGACCTGGAACGGGTGCTGGGCGTGCTGCGGGAGGCCGAACGGCCGGTCGGCGCGCGGCCCACGCTGGCGGACGCCGGCCGGCTGCTGGAGTCGGCGCGGGCCTCGGGCGCGAAGATCGACGCGGAGGTGACGGGTCCGGTGGAGGCCGTGCCGGGACCGGTGTCCCGCGAGGGCTACCGCATCCTCCAGGAGGCGCTCACCAATGTGCTGCGGCACGCGGGCGCGGTGCCGGTGCGGGTCCGGGTCCGGGTCGCCGGCGGGACGCTCCGCCTGGAGGTGCGCAATCCGCTGCCGGGCGCGCCGCCCGGCCCGGGCCGGGGCAGCGGCCTGCGCGGCATACGGGAGCGGGCCGCGCTGCTCGGCGGCCGCGCCGTCACCGGCCCGCAGGAGGGCGACTGGCGGGTGCGGGCGGAGCTGCCGCTCGGGTGATCTGCCGGGTGATCTAGGCTGGCCGAATGCCGGTCACCGTCCTGCTCGTCGACGACGAACCCCTGGTCCGCGCGGGGCTGCGGGCCGTGCTGGAGGCGCAGCCCGACATCGAGGTGGCGGGCGAGGCGGCCGACGGCGCGGCTGTCATCCCGCTGGTACGCCGGCTGCGGCCGGACGTGGTCGCGATGGACGTCCGGATGCCGCTGATGGACGGCATCGAGGCCACGCGCGCGGTGCTGCGCACGGTGCCCGAGCCGCCGAAGATCCTCGTGGTGACCACCTTCGAGGACGACGAGTTCGTGTACGAGGCGCTGCGCGCGGGCGCCGACGGGTTTCTGCTGAAGCGGGCCCGCCCGGCCGAGATCGTGCACGCGGTGCGGCTGGTGGCGGCCGGAGACTCGCTCCTGTTCCCGGCCTCCGTACGGCGGCTCGCCGCCCGGTACGGCGACGGGGGCCCACCGGCCCGGACCGCGCTGGAGCGGGCCCGGCTGACCGAGCGGGAGGGGGAGGTGCTGCGGCTGATGGCGCGCGGGCTGTCGAACGCGGAGATCGCGGCGCGGCTGGTGGTGGGCGCCGAGACGGTGAAGTCGCACGTGAGCGCCGTCCTGGCCAAGCTGGGCGCGCGCGACCGCACCCAGGCCGTGATCGCGGCCTACGAGTCGGGGTTCGTGGAGCCGGGCTGAGCCGGCCCGGGCCGCGTGCGCAACCCGGCACTCGCCGGGGTGCGCCCGGCCGAGTACGATCCGGCCAATACGCCCGCGAGCTGGGAGGACGGACGGTGGGGCAGCTGACCGGCGGCGATCCCTCGCTGCTGCGAAGGATCAATTCCGCGGTGGTGCTGCACGCGCTGCGCGCCACGGACTGCGCGACGCTCACCGAGGTCACCCGGGTCACCGGACTGTCCCGGCCGACCGTCGAGGGCGTCGTGGAGGGGCTGATCGAGGCCGGTCTCGTGGTGGAGACGGCGGCCGACGAGGGCGGTGCGCGCCGGCAGGGGCGGCCCGCGCGGCGGTTCCGGTTCCGGGCCGAGGCGGGGCACCTGCTGGGTCTGGAGATCGGGCCGCACCGGGTCGCCGCGCTCCTGTCCGACCTGGACGGCCGGGTGCTGGGCGCGCAGGCCAAGGACGTCGGCGAAAAGGCCCCGGCGGACGAGCGGCTGGACCGGCTGCGCGGCGCGGTCGCCGAGCTGCTGCGCCGGGCCGGGGTCGCGCGCGGTTCGCTGCGCGCGGTGGGCGTGGGCACGCCGGGCATCGTGGAGGCGGACGGCACGGTGCGGCTGGGCACGGCCCTGCCCGAGTGGACGGGGCTGCGGCTCGGGGAGCGGCTGAGCCGGTCCTTCCGCTGTCCGGTGCTGGTGGAGAACGACGCCAACGCGGCGGCGCTCGCCGAGCACTGGAAGGGCGCGGCGGCGGAGACGGACGACGTGGTGTTCGTGCTCGCCGGGCTGAGCCCCGGGGCCGGTTCGCTGATCGGGGGGCGGCTGCACCGGGGGTACGGCGGGGCGGCCGGGGAGATCGGCGCGCTGCATCTGCTGGGCCGGGAGGCGACGCCGGAGGCGCTGCTCTCCACCACCGACGAGCCGTTGCACCCGCTGGACGAGCAGGCGGTCGCCGAGGTGTTCGCGCTGGCGCGCGGCGGTGATCTGCGGGCACGGGCGGCCGTGGAGCGGTACATCCAGCGGCTGGTGCACGACGTGGCGGCGCTGGTGCTGGCGCTCGATCCGGAGCTGGTCGTGATCGGCGGCTGGGCGTCCGGACTGGACGGCGTCCTGGAGCCGCTGCGCCGCGAACTGGCCCGCTACTGCCTGCGTCCGCCCCGGGTGACGCTGTCGGTGCTCGGCGAGGCGGCGGTCGCCACGGGGGCGCTGCGGCTGGCCCTGGACCATGTCGAGGAGGAGCTGTTCGCCGTGGACGGCACGGTGACGCGCCGCTGAGCCCGGCCGTGGCGTGCGCGCGGGCCGGCAGCCCGTCGCGGCGGTGACAACGGCCTGGGCCGGCACGCCGTGCCTGGACCCGACCGCGCCGCGCGCCCGGACACCGCCTCGGGACGGCTCGGCTCGACATGACCATGGCCCAGGGCCCGGACCGGGTGCCGTACCACCTCGGTGGCGAGCCGACGGAACCCGGCCGTGGCGTGCGCGCGGGCCGGTGTACCGGCGGGCGTGCCCGAAGGCTCCTCGCGGGGCCGCGGTCGGTGTGCGGCCCCGCGGTCGGGGGCTCCCTGGGCTCCGGGGTTCAGGAGGCGCGCTGCTCCGGGTCGTGGTGTATCTCGACCCCCGCCGAGTCGCCGAAGGTGAGCCGGCAGGTGTCGGCGCGGTAGGTCGCCACCGACAGGGCGGCGGTGCGGCCCTGGGCGAAGAAGCGGGTGGTGAGGACGAGGACCGGGGAGCCGGGGAGCCGGTCCAGGGCCCGCGCGTCGTCCGCGCGCGCGGAGCCCAGCTCGACCGCGCGGTCCTCCCCCTCCAGCGGCAGGTGCTGAAGCTCCCGCAGTACCGCACGCGCGCGTGCGGCGCCGGACGGGGCGTCGATCGCGGTCAGACCGGGCACCGAGGCCGCCGGGATGTAGAGCAGCTCGGTGGCGACCTGCTGGCCGTGGGACGTCCGGGAGCGGCGCACGGTGTGCACCGCCTCGTCCGCGCCGGTCTCCAGGGCGGCGGCGACGGCGGCGGGCGGCACCGCCTGGGCGCTGTCGACGGGCTGCCAGGCGTCCCCGGCCGCGCCGGGCCAGTCGTGCTGCTCCGTGCCGACGGCCACGCCCACGCGCGGGGGCGCGACGGTCGTGCCGACCCCGCGCCGGCGCTGCAGCCGTCCCTCCAGCTCCAGCTGTTCGAGGGCCTGGCGGAGCGTGGCGCGGGCCACGCCGAAGCGGGCGGCCAGATCACGCTCGTTGGGCAGGATCTCGCCGACCGAGAACTCGGAGTCGAGTGCCTCGCTGAGCACGGTCTTGAGATGCCAGTACTTCGGTTCCGGTACCGATTCCAGCTGCGTGGTCCCCACCCTGTCCTCCGCGAGAGCCGTGGTCCGGCGGTTTTTGGCGCCCTTGTTTATTAAAGGTTGTTGCACTTCTCTGCGACCATAGGGCGGCGCTCACCCTTGGTCAAGACCAATCCTCGGCCGCCCGGCCGGTATCCGGACGCCCGGCCGCGAAGCGTTCACGAGGCGTTCGCGCGCGACGGTGTGTGTGACATCGCGGCAAAGCTCCCGTCGTACGGGGGCGTGCGGGGGTACGGCGAAGCCCCCGCCGGGGCGGCGGGGGCTCGGAGCGGGGGCGGCGGGTCAGCGGGTGGCGAGGTGCCGGAGCTTGTCGGGGTTGCGGATGATGTAGACGGACGTGATGCGGCCGTCGGCGATGTCCACCTGGAACAGGCTGTCGGGCGCGCCGCCGACCAGGATCAGCAGGGCGGGGCCGCCGTTGGCCTCCAGGACGCGGTAGGTCCGGTCCGCCGGGGCGGTGCGGGCGGCGCCGACGAGGAAGCGGCCGACCTTGTCGGCGGTGTGCAGGACGCGCACCGGCGCCTTGGCCTTGCCGCCACTGTCGCCGACCAGCCGGACGTCGGGGGCGAGCAGGGACATCAGCTCCCGGAGGTCGCCCCCGCCTGCGGCGGCGAGGAAACGCTCGGTCAGTTCCCGGCGCCGGGTGGGGTCGACGTCGTAGCGTGGGCGTCTTTCGGCCACGTGCCGGCGGGCCCGCCCGGCGAGCTGCCGTACCGCCGGCTCGGTCCGCTCCAGCAGCTCGGCGATCTCGGCGTACGGGTAGCCGAACGCCTCCCTGAGCACGAACACGGCCCGTTCCAGCGGGGACAGCGACTCCAGGACGACCAGGACGGCGAGGGAGACCGTGTCGGCGAGCACGGCGCGTTCGGCGGAGTCCGGCGCGGTGCCGGCGAACTCGGTGAGGCAGGGCTCCGGCAGCCACGGGCCGATATAGGACTCGCCGCGCCGCTGGGCCTGGCGCAGCCGGTCGATGGCCAGCCGGGTGGTGACGCGGACCAGATAGGCGCGCGGTTCGCGGACCTCCGGGCGGTCGGCGTGGTACCAGCGCAGCCAGGCCTCCTGCACCACGTCCTCCGCGTCGGCGACCCGGCCGAGCATGCGGTAGGCGACCCCCATGAGCAGGGGCCGGTGTTCTTCGAAGACATCGGTGGCGGGCTGCGCGGTCACGGGCCCATCCCACCGGAACCGCCCGCCGGTGTCCACCCGGAAACGGGGCCGGTGCCCGCCAGGGGCTACCCGCCGGTAGGCGGTTGCTGACAAGCTGTCTACGGCGTCCGCCGGCAGCACAGACGAGGAGCACCTCATGTCCGCCACCGTCTCCTTCCAGGTCCCCGCCCCCCACGGTCCGGGCGAGGTGACCGTGTCCTACGCGCGCGTGGGCCGCGGTGAACCGCTGGTCCTGCTGCACGGCATCGGCCACCACCGGCAGGCCTGGGACCCGGTCGTGGACATCCTGGCCACCGAGCGGGAGGTGATCGCCGTGGACCTGCCGGGGTTCGGCGCCTCCCCGGGACTGCCGGACGGCCTGGCCTACGACCTGCCCACCACCAGCACCGTGCTCGGCTCCCTGTTCCGGGCACTGGACCTGGACCGCCCGCACGTGGCCGGGAACTCGCTGGGCGGTCTGCTCGCCCTCGAACTGGGCCGGGCGAGGCTCGTACGGTCCGTCACCGCCCTGTCCCCCGCCGGTTTCTGGTCGCGGGCGGAGCGGCGCTACGCGTTCACGGTGCTGCTCGGCATGCGCGGCATCGCCCGGCGGCTGCCGTCGCCGGTGGTGGCGGGGCTGTCCCGCACGGCGGCCGGCCGCACGGCGCTGACCAGCACCATCTACGCCCGCCCCGCGCGCCGTTCGCCGACGGCGGTGGTCGCCGAGACGCACGCGCTCGCGACGGCCACCGGCTTCGCGGCGACCCTGCGGGCGGGCGCCGCCGTCCGGTTCACCGACGACGTGCCCGGTCTCCCGGTCACGGTGGCCTGGGGCGCCCGGGACCGGATCCTCGTTCCCCGCCAGGGCATCCGCGCCAAGCGGCTCATCCCGCACGCCCGGCTGGTGCGGCTGCCCGGCTGCGGTCACGTCCCGATGAACGACGACCCGGCACTGGTGGCGCGGGTGATCCTGGACGGCAGCCGCTGAGGGGCGCCGGGGGCCCGCCGGCCGGCCGGAGTTCACTTCCGGTTCGCGTGCCCGCCGCGCCGCACCAGTAGGTGTGGCTGTGCACACTGGCCGGATCCCGTCCCTGGAGGCGCAGCCATGTCCCACCGTCCACTCCCGGGCCGCCGCGGCGTTCTGCGCGGCTCGCTCGCCGCGTCGGCGGCCCTGACCCTGCCCGTCGGCCTCGGCGCGGCCCCGGCGTTCGCCCGCTCCGGCCGCCCCCGGGCGGGCTGGGGCGTGCAGACCGGTGACGTGGGCGCCGACTCGGGTCTGGTGTGGGTGCGTGCGGACCGGCCCGCCCGCATGATCGTGGAGACCTCGGCCACCGAGTCGTTCCGCGATCCGCGCCGGTGGCACGGCCCGCTGCTGGGCGGCGGCACGGACTTCACCGGCACCACCCGGCTGCACGGCCTGCCGTCCGGCGAGCAGATCCACTACCGGGTGCTGCTCGCCGACCCGGACGACCCGCGCCGCACCTCGGAGCCCGTCACCGGCACCTTCCGCACGGTCTCCCGGCGCCGCCGGGACGGGGTGCGGTTCCTGTGGTCGGGCGACCTGGCCGGGCAGGGCTGGGGCATCAACCCCGACCTCGGCGGCTACCGCATCTACGACGCCATGGCCGCGCTGGACCCGGACTTCTTCCTGTGCAGCGGCGACTCCATATACGCCGACGGCCCGATCCCCGCGACCCAGGCGCTGCCCGACGGCGGCACCTGGCGGAACGTCACCACCGAGGAGAAGTCGAAGGTCGCCGAGACCCTGGCCGAGTACCGGGGCAACTTCCGCTACAACCTGCTCGACGCCAACCTGCGCCGGTTCAACGCCCAGGTGCCCTCGGTCGTCCAGTGGGACGACCACGAGGTGCGCAACAACTGGTACCCGGGCGAGGTGATCGCCACGACCGACGCCCGGTACACCGAGAAGAGCGTCGACGTCCTCGCGGCGCGCGCCCGGCGGGCGTTCGGCGAGTACTTCCCGATCCCCACCCTGCGGCCGGGCGCCCGGGACGGGCGGGTGTACCGGGTGCTGCGCCAGGGACCGCTGCTGGACCTGTTCGTGCTGGACATGCGCACCTACCGCAACGCCAACTCCCCCGACGACCAGACCACCGACCCCCGGGGCATCCTCGGCCGGGAGCAGCTGGAGTGGCTCAAGCGGGAGCTGGCCCGCTCGCGCGCGGTGTGGAAGGTGATCGCCGCCGACATGCCGATCGGGCTGGTCGTACCGGACGCGACGGAGGGCCGGCCGAACTTCGAGGCGGTGGCCCAGGGCGACCCGGGGGCGCCGCTCGGGCGCGAACTGCAGATCGCCGAGCTGCTGCGGTTCGTCAAGCACCGGCGGATCACCGGCACGGTGTGGCTGACGGCGGACGTGCACCACACCTCGGCCCAGCACTACCAGCCCTCCCGGGCCGCGTTCACCGACTTCGAGCCGTTCTGGGAGTTCGTCTCGGGGCCGCTGAACGCGGGCGCCTTCCCGGCGAGCCCGCTGGACGGCACGTTCGGGCCGGAGCGGGTGTTCGTGAAGGCCCCGGCCGCGTCCAACGTCTCGCCCGCCGGCGGCTACCAGTTCTTCGGCGAGGTGGACATCGACGGGGACAGCGGGGAGCTGACGGTACGGCTGCGGGAGCAGGACGGCGGGGTGCTGTTCAGCCGGACGCTGCAGCCGGGGCGGGTCGGTCAGTAGGCGGATCCGGGGCGGCCGGAGCGAGCCGGGCGCCCGGTCGGCCGTAGAAAATGCAACAAATGGGACGGAGCATGCTTTACCCATCGGACACAATCAGTTCGTGATCGCGCAACACCCCTCCTGCACAGTGGCCGCATGACTCCAGAGATGCCTGATGTGACCCGGGCCCGGCACGGGCGGCCCGTGCACCACTGGCGGCGGGACCTCGTCGAACTCGCCGCGCTCTTCACCGCGGTGGCCGTCGCGGACGCGGTGGCCAACCTGATCGGGCACGGGCCGGACGGACCGGCCCTGCTCGTGATCTCCGCGATCGTGCTGGCCGCGACGGCGGGCTTCCACGTGTGGTGGTCACGCCGCCACGGACACGCGCCGCCCGCGAGCGATACCGGTGCCCGGCCGACCGCCGCGACGCGGCCGGCCGGGCCGTCCGAGCGGCCCGGCACCCCGGTGGCCCCCCTCCCCGGCCCGGGCGCGCTGTGGCGGATGCGGACGACGGTGAAGGACGAGCCGGGGTCCCTGGCCGTCCTGTGCACGGCGCTCGCCGAGCACCGGGTGGACATCCTCAGCCTCCAGACCCATCCGCTGGCCGACGGCACGGTGGACGAGTTCCTGCTGCGGGCACCGGGCACGCTGGCGGCGACCGGGATCACCCGGGCGGTCGCGCTGGCCGGGGGCACGTCCACGTGGATCGAGCGGGCCGACGCCCACGATCTGGTCGACGCGCCGACCCGGGTGCTGGGCCTGGCCGCCCGTACGGCCCTGGACGCCTCCGAACTCCCCCTCGCGCTCCGCCAGTTGCTGGGCCGGTGCACCATCCGGTCGCTGCCCGGCACACCGGCCGGCGGCGGCCGGGGCCCGCTGCCGGTGCCGGCCGAGGGAGTGCTGGAGGACACGGTGATGCGGCTGCCGGCCCCGGAGGGCGGGGTGCTCACCGTGGAGCGGCCGTATCTGCCGTTCACGCCGACGGAGTTCGCCCGTGCCCGGGCGCTGGTGGAGCTGGACGGGCGGCTCGGGCCGCGGATCCCCGGCGGGCAGGACGTGCTGACGCTGCCCGAGGGCGACGACATCACGGTGCGCCGGGTCGGCACCGGGGACCTGCCCGCGGCCAGGGCGATGCACGAGCGGTGCTCGGCGCACACGCTCGGCCTGCGCTACCACGGCCCGGTCGGCGACGCCGACCGCTATCTGAACCACCTGCTCAGCCCCCGCTTCGGCCGCACCCTGGCCGCGCAGACCGCCGCCGGCCGGATCGTCGGCCTCGGGCACCTGCTGTGGGACGGCGACGAGACGGAGGTCGCGCTGCTGGTCGAGGACGAGTGGCAGCGGCGCGGCGTCGGCGGCGAACTCCTCGGCCGGCTGGTCTCGATGGCGGCGGAGGCCGGCTGCGCGAGCGTGTACGCCGTGACCAAGGCGTCCAACACCGGCATGATCGCCGCGATGCGCGCCCTCGGCCTCCCGCTGGACTACCAGATCGAGGAGGGCACCCTGGTCATCACGGCCCGCCTGGACGCGCCCCCGCGGTCCTCCGCCGCTCCCCGCCTCACCGACCCGGCCCACCGCGACTGACGGCCACCGGCGGCAGGGCCCGGCGACCGGTACTCCGGGGCCGGGCCCTTCGGCCGCCGGGCCGCCGGAGGCGACCGGACGCCGCGTCCCCTCAGCGCACCGCCTCCTCCCGCGCGCCCGCGTCCTGCCGTTCGGGCGTCGCGCCCAGCGCCCGGTCCAGGTCCGCCCACAGGTCGTCGACGTCCTCCAGGCCCACGGACAGACGGAGCAGGCGGTCGGTGACGCCCGCGTCGTGCCGGTCGCCGGTGTCCACGATGCGGTGGCTGATGGACGCGGGGTGCTGGATGAGCGTGTCGACGCTGCCCAGGCTCACCGCGGGGGTGACGAGCCGCACCCGGGAGATCACCTCGTGCGGATCGCCGTGGACCTCGAAGGCGACCATCGCGCCGCCGAGGCGCGGATAGCGCACCCGGGCCACCCGCGGGTCCGCGGCGAGCCGGCGGGCCAGCTCGGCGGCGTTCGCGGAGGCGGCCCGGACCCGCACCGGGAGGGTGGACAGGCCGCGCAGCAGCAGATAGCCGGCCAGCGGATGCAGGACGCCGCCCGTGGCGAACCGGATCCGCCGCAGCCGCCCGGCGAACTCCTCGTCGCAGGCGACCACCCCGGCCAGCACGTCCCCGTGGCCGCCGAGGTACTTGGTGGCGCTGTGCAGCACCAGCCGCGCCCCCTGCCCGGCCGGCCGCTGGAGCACCGGCGTGGCGAAGGTGTTGTCGGCGAGCAGCGGGACCGGGCCGCAGGCGCGGGCGACGGCCCGCAGGTCGACCTCGGCGAGGGTCGGATTGGCCGGGGACTCGACCATCACCAGCCCGGTGTCCGGCCGCAGCGCGCCGGCGATGCCGGCCGGGTCGGTCCAGGTGACCTCCGTACCGAGCAGTCCGGCGGTCAGCAAGTGGTCGCTGCACCCGTACAGGGGCCGTACCGCGACGGCGTGCCGCAGGCCCGCCGAAGCGCGGGCCAGGAGCACCGCGCTCAGCGCGGCCATCCCGCTGGCGAAGGCGACGGCGGTCTCGGTGCCCTCCAGCCGGGCGAGGGCGGTCTCGAAGCGGGCGACGGTCGGGTTGCCCAGGCGGGCGTAGACCGGCGGGCCGGCCAGGTCCGCGCCGTCGGTGGCGAAGGCGTCGATGCGGGCGGCCTCGGCCCGGCTGTCGTGGGACGGGTAGGTGGTGGACAGGTCGATCGGCGGGGCGTGCAGGCCCTGCCGGGCCAGGTCGTCGCGGCCGGCGTGCACGGCCTCGGTGGTCAGGGCTCTCGGTGCGGTGCCTACGCCGTCGTAGGCACCGGTGCTCGCTGTGTCCATGGGCGCAAGGGTGAACACCGCCCGGTTCTGCGGGGCCAAGTGCCGTGCTACGTTCGGCACATGGCCGAGTCCGTCGTACTGGATCCGGTGGATCTGCATCTGCTGCGGCTGTTGCAGAACGACGCCCGGACCACCTACCGGGACCTCGCCGCGCAGGTGGGCGTGGCCCCGTCGACCTGTCTGGACCGGGTGGCCCGGCTGCGCCGCTCGGGCGTGATCCTCGGCCACCGGCTGCGGCTGGACCCGGCCAAGCTGGGGCGCGGCCTCCAGGCGCTGCTGTCGGTGCAGGTACGGCCGCACCGGCGGGAGCTGGTCGGGCCGTTCGTGGAGCGGATCCGGGCGCTGCCGGAGGCGCGGACGGTGTTCCATCTGACCGGCCCGGACGACTATCTGGTGCATGTGGCCGTCGCGGACATGGCCGACCTCCAGCGGCTGGTACTGGACGAGTTCACGGCACGGCGCGAGGTCGCCCGGGTGGAGACCCGGCTGGTCTTCCAGCAGTGGGAGTGCGGGCCGCTGCTGCCGCCCGGCCACGACCGGAGCTGAAACGCGCCGTGCGCGGGTGACGCGGTGATCCCCGGCGTACGAGGATGGGCCGCATGTCCGATACCAAGATCCCGCTGCCCCGTCAGGTCGCCGACGCCTATGTGGACGACCTCATCGCCCTCGACCCGGTCACCGGCACCTACCTCGGGGTGCCGGAGAGTTCGAGCCGGCTGCCCGACTACTCGCCCGCGGGACGGGACGCGCAGGCGCGGCTGACCCGGGCCACCCTCGCGAGGCTCGACGAGGCGGAGCGGCAGCCCGGCGCGGACAGCGATGCCGAGCGGCGCTGCGGGCGGCTGCTGCGGGAGCGGCTGACCGCCCGGCTCGCCGTGTACGAGGCGGGCGAACACCTGCGCGAGATCGGCAACATGCACACACCCGGCCACGAGGTCCGGGAGATCTTCACGGTCACCCCGGCGGACACGGAGGAGGACTGGGCGGCGATCGCCGAGCGGCTGCGCGCGGTGCCCGCCGCGCTCGCGGGCTACCGCGCCTCCCTCCGGCTCGGCCTGGACCGGGAGCTGTTCGCGGCGCCGCGGCCGACCGCCACGTTCATCGGCCAGCTGACCGAGTGGGCGGGCACCGGCGAGGGCCGCGGCTGGTTCGAGGACTTCGCCGCCGCGGGACCCGGGGCGCTGCGCGCCGAGCTGGACGAGGCGGCGCGGGCGGCGACCGGCGCCGTGGTGGAGCTGCGGGACTGGCTGCGCCGGGTGTACGCGCCGGCGATCGAGGGCGCCCCGAACGTGGCCGGCCGGGAGCGGTACGCGCGCTGGGCCCGCTACTACAACGGCACCGACCTGGACCTGGACGAGGCGTACGCCTACGGCTGGGCGGAGTTCCACCGCCTCCTCGGCGAGATGCGCGAGGAGGCGGAGAAGATCCTGCCCGGCGCGAAGACGCCGTGGGAGGCGCTCGCGCACCTGGACGAGCACGGGCGGCACGTCGAGGGCGTGGACGAGACCCGCGACTGGCTCCAGGGGCTGATGGACCGGGCGATCGAGGACCTGGACGGCACCCACTTCGAACTGGCCGACCGGGTGCGGCGGGTGGAGTCGCGCATCGCGCCGCCCGGCGGCGCGGCGGCCCCCTACTACACGGGCCCGTCGGAGGACTTCTCCCGGCCCGGCCGGACCTGGCTGCCCACGATGGGCCTGACCCGCTTCCCGGTCTACGACCTGGTCTCGACGTGGTACCACGAGGGCGTGCCCGGCCACCACCTCCAGCTCGCGCAGTGGACGCACGTGGCGGACAGTCTCTCCCGCTACCAGGCGACGGTCGGCATGGTCAGCGCCAACGTCGAGGGCTGGGCGCTGTACGCGGAGCGGCTGATGGACGAACTCGGGTTCCTGCGGGATCCCGAAGAACGCCTCGGCTATCTGGACGCGCAGATGATGCGCGCCGTGCGGGTGATCATCGACATCGGCATGCACCTGGAGCTGGAGATCCCGGCCGACTCCCCGTTCCGTCCGGGCGAGCGCTGGACGCCGGAGCTGGCGGAGGAGTTCTTCGGGGCGCACAGCAGCCGTCCGGGGGACTTCGTGGAGAGCGAGCTGACCCGGTATCTGACCATGCCGGGCCAGGCCATCGGCTACAAGCTGGGCGAGCGGGTCTGGCTGCTGGGCCGGGAACGGGCGAGCGCGCGGCACGGCGCCGCGTTCGACCTGAAGGCCTGGCACATGGCGGCGCTGTCCCAGGGCTCGCTGGGCTTGGACGACCTGCTGGACGAGCTGTCCCGGCTCTGACCGTCCGGGCATCCGGGCTCAGCGCCGGAAGCCGCCTTCGGAGTTCACGACCTCGCCGGTGATCCAGCGCGCCTCGTCGGTGGCCAGCCAGGCGATGAGGCGGGCGGGGTCGTCGGGCGCGCCCCAGCGTCCGGCGGGGAACCGCGCGGCCACGGCCGCCCGCACCTCGCCGGTGGCGTACCCGGTGTCGACGGGTCCGGGGTTGACCGCGTTCACCGTGATCCCCCGCTCGGCGAGCGCGGTGGACAGGGCGCGGGTGACGGAGGCGAGGGCGCCCTTCTGCAGGGCGTAGGCGATCTCGCCCGGCATCCCTCCGCCCTGGTCCTGGCCGGAGGTCATCAGCACCACGCGCCCGCCGGGGGCATCCGCGGGCAGGGCCGCGCGCGAACGGGCGTACGCCTGGACGAGCAGCAGCACCGAGCGGCTGTCGACGGCCCAGTGGGCGTCCAGCATCGCCGCGTCGATGTCGTCCAGGGTGCCGTCGGAGCCGCTGAGGGCGTGATTGGCCACCAGGATGTCCAGGCGGCCGAACTCCTCGGTCACGGTGCGGACCAGCCGGGCCGGTTCCGCCGGGTCGGCCAGGTCGCCGGGGCCGGAGGCGACCCGCGCCCGGGGGTCGCCGAGCGCCTCGCGCACGGAGTCGGCGACGGCGTCGGGACTGTCGGCGCCCCAGGGCATGGCCGCGTCGTGCGGCACATGGTGGTGCAGGTACACGCTCGCGCCGTAGGCGGCCAGCCGTCGGGCCACGGCGTGCCCGATCCCGGCCCGCCGGGAGGCACCGGTGACGAGCGCGGTACGGCCGCGCAGGGGCAGGGGGTCGCGGCGCAGTTCGACAGGTGTCGGCATGGGCGCCCACCCTAGGGGGGCGGCCGAGACCGTGCGAGCGATTATCCGCCCGGCCGGACGGTCGTTCTTCCGGTGGCGCGAGCGGTTTCTCCGCTCGGCCGGACGGCCGTCTCCCGGTGACGCGGCCGGCGCCGGGGTGGCCCGCTGGTGCCGGGGGCCGACACGCAAGGGCGGGCCGGGCCATGCGGGAGAACGCGCCGGGGCGCAGGGCACTGCGGACACCGCGCGCGGCGGGCCTGGCGGGGATCTCTTCGCGCTGATCCTGGCGGCGGCGATGGTCCTGGTCAGGCTGGCCCTCCCCGAGGGAGCGGACGCGGTCACCGCCCGGGGGTCCACGGACTCCGGGCGGCACGACGCGCTGCGGGCGGCCCTCGCGCTGGTGCCGTTCGCCGGGATCTTCTTCCTGTGGTTCCTCGGCGCGGTCCGCGCGCACGTCGGCGCGGTGGAGGACACGTTCCTCGCCACCGTCTTCCTGGGCAGCGGGCCGATCTTCACGGCCACGCTGTTCGGGGCCGCCGCGGCGGCGGGGGCGGTGGCCCATCCGCCCGGTGTGCCGCCGCTGCCGGTGGCCTGGGACTTCGGCCGCCACCTCGCGTACTCGCTGATGACGGGGCACGCCATGCGGATGGCGGCCGTGTCCGTGTCGTCCCTGTCGGTCATGGGCCACCGGCTGGGCGTGCTGCCGCGCCCGCTGACGGTCGCGGGCTTCGTCACCGTGCTGATCCTGCTCTTCGTCTCGTCGAACGTGCCCTGGGCGGAACTCGTCTTCCCGGCCTGGTCGCTGCTGACGGCCTGCACATCCTCGGGGCGGGCCCGGGACGGGCGGCCGGGTAGAGCGCCGGGCGCTCACTCGATCGGCGTGCCCGGCGCGCGGGCGCCCGGTCCCCGCTCGCATGCTGGCGAGCGAGGGGAGACCGCCGTCCGGAGCCCGCCCGCGCGAGCCGTGCGGCGCGCACCGGACCTCGCCACTCGAAAGGGCGGAGCGCCGATGAGGCTTGTCGTCGATCTCAACAAGTGCCAGGGGTACGCCCAGTGCGCGTTCCTCGCGCCCGATGTCTTCGCCATGCACGGCGAGGAGTCGCTGATCTACGACCCGTGTCCGCAGGAGGTGCAGCGGGAGCGGGTGGCGCGGGCGGTGGCCGCCTGCCCGGTGGGGGCGATCACCGTCGACGGACTTGACCGCGCGGGCGCGGCCCAGGGGGCGTCCGATGCCCGCTGACCACGTGGAACGGCTCAGGCGCGAGGGGCGGATCGTGATCGTGGGCGCCTCGCTGGCGGGGCTGCGGGCGGCCGAGACGCTGCGCGCGGAGGGCTTCGCCGGCGAGCTGACCCTGATCGGGGACGAGCCGTACGAGCCGTACGACCGGCCGCCGCTGTCGAAGTCGGCGCTGCTGGGCCTGGCGTCCCCGGTCCGCACGGAGTTGCCGCGCCGCTGGGAGACCGACGCGAAGTGGCGGCTGGGTGTCGCGGCGACCGGGCTGGACCTGGCGGCCAAGCGGGTCCGGCTGGCCGACGGGGACGAGGTGGAGTACGACCGGCTGCTCATCGCGACCGGGGTGCGGGCCCGGCCGTGGTTCAAGGAGGAGGAGGCCCGGCTGGACGGGGTGTGCGTGCTGCGCACCCGAAAGGACGCGGCCGACCTGGACCGGCGGCTGAGGGCCGGGCCCCGGCGGGTGTTCGTCATCGGCGCCGGGTTCGCCGGTTCGGAGGTCGCCTCGGCCTGCCGGGAGATGGGCCTGCCGGTGAGCATGGCCGAACGTGCGGGGGCGCCGCTGGTGGGGGCGCTCGGCGGGGTGGTCGGCGCGGTCGCGGCGGACCTCGCGGCGGAGCACGGCGTGGACCTGCGCACCCATGTCACGGTGACCTCTCTGGAGGGGGACGCGGCGGGCCGGGTGCGGGCGGTCCACCTGTCCGACGAGAGCGTGGTCGAGGCGGATGTGGTCGTGGTGTCGCTGGGGTCGGTGCGCAACACGGAGTGGCTCGCCGGGTCGGGGCTGGGCGCGGGGCCCCGGGGCGTCGCCTGTGACGCGGGCTGCCGGGCCTTCGACTTCCGGGGCATCGTCACGGACGACGTCTTCGTGGCGGGCGATGTGGCCCGCTCCCCGCACGCGCTGTTCGGCTACCAGTTCCTGTCGCTGGAGCACTGGGGCAACGCCGTCGCCCAGGCGGAGACGGCCGCGCACAACATGATCTGCGACGGTGCCGACCGGCGCCCGCACCTGTGGATGCCGGCCTTCTGGTCGTCGATGTTCGGGGTCAACATCAAATCGGTCGGGGTCCCGCCGATGGGCGAGCAGCTCATGATCACGCAGGGGTCGCTCGCCGAGCGCCGGTTCGTCGGGGTCTACGGCCACCAGGGCCGGATCGTGGCCGCCGTGACCTTCGACAACGCCCGCTGGCTGGAGTTCTACCAGCGGCAGATCGAGCGGGGGGCGCCGTTCCCGGTGGAGTTCCCGACGCTGGACCGCCGGCCGGAGGGCCGGCAGCCGGTGCCGGCGGGTTTCCCGGACCCGTCGCTGCCGACCCACGGGCCCATGGTGACCCTCACCGGCTATTCGCCGGCCGACCAGCAGCTGGTCTTCCACCCCTCCCGCCACTGACCTCCCCCGGCCCCGACGCTCCGAGGAACCGCCATGCCGCACGCCTCGCTGGCCCGCCAGATCACCGATTTCAAGAACCGCGCCAACCCCTATCCGCTGTACGAGGAGCTTCGCCGGACGCCGGTGCTCCACGAGGAGGAGGGCGGCCCGTATCTCATCAGCTCGTATTACGACATCGAGGCGCTGCTGCACGATCCGCGGATCAGCTCCGACGCCGCGAACCTGGCCGCCACCGGGCAGGACGGGCTGGGCGAGCCGGAGGAGACGGGCGGCCTGCCGCCGTCGTTCCTGCGTCTGGACCCGCCCGAGCACGACCGGCTGCGCCGCATCGCCAACACGGGGTTCGGCCCGCCGCACCGGCCCCGGCGGATCGAGGGCATGCGCGGCGCCATGCGGGAGATCGTCACCGGGCTGATCGACGGCTTCGGGGACGCCCGCCGGGTGGACCTGGTGGACCAGTTCGCCTACCCGTTCCCGGTGACGGTGATCTGCCGGCTGCTCGGAGTGCCCCGGGAGGACGAGCCGACGTTCCGCACCTGGGTGGACCCGCTGGTGGCGAGCCTGGACCCGGAGAAGCAGCCGGGCGGTGGCGAGTCGGCGGAGCACCAGAAGGCCGCGCGGGAGGCGCGGATGCGGCTCGGCATGTATCTGTCCGGGCTGGTCGAGGAGCGGGTCGGGGAACCCCGCGAGGACCTGTTGTCCGACCTGGTGAACAGCAGGGGCCCGGACGGGTCGATGACGACGATGGAGGTGCTCAGCACGTCGGTGCTGCTGCTGATCGCCGGGCACGAGACGACGGTCAACCTGATCACCAACGGCATGCTGACCCTGCTGCGCCACCCGGGGATCCTCGGCCGGCTGCGCGAGGACCCGGGGCTGTCGGTCGGCATCGTGGAGGAACTGCTGCGCTACGAGCCACCGGTGCAGCTCGTGCCGCAGCGCACCTGCGTCACCGACATCGAGGTGCGCGGGGTCACCATCCCGAGGGGCTCGCGGATCTGGCTGATGCTGGCCGCGGGCAACCGGGACCCGGAGCGGTTCAAGGACCCCGGGCGGTTCGACCCGGACCGCGAGGATCTCCGGCACCTCGGCTTCGGCAGCGGCATCCACAGCTGCTTCGGTGCCCCGCTGGCCCGCCTGGAGACCCAGATCGCGCTGTCCGAGCTGGCCCGGCGGCTGGAGAACCCCCGCCTGGTGGAGGATCCGCCGCCGTACCGGGAGAACGCCGTGCTGCGCGGGCCCCGGCACCTGCACGTCGCGTTCGACGGGCTGCGCTGACCGGCCGGGGCCTCAGCAGCCGCAGTCCCCGTCGACGGGCGCGGTCAGCGGGTCGGCGTCCCGGCGGGCCGGGCCCCGCCAGGTCTCGTAGGCGAAGCCCTCGCGGGCCCAGTACTCGAAGCCGCCGAGCATCTCCTTGACCCGGTAACCGAGTTCGGCGAGGGCGAGGGCCGCGCGGGTGGCGCCGTTGCAGCCGGGGCCCCAGCAGTACGTGACCACGGGCACGGACTTGTCGAGGAGACGCTCGGCGTGCTCGCCGATGAGCGCGGTCGGCAGGTGGACCGCGCCCGGGACGTGGCCCTGGTCCCAGGAGGCGGTGGAACGGGTGTCCACGACGACGAATCCGGGGTCGTCGCCGGCCGCGAGCGCGGTGGCCACGTCGGAGACGTCGGCGTGGAAGGCGAGGCTCGCCCGGAAGTAGGCGGCGGCCTCGGCCGGGGCGGCGGGGGCGACCCGCAGGACGGGGTTCTCGGAAGCGGTGTCGATCATGACTGGAAATCTACGGTCCGCGGGGCGCCGCCCTGAAGGGCCGATCCACGGGCCCGCCCTTGTCCCGCCGGGGTTTTCCCTGCTATCCATCCGGGATGACCGTGTATTCCCCGGACGCCACCGACTGGCGCATCCTCGAAGTCCTCCAGCGCGACGGACGCTCCAGCTACGCCGAGCTGGCGCGTGCCGTCTCCATGTCGCCGAGCGCCGTCACCGAGCGGGTTAGGCGGCTGGAGGAGGCCGGGGTGATCCAGGGGTACGCGGCGGTGGTCGACCCGGAGCGGCTGGGCCTGCCGATCCTGGCGTTCGTGCGGCTGCGCTACCCGAACGGCAACTACAAGCCCTTCCACGACCTGGTCGCGGCGACGCCCGAGATCCTGGAGGCGCACCACGTCACCGGCGACGACTGCTTCGTCATCAAGGTCGCCGCGCGGTCGATGTCCCACCTGGAGGAGGTCTCCGGCAGGATCGGCGCCCTGGGCTCGGTGACCACCAGCGTGGTCTACTCCTCCCCGCTGCCCAGCCGCCCGCTAGGCCGCTCCCCGCTGCCGCAGTGAGGATCCCGAGCGGCCCTTGACGACCTCCAGTTGGGCGTGGACGCGGCGGCGCAGGTCGGGGACGTGGCTGACGATGCCGACGCTGCGGTCGCGTTCGCGCAGGGAGTCCAGGACGTCCAGGACCTCGTCGAGGGTCTGGTCGTCCAGGCTGCCGAACCCCTCGTCGATGAAGAGGGTGTCCAGGCGGACGCCGCCGGCCTCCTCGGTGACGACGTCGGCGAGGCCGAGGGCGAGCGCGAGGGAGGCGAAGAAGGTCTCACCGCCGGACAGGGTCGCGGTGTCCCGTTCGCGTCCGGTCCAGGCGTCGACGACGTGCAGCCCGAGCCCGCTGCGCCCGCGTCCGGTGCGGTCGTCGGAGTGGACGAGGGTGTAGCGGCCGGACGACATGCGCTGGAGGCGTACGGTCGCGGCGGCGGCGACCTGTTCCAGCCGGGCCGCCAGGACGTACGACTCCAGGCGCATCCTGCGTTCGTTGTCGGCGGAGGTGCCGGCGGTGAGGGCGGCGAGCCGGGCCACCCGGTCGTGCTCGGCGCGCAGCGGGGCGAGCCGGCGTACCGCCTCGGCGGCGTGCGCGGAGAGGCGGTCCAGCTCGGCGCCGCGGCGGGCGGCGGCGTCGAGCGCGGAGCCCGCCTCGCGCAGCCGCCGTTCCGCGGCGGCGGCCGCCCGCTCTGCACCGGCCGGGTCGGCGGCCGGCCGCTCGGCCGCGGCCGTGGTGCCGGGCTCGGCGAGGACGGCGCGGACGGCGGCCTCCTCCTGCTGCCAGGCGTCCAGACGGCGCTGGAGTTCGCGGTGCGCGGCGGGGTCCAGCAGTGCCGCGGCGGCGGCCCCGGGGGTGTCGAAACCGGCCCGGTAGGCGGCGTCGGCGAGCCGGGCGTCGGCGTCCTTCAGCCGCCGGGCGGCCTCCTCGGCGGCGCGGACGGCGTCGGCGGCCTCGGTGAGCCCTGCCGCGAGCCGCTCCAGCTGGGCCGCGCGCGCCGCCACGCTGCCCGAGTCGCCCCGAGCCTGCGCCAGCTCGGTTTCCAGCAGCGCCTGTTCGCGTTCCAGGGTGTCGCGGCGGGCGAGCCGGGAGGCGGCCCGTACGGCGGCCTGCTGACGGTCGGCGAGGCGCTGCTCGCGCTCCTGTTCGGCGCGCCGCAGCTCCTGCTGGGCGGCGTGCAGGGCGGAGGCGCCCTGGCGGGCGCGGGCGTACTCCCGCTCCAGGTGGCCGGCCTCCTCGGCGAGTTCCGCGGCCGGGATGTCGCCGGCCTCGGCGCCGGCGGCGGCCAGCGCCTCGCGGACCTCGCCGAGCCGCCGTTCGTCCGCGGCGTGCTGGTCCTCGGCCCGCCGGCCGGCGGCGAGGGCACGGTCCTCGGTCTCGCGGTCGACGTGTCCGGCGGTCTTGCGCGCGGGCGCGGGGTGGGTGGTGGCGCCGCAGACGGCGCAGGGCTCGCCGTCGGTGAGGTGGGCGGCCAGTTCGGCGGCGATGCCGGCCAGCCGCTGTTCCTTGAGGCCGAGCCAGTGGGCGCGGGCGTCGAGGGCCTGCCGGCGCGACTCTTCCGCGCACCGGCGGGCCTCTTCAAGGTCGGCGGCGAGCCGGTCGCGGGTGCGGGCCGCGGCGAGCCGCCGCGCCATGGGCTCGCGCCGCACGGCGAGCTGTTCGGCGCGGGTGGCGGCCTCCCGCGCGGAGTCGACACGGGCCTGGAGGGCGGCGCGGGTGGTGTCCCAGCCGTCGAGCCAGGCGTCGGCCTCGCGCAGAACGTCCTCGTCGGCGCGCTCCTGCCGGTCGAGTCCGGCGCGTTCCTCGGCGAGTTCGGCGAGCCGGCGTTCGGCGCGCCGGGCGGCGTCCAGGCCGCCGAGTTCCTCGGCGGTCCGGCGGGCGGCGGCGGCCAGTCCGCTCGCGTCGGCACCCCCGTACGCGTCGGGGAGCGCCCCGCGCGCGCGGGCCTCCGCCTCGGCCGCCCGGCGGTGGTCCCGGTCGGCCTCCTCGCGCAGCTCCAACGCGGGCGCGACCGCCTCCGCCTTGCGGGCCCGCTCCATGCGCCGCTGGTTCTCGCGGTGGTCGCCGGACCGCTCCCGCAGCCGCCCGGCGCGCTCCCGGGCCGCGGCGAACCTGTCCTGGAGGCGGGCGAGTTCGCGGGCCTCGTCCAGGGCGTGCCGGGCCGCGGCGTGGGCGGACTCGGCGGCGTCGAGCCGGCAGCGGGCGATGTCGAGGCGTTCCCGGGCGGTGCTGCGGGCGACGGCGGCGGCCCCGAGGACGGCCTCGGCCAGCCCGGGGTCGCCGGGGGCCGGCTCGGGCAGCTCCATGGCGTCGCCGGCCTCCTGCTGCATGCGGTGGGCGTCGGCGAGCAGGGCGGTGTCGCCCTCGCGCACCCGGGCCTCGGTGGCACGGCGGCGTTCGGCGAGGCGCTTCTCGACGTCGGCGAAGCGCTGGGTGTCGAAGAGCCGGCCGAGGAGGCGGCCGCGCGCCTCGGCGTCGGCGCGCAGGAAGCGGGCGAAGTCCCCCTGGGGCAGCAGGACGACCTGGCAGAACTGTTCGCGGCTCATCCCGAGCAGCTGTTCCACCTCGGCGCCGATCTCCTGGTGGGAGCGGCTGAGGTCCTTCCAGGCGCGGGCCCGGGCGTCGTACTCGCGCAGCCAGGTCTGGGCCTTGTCGACCGTCATGCCCTTGCCGCGCAGCTTGGGCCGCTCCCACGGGGGCTGCCGGGTGATATCCAGGCGGCGGCCGGCGACGGTGAGTTCGAGGCGGACCCCGGTGCGGGTGCCGGGCGGGGCGTGGTCGCTGCGCAGGTGCATGCCCTGACCGCTCTGCCGGGCGCCGGGGACGGAGCCGTACAGGGCGTAGCAGACGGCGTCCAGGACGGAGGTCTTCCCGGCGCCGGTCGGTCCGTGCAGCAGGAACAGCCCGGCGGTGGACAGGGCGTCGAAGTCGACGCCCTGGGTGGAGCCGAAGGGGCCGAAGGCGGTGATGTCGAGCCGGTGCAGCCTCATCGGGCCACCTCCCGCGCGGTGTGGTCGGCGCGCACGGCGTCGAACGCCTCGCGCAGTACGGCGGCCTCGTCCGCGTCGGGCCCGGCGCCCCGCACATGGGCGACGAAGTCCTGGGCGACCTGCTCGTCGCTGCGGCCCGCGAGCCGCCGGGCGTAGGACACGCGGGGGTCGTCGGGGGCCCGCTCGGGGGCGAAGAGCAGGCTGAGGGTGTGCGGGAAGCGCTCGGTGAGCCGGGCCATGGGCTCGGCCGGGCGGACCGGGTCGGTGAGGGTGGCCTCGACCCAGGCGTCCTCGTGGCGGGTCAGCCCCGGCTCGGCGAGGAGGTCGTCGAGGCGGCCCCGGATACGGGCGAGCGGGCGCGGCACCGGGCAGTCGACGCGGTCGGCGGTGACCGAGCCGTCCGCGTCCAGGTCGATCAGCCACATGCTCTTGCGGTGGCCGGCCTCGGAGAAGGAGTAGGCGAGCGGCGAGCCGGAGTAGCGGACGCGTTCGGTGAGGGTCTGGCAGCCGTGCAGATGGCCGAGCGCCACATAGTCGGCCCCGTCGAAGACGCCGGCCGGTACGGCGGCCACCCCGCCGACGGTGATGTCCCGCTCGCTGTCGCTGGCCTGACCGCCGGTGACGAAGGCGTGGGCGAGGACGACGGACCGCGTGCCCGGCGGGCGGCCGGCGAGGTCGGCGCGGACGCGGTCCATGGCGGCGCCGAGGACGGCCTCGTGGCCGGCCTTGTCGACGCCGAACTCGTCCTTCACCAGGGCCGGTTCGAGGTACGGCAGGCCGTAGAAGGCGACGTCGCCGTGGGCGTCCCGGAGGATCACCGGGGTGCCGGCGGCGGACGGCTCGGTGCGCAGGTGGATGCCCGCGCGGTCGATGAGTCCGGCGCCGACGCCGAGGCGGCGGGCCGAGTCGTGGTTGCCGGAGATCATCACCGTGGGCACGCCGAGGTCCGCGAGCCGGTGCAGGGCGGTGTCGAACAGCTCGACGGCGGCGAGCGGGGGCACCGCGCGGTCGTACACGTCGCCCGACACGGCCACCGCGTCCACCGCGCGCTCACGCACGGTGGTGACGAGGTGACCGATGAACCCGGCCTGGGCCTCCAGCAGGTTCACCCGGTGGAAGGACCGGCCGAGGTGCCAGTCGGACGTGTGCAGGATCCTCATGGGCCCCGAGACTAACGGCCGGGTCCGACATCACGGCCGGCCGCTCCGGCACCGGCCGCCATCGCCCGCCCCACACAAGCCCGTTATGCCCGATTTACGGCAATTATCGGGCGTCTCCGTAGGCTTCGCCGCCCAGTTCGAAGTCGGCCGTGCCCGCCGTCACATCGGCGAGCCAGGCCCGGAAGGCGTCCACGTCGGCGTCCGGCAGGCCGATCTCGATGGTGACGGCCTCGCCGTAGCGGACGTCGCGCACCTCGCGTCCGGTGGCGCGCAGGTCGTTCTGCACCTTGCCGGCCCGCTGGTGGTCGACGGTCACCGTGGCCAGCCGGAAGCGGCGCCGGGTGATCGTGCCGAGCGCGTCCAGGGCCTCGCCGACCGAGCCGCCGTAGGCACGGATCAGCCCGCCCGCGCCGAGCTTGACACCGCCGTAGTAACGGGTGACCACGGCCACCACGTACCGCATGTCGCGGCGCAGCAGCATCTGCAGCATGGGCACGCCGGCGGTGCCGCCCGGTTCGCCGTCGTCGCTGGCCTTCTGCACGGAGGCGTCGGCGCCGATGACGTACGCCCAGCAGTTGTGGGTGGCGTCGGCGTGCTCCTTGCGCACGGCGGCGATGAAGTCCTGGGCCTCCCGCTCGGTGGCGGCCGGGGCGAGGGCGCACAGGAAGCGGGAGCGGTTGATCTCGGTCTCGTGCACGCCCGCGCGGGCGACTGTGCGGTACTCGTCCTGCATCCGGCCAGCCTATCCGCGGCCGTCGCGGGTCGAGACCGCTCCCCTGAGGAGTCCCGCCGGGCCGGCGCGTCGAGTGGGCGGGGCCCGGCGACCCGGGCCCCGCCCATGGGCGTGCGCCGCTGCAACAGCGCACGACCGGTGTTCCCCTGTTGTGTCGAGTGGCAACGGCCGGGGAAGCCGCGATCAGGAAACCATGAGCGGACCGCGCCTAGGCGTCCGGGGCGCGGCGGGCACCGGGGAGCCGGCGGACGCGGGCACCGGGCCACGGCCGCGGGCGCGGCAGGACTGTCCGCTGTCTGGTCATCCTCCCATGGAGGGCGGCCGGGGGCCGGGGGTGATACCGAAGGCAGGCGCGCCCGCCCCCGTCGTCGTACGAATCGGTGTGCCGATGCCCGCCTCCTCTCCTCGACTCCTCGACCGGTCAGCCAGAGCACGGCGAGGCCCCGGCCATGGCGGCCTCGCCCTCGGCGAGAGGCGATGCACCTCGCTTCTCGCCCGTGCCGAGGCAGTGGACCCACTCTGACCCCCGGGCGACCGGACCTCAAGGTGCGTTACACCGCCGAACCGGGACACGGAAGGGACGGTCCCCTCTCCTGCGGGCGGAGGACTCGCGGTGGCCTGCGGCGATGCGCTCCAGCCGTTCCACCACAGCCGGGACAGGATGAAACGGCGCGGGAGCACGGCCTTGTCGGCGTTCGTTGAGGGGCTTGAAGGTAGGGGCGAGGCTCCTTGTCCGCCGGCTCTGCAAGGCCGGCGGGCGGCACGCGGGGTCTCGCTGTCGAGTGGCAACGAGCCGAGGAGGCAGACACGTTGAAGAAGAACGCGCCCACCCGCGCCGTGTGCGTCGAGGGTCCGGCCGGGGCCGGTGGCCGGGTGCTGCCCGCCCCGGCCGTGGTCGTGGTGGTGGTCGTCCTGCTCGTCACGGCGGGGCTGTCGGCGCTCGGGACGGCCCTGGAAGCGGTCGTCGCGATCGTCGTCGCCGGCGGGCTGACGGGCAGGGAGCTGGTCCGCGGTCTGATCACCGTCCTCTCTCCGCAGCGGGCGTAACGGGAGAGCGGGATGGGGCGCGCTACCGGCGCCCTGGCACGGCACACCCCCGTGGAGACGCTGGCGCAGTGGCTCGAGTCGCTGCGCCGGCGGTCGGGGATGAGCTGGGACCAGATGGCGCGGATCGCTGTCGGGAGCGGCCTGCCGGCCACTCGTTCGACTCTGTACCGGGCGGCGCGGGGCGAGACGCTGCCGAAGTGGAGGACCGTCCAGGCGTTCACGCGCGCGTGCGGGGGCGATGAACGCGAGGCCAAGCGGCTGTGGACCGCCGCCGCCCGGCACGAGGCCGCGGACGGCGGCGCCGCGCCGCGCGTCACGGCACCGCCGCCGCGGTTCATCACCGAACCGTGGCAGCTCGTCCACGCGATGCGGGAGATGTGCCGGGAGAACGGCAACCCCACCCTGCGGGAACTGGAGGAGAGGGCGTACATCGACACCGGGAACAGGGTGAGCCTGCTGCCGAAGAGCACCCTGGGCGCCGTTCTGCGGGGGCGGATGCCCGCCAGGGACCTGCTGCTGAACTTCGTCCGGTACTGCGGGAACGTCCCGGAGAGCCGGCTGAGGGACTGGGCGGACGCCTGGGACCGCGTGCACGCCCTCCACGGCCGCCACCGCGCTCTCCGGCCGCGGGCGGGACAGCGGACCCGGGCGAAGGCGCCCGCACCCACCCGGCCGCGGACCCCTCCGCCCGGCCCGGGCGGCACGGCGACGGCGACGGCGTACCGCACGGCTCCGGGCGCCCGGCGGACCGCCCCGGCCGGCTCCTCTTCCTTCCGCTCCGCTTCCTTCAGCTCCTCTTCCTTCCGCGCGGGACCGTGAAGGAGGTCAGCAGGGCCGTGCCCGGGGCGAGGGCCCGCCAGGTGGTGCCGTGCCAGGTGAGGACGGCGAAGGCGGAGGTCGGGAACTTCGCCCGTACCCGGTCCAGGGTGTCGTCGAGCCCGTCGGCGGCCAGCGCCGGCACCAGTCCCTCCAGGCCGGGGTTGTGCCCGATCAGCAGCAGGGTCCGCACCTCGGCCGGCACCTCGCGCACCACCTCCAGCAGCTGCGGCACGCCGGCCGCGTACAGCCGCCGGTCGTAGCGCACGGGCGGCGGCGTGGCCCACTCGGCGGAGACCAGCTCCCAGGTGCGGCGGGCCCGTACGGCGGTGGAGCACAGGGCGAGGTCGGGCAGCGTTCCGACGGCGAGGGCGCGGCCGGCGGCCGGGGCGTCGCGCAGCCCGCGGGGCGCGAGCGGCCTGAGCCGGTCCTCGACGCCCCCGGGCCAGGCCGACTTGGCGTGCCGCAGCACCACCAGCCGGCGCAGCGGGCCGGTGCCCGCCGGCCCGTTCACGCGGGGCCGCCGAGATCGCGCGCGAGGTCCAGCGCGAGCAGGCGGTCGGCGTAGACGTAGGTCTCGAAGCGGGCGCCGTCCGGGATGCCGGGCGCGCTCGCCACGTCCCGCAGGACGCCGAGCACCGCGGGCAGGTCGAGGTCGTCCTCCCAGGCGGCGCGCAGCCGCTCGCGCACCTCGCCGGGCACCGGCCGCGAGGGCCGCCGGGCCCAGCCGGCCACGGCCCGCCGCCAGCGGGCGAGGCTCAGCGCGGCCTCCTCCAGCACGGCCGGGTCCAGCCGCGCGGGTTCGCCGCGCGGTACGGCGAGCAGGGCGAGACGCAGGGCCGAGGGGTCGGACAGCGGTGCCGCGAGCACGGCCGGGCCGCCGCCCTGCCCGGACGCGGCGCCGTTTCCCGGCGCCCACTCCGCGCCGGCCACCGCCACCACCGGGCCCTCCCCCACCGTCCGGGCCAAGTCCCGCCGCACCACGTGGACGGCCTGGGCCTCGCCGAGGCCGGAGGCGAGGTCCCGGCTGTCCTCGAAGGGGCGGATGGCCAGGCGCGTGGCGGCCGTGCGCAGTTCGGGCTGGTGGCGGGGGGCGGTGAGGATCGTCCAGACCGGGGTGCCGCCCAGTTCCAGGGCGCGCACGAGCAGGTCGGCGGTGAGCAGGACCCGCAGGGCCGTCGGATCGAGTCCGGAGGCATGGGCCTCGATCCGGGTCAGGGCGCGGCGGGCGGGCGCGGCGGGTACGGACTCACCGGTTCGGGCGTCGAGGATGCGCAGCACGGGGCGAGCGTAGGGCGGGTCGGCGGGCGTATGCAGCAGCTTGCGCCGATTCCGGACAGCGTGCCGGGCCGCGGCGGGAATCCGCGCCCACCGCAGTGACGTTTCCCCCGGGAGAGCTACCGCAGCCCGAGGAGGCGGCCGATGTACGGCGACGAAGCGACGATCCGCAGGATCCTGACCGAGGTGGGCGACACCTGGGCGGTGGTGGGCCTGTCCGCCAACCAGCGCCGGGCCGCGTACGGGGTGGCGGGGGTGCTCCAGCGGTTCGGCAAGCGGATCGTGCCGGTGCACCCGAAGGCCGAGACGGTGCACGGGGAGCGGGGCTACGCCTCCCTCGCGGACATCCCCTTCGACGTGGACGTGGTCGATGTCTTCGTGAACAGCGACCTGGCCGGTCCGGTCGCGGACGAGGCCGTGGCGAAGGGCGCCCGGGCGGTGTGGTTCCAGCTGGGCGTCGTCGACCCGGCCGCCTACGAGCGGACCCGGACGGCGGGTCTGGAGATGGTCATGGACCGCTGCCCGGCCATCGAGATCCCCCGGCTGGGCTGACCCGGCTTCGGGGCCTCCCCTGCTCGCCCGCCGGCGTGAGCGGCGGATGCGTTCGCCGGGTCTTCGTGCGGCCCCGCGGGGTCCGCCGGGCCAGGGGGACGGCTCCGCCGGCCGCTCACGCCACGCCGAGGCCCTCCAGCACGACCGCGCCGGGAAGCCCGGCGAGGGCCTTGCCGGGGATCAGGAGCTTGCCGCGGCGGCGTCCGCTGCCGACCAGGACGTAGGGCAGGTCGACGACGGCCGAGTCCACCAGCACCGGCCAGCCGGCGGGCAGTCCGACCGGGGTGATGCCGCCGTACTCCATGCCGGTCTCGCCGGTCGCCGTCTCCATCGGGGCGAACGACGCCTTGCGGGCGCCCAGTTGACGGCGGACGACACCGTTGACGTCGGCCCGGGTGGTGGACGGCACCACACAGGCGGCCAGCCGGGTCTCGCCGGCCCGCTTGCCCGCGACCACCACGCAGTTCGCCGACCGCTCCAGCAGGTCGCGGCCGTAGTGCTCGACGAAGACGGCGGTGTCGGCCCAGCGCGGGTCGGTGTCGACGTAGAGGATGCGGTCGGCCGCCACCGCGCCCCGCCAGTCGCGTACGGCGTCGGCGACGGGGGCGGTCAGCTCGTCCAGGCAGTCCGGGGCGGGGGTGGCGGTGTCGAAGTCTCCGATGGGTGCGCGCATGGCCGCACGCTAGCAACACCGGCCCGGCCGCCGTCGCGGCGTCTCACGGCACGGGCGGGACGGACACGGCCATCACCATCTCCATCGGCACCTCGCCCTGGTTGCCGTACCAGTGCGGGACGTCGGCCTCGAAGGAGGCGCTCGCGCCGGTCGGCACGCGGTACTCCGTGCCGTCCACGGTGAGCGTCAGCTCGCCCGCGGTGACATGGACCAGCTCGACCGTGCCGCCGGGGTGCGGTTCGGAGGGGCTGGTCTCCCCCGGCATCAGCCGCCAGTCCCACATCTCCAGCGGTCCGGGGGCCTCGGTGCCGGCGAGCAGCCGGTTGTAGCTGCCGGCCTCGGTGTGCCAGAGCCGTACGGCCCGTTCGGCGGGGACGATCCGCACCTTCGGGCCCTGTTCGTAGTCGAGGAGCGTGGTGATGCTGACGCCGAGCGCGTCACCGATCTTGACGACCGTGCCGATGCTGGGGTTGGTGCGGGCCTGCTCGATCTGGATGAGCATGCCGCGGCTGACGCCCGCCCGGGCGGCGAGCACGTCCAGCGTGAAGCCGCGCACCGAGCGCCAGTGCCTGACGTTGCGCGCCAGGGACTGGGTCAGGAGTTCTAGGTCCGACACAGGGAGTCCAATATCCGGGAAGTTGAATATTTTGTTTAACAGAGTTCAGTGGGTTGAACTACGGTGAGGTGCACCCGATCGTTCACCGAACTGTACTGCGAGGCCCGGCCATGACAGCATTCTTCGCCCTGATCACCAGCCTCCTGTGGGGGCTGGCCGACTTCGGCGGCGGACTGCTGACCCGGCGCACCCCGGCGCTGACGGTCGTGGTCGTCTCGCAGGCCATCGCGGCGGTCGTGCTGGGCGCGATCGTGCTGGCCACCGGCGGCTGGAGCGAGGCGGGGCCCCGGCTGTGGTTCGCGTGCGCGGCCGGGCTCGTGGGGCCGGTGGCCCTGCTCTGCTTCTACCAGGCCCTCGCGCTCGGTCCGATGGGCGTGGTCTCACCGCTCGCCACCCTCAGCGTCGCCGTGCCCGTCGGCGTCGGGCTCGTGCTGGGCGAACGGCCGGGGCTGTTCCAGGCCGCGGGCATCGCGGTCGCCGTCACCGGGGTCGTCCTCGCGGGCGGGCCGCAGCTGCGGGGCGCGGCCGTGCAGCGGCGCGCGATCCTGATGACGCTGGTCGCGGCGGTCGGCTTCGGCACGGTGTTCGCGCTGATCGCGGAGGCGTCCACCACGGTCACCGGGCTGTTCCTCGCGCTGTTCGTGCAGCGGGTGACGAACGTGGCGGTGGGCGGGGCGGCGCTCGCCGCCTCGGTGCGGCGCGGCGGGGCCGCCGTGCCGGAGGGCGGCTTCCCGTGGGGTTCGCTGCCCGCGCTGGCGTTCGTCGGACTGGCCGACGTGGCGGCAAACGGCACCTACGCGATGGCCACGCGGAGCGGTCCGGTCACCGTCGCGGCCGTGCTCGCCTCGCTGTACCCGGTGGTGACCTCGCTGGCCGCGCGCGGCTTCCTCAGCGAGCGGCTGCGCGCGATCCAGACGGCGGGAGCGGGGCTGGCCGTCCTGGGCACACTGCTGCTGGCCACGGGCTGAACCCACCGGGACCCACGCGATCGGCGGGCCTGCCCGGACCCGCGGGGCGCCCGGGCCCACGGGGGCCGCGCGGGCCGCTGCCGGAGGCCGCGTCAGCCCTCGGGCTCCAGCGCGGCGAGGCGGGCCACCGCCTCCTCGTCCAGGTCGGCCAGGGCGCGCAACTGGTCCGGTGTGATGCCGTCCGGTACCGGCACGGGCGCCGGCGTGCGCAGCGGCGGCTGCCAGCCGGCGTCCGGCGTCCAGCGCCGTACGACCCTGGCGGGCGCCCCCGCCACCACCGCGTGGTCGGGCACCGTGCCCCGGACCACCGCGCCGGCCGCCACGACCACGTTCCGGCCGATCCGCGCCCCCGGCAGGATCACCGCGCCGGTGCCGACCCAGCAGCCCGGACCGATCTCGACCGGCTCCATGCGCGGCCACTGCTTGCCGATGGGCTGGTGCGGGTCGTCGTAGGAGTGGTTGGTGGAGGTGACGTAGACGTACGGGCCGAAGTAGCAGTCGCTGCCGATGGTCACCGTCGTGTCCGCGATGACGTGGCTGCCGCGGCCGAGGACCACGCCGTCGCCGATGCGCAGGATCGGGTCCGGGCCGAGGTCCAGGTCGGGCATCAGGCCCGCGGTGAGGGTGACCTGCTCGCCGATGATGCAGTAGGAGCCGAGCCGGATCCAGGGTTCGCCGAAGACCGTGCCGAGCGGGAAGGCCAGCCGGGTGTGCTCGCCGATGGCGCCGAAGCGGAAGCGGCCGGGGTGCTCGGCCGTGACCGAGCCGGTGCGCTGTGCCCATGTCCAGCCCGCGTGGACGGCGCGCTGGCCCAGGCGGCGGCGCCAGGATGAGAACGTGTTCTTGCGCTTCGGCACGGGCTCACGTTACTCACCGGTTCTCCCCGGCGGGACGCCGGACCGCTGTGATCTTTGCCCCACCCGGTGTCGTACGGTGCGGGGGCAGCACGGACACGAGGAGACGGTGATGACGCGGAAGGCGCTGGTCGTGGGCATCGAAGGCAAGGAGCCCCGGATCGATCCGGGGGCGTTCGTGGCGCCCACGGCGTCCGTGATCGGGGACGTCACGCTGCACGAGGGGGCCAGCCTCTGGTACGGGGCCGTCGCACGCGGGGACGTCGAGAGGATCACCGTGGGGGCGCGGGCCAATGTGCAGGACAACGTGACCCTGCACGCCGACCCCGGGTTCCCGGTGACCGTCGGGGAGCGGGTGTCCATCGGGCACAACGCGGTGGTCCACGGGGCGACGGTCGAGGACGACTGCCTGATCGGCATGGGCGCGACCGTGCTGAACGGGGCGGTGATCGGGGCGGGCTCGCTGGTCGCGGCCCAGGCCCTGGTGCCGCAGGGGATGGTGGTACCGCCCGGGTCGCTGGTGGCGGGGGTGCCGGCGAAGGTGAAGCGGGCCCTGACGGAGGAGGAGCGGGAGGGCGTGACCCTCAACGGCACGCTGTACGCCGAACTGGCCAAGGCGCACCGCGAGGTGCACGACGAGGCGTGACGCGTAGGGGGCGTGGTGCGCGCGGGGGCGTTTCGCCCCCGCGTGTCACTCCCCGGCGCCGACCGGTTCCGCCTCGGGCTCCCGCTGTTCCTGCTGGGCCTTCTTCGCCTTGCGCTTGAGGATCAGCATGGAGCCGAGGCCGATCAGGACGGCCACGCCCAGGCCGACGTAGGAGAAGCGCTTCAGCCAGTCCTCGGCGACGACGCCGACGTAGTAGATGACGGCCGTGGTGCCGCCGGCCCAGCAGATGCCGCCGAGGACGTTGGCGATCAGGAACTTCCAGTACGGCATGTGCAGGACGCCCGCGAGGGGTCCGGCGAAGATGCGCAGCAGGGCGACGAAACGGCCGAAGAAGACCGCCCACATGCCCCACTTCTCGAAGGACCGCTCGGCGGTGGCCACATGGCCCGCGCTGAAGTGGCGTGGGAACTTCCTGCCGAGCCAGGCCAGCAGCGGGCGTCCGCCCTTGCGGCCGATGGCGTAGCCGATGGAGTCGCCGATCACCGCTCCGGCGGTCGCGCAGGCGCCGAGGACGACGGGGTTGACGCCCGTGTGCTGGGAGGACATCAGCGCCGCCGAGACGAGGACGATCTCGCCGGGCAGCGGGATGCCCAGGCTCTCCAGGCCGATCACCAGGCCCACCACGGCGTAGACGGCGGCGGCAGGCACCGAGTCGAGCCATTCCGTGACGTGCACCGCCGGTTCCTCCCCTGTCGCTGACCAGGTCGTCCTGCTGTCCGGGTCCCGCATGTAAAGCGCGCCCCGAGGGAAGGCTACCTGGTCGGCGCCGAACGGCCGTCTGCCCGCCCGGCCGGCGGCACCGTTCCGCCCGCACGCCTTACGTTTCCGGTCATCCCCGTGTCACGCGGGAGGGGAAGGCTCCACGCGGTTTCGCCCGGCCCGCTCCCTCAAGGCCCGCAAGGGGCCCGCCGCGGAAGGACGACGTCCCCGTGTCCCCACCACCGTCCCCGCCCCGCCCACTGCCGCTTCGGCGTGCGCGCCCGGAGGCCGCCGGCCCCGGCGCGCGGACCGCGGGTCCCGGCGCGGACACCGCCGGCACCGGGACGAAGACGGCCGCTGCCGGTGGGGAGGCCGCCGCCCCCGGTCCGGCGTGCGCGGTCCCGGTGCGCCCGGCGGCGGGGCGTACGCACGCCCGGTCGCTGCGGCTGGTGCTGTGCGTGGCCCCGCTGCTGCTCGCCGCCGGCTGGGCCGTGGCCAACCGGTCCGTGCTGTACGAGGGGGTGCGGCGGCTGGTCGCGGCCGATCCGGGGTGGCTGGTGGCCGGGGCCGGGTTCACCTGCCTGACCTGGGTGGCCGCCTCCTGCATCCGGCAGGGCGCGCTGCCCGATCCGCTGCCGCCGCGGTTGCTGCTGCTGTCGCAGTTCGCCGCCGGCGCCGCCAACCACGCGCTGCCCGGCGGGCTCGGCGCGCACGCCGTCACCCTGCGGTTCCTGCGCGCACAGGGCGTGCCGCTCCAGCGGGCGACCGCGTCGATCGGCCTGTACTCGCTGGCCAAGTCCGTCGCGAAAACGCTGGTGCTGGTGGTGTTCCTGGCCGTGTCGCCGGCCCGGCGGCGTCTCGGGGAGCTGATACCGGACGGCGGGCTGCTGGTGCCGCTCGCGGCGGGTGTGGGCGGGGCGGTGACGGTGGCGGGGGTGCTGCTGGCGGTCGTACGGCCGTTGCGGCGGCCGGTGGCCGGGCTGCTGCGCACGGCGGTGGCCGACGCGCGCGCGGTGCACGCCCGGCCCCGCCGGGTGCTGGCCCTGTGGGGCGGGGCCGTCGCGATGCCGCTGGTGCAGGCCGGCGCGCTGGCCTGTGTGGGGGCCTCGCTGGGGCTGGGGCTGCCGTGGGAACAGGTGGTGCTGGCCTCTCTGGCGGCGGGCACGGCCGTCGGGGCGGTGCCGGCGCCGGGCGGGCTCGCGGTCGACGCGGCACTGGTGTGGACGCTGGTCGCCTTCGGCTCCTCCCCGGCGACGGCGACCGCGACGGTCATCGGCTACCGCGTGCTGGCCGACTGGGTGCCCCTGCTGCCGGGGGCGCTGGTGCTGTCGGGCCTGATCCGCAGAAAGGTGGTGTGAGCGCGGCTTTCACTCGTTCTCGGCCTCCCGTCGGCTTTCGCGGTCAGAAAACCGCAGTGCGCCAGTCGCCGGTGCGGTACCACCGTGTGGCCCATGACGGACATCGAAGTGCTGCTGATCGGCGGCCGCTCGGGCGTGGGCAAGACGACGGTGGCCATGGGGACGTCGGAGCGGCTGCAGGAAGCCGGCGTCGCGCACTGTCTCATCGAGGGCGACCTCCTGGACCACGTCCACCCCGCGCCGCCGGACGACCTCTTCCGCGTGCGCATCACCGAGCGCAACCTCGCCGCCCTGTGGGCCAACTACGCCGAGCTGGGCATGCGCCGCCTGATCTACACCAACACCGTCAGCATCCTGGAACCGGACCTGATCCGGCGGGCCCTCTCCGCCGCCGCGCCGCCGAGGCTCGTCGGCGTGCTGCTCACCGCCTCCGACGCGACGGTGCGCCGTCGTCTCGGCGGGCGGGAACGCGGCTCCGGGCTCGACGTCCATCTGCGCCGCAGCGCCGCCGCCGCGGGGCGTCTGGACGCGGAGGCTCCGCCGGGGACGGTGCGCGTCCCCACCGACCGGCGCACCGTTCGCGCCATCGCCGGGGACGTCCTCACCGCCACGGGCTGGACACGCTGAACGGGGGCCGGGGCCGGCGGGGCGGCCGAGGTCCGCTTTCCCGGGCGCGCCGTCCTCCCGCCGTCCGTGTACGTCCTCACGCGGGTCCGTGTCGTCGGCCCGGTCCCGCTGCCCGTCCCGCCCCGCGGGTACCCGCGCGCCGTCGGCACCGCTCCTGCGCCCTCCGGTCCGGGACGGAATCCCCGGCTCCGTACCGGCCGTACGCGGGACGCGGAGGCGGTCGGCGCGAAGGCCGCCGACGTCGCCGCCATCCGTGCCCCCGCCCCGAACGGCCGCGGGGGGGGGGGGGGGGGGGGGGGGGGGGGGGGGGGGGGGGGGGGGGGGGGGGGGGGGGGGGGGTGGGGTGGGACCCGAAGCCCCCCCCCCCCCCCCCCCCCATCCCCCCCCCCCCAACCGCCCCCCCCCCCCCCCGGCACAGAGGGGGGGGGCCGCGGTGCGTGCGGCCGGTGGCGGCTCACTTCTCCTGGTCGGTCGGCCGGAGCGTCCACAGAACGCTCATCTCGCCGGTGACCGCGCCGTCCGCGCGCCGGATCTCTATCGCCACGGGGAACTCGGGGCGCCGGCCCGCGTCCAGTTCGGCGACGACCTCGGCGGCCGGGCGGCCCAGCGTCGCGGTCGCGGTGACGGCGCCCATCGCCAGCTTCTTGTAGGCGATCTCGGCCCGCACGGCGAGCGGCACGGCGCGCGAGAGCTGGTCCCCGAAGGCGGCCAGCACGATGGCGCCGCTGGCCGACTCCCCGAGGGTGAACATCGCACCGGCGTGCGGGCCGCCCACGTGGTTGTGGTAGGCGCCCTGGTCCGGCAGGGACACCACGGCCTTCTCGGGCGTGGTCTCCACGAACTCCAGGTTCAGGGTCCGGGCCATGGGCACGGTGGCGGCGAGCATCTCGCCGATCGACATCTGGTCTGCGCTCATGGCCGTCATGTTACTCACGAGTAGCAGGGTCTGGCCAGAGAAGCGCACTAGGGTTACGGGCCATGTGGCCAGATCAGCAGCCGCCAGGGGGCGCGCAGAATCCGCAGCACGATCCGCGGCAGAACCCGTACCAGCAGCCGGGTCACCAGCAGCCGAACCCGTACCAGCAGCCCGGACACCCGCAGCACCCGCAGCCGGGCCCGTACGGGCAGCAGCCCCCGGGCACCCCGCACCCGCAGCCGCAGCCGCAGGGCGGCCCGTACGGACAGCAGCCACAGGCCCCGTACGGCCAGCAACCCCAGAGCGGCCCGTACCCGCAGCCGCAGACCGTGCCGTACGGTCAGCAGCCGCAGTGGGGGCAGCCCTCCGCGCCGACGCCCGAACCGCCGCGCGGCGGCGGCCGGACGAAGCCGGTCGCCGTCGTCGCGGCCACGGCCGTCGTGGTCACCGCGGCCGTCACCGGCTTTCTCGTGCTGGGCGGCGGGAAGGACGACGAGGCGGACGACGGCAAGGACGGACGGCACACGAGCCCGTCGCCGACCGCCACCTCACCCGCCTCGCCCACCTCGGCCGCGACCGGCAACCCCCGCTCCGGCGAGACGGAGAAGCCGACGGTCGCGGGCTGGAAGGTCGTGGTGAACCCCAAGTACGGGACGGCCTTCGAGGTGCCCGGGGACTGGGAGGTGCAGCGGCCCGGCGTCTTCGCCTTCTTCGAGGACAAGGCGAAGGGCGACGGCTCGGCGTTCATCGGCTTCTCCGGGGCCTCGTTCCTGAAGCCCGACTACTGCACCACCGAGCAGGGCGGCTACAAGGAGACGCACGCGCTCGCGGGCAGCGGCACGAAGGGCGAGAACGGCGCCAAGGACACCGCGAGCATCGCCCGGGGCGACTCGGCCACCTTCGCGTTCGGCGGGTTCACCGACCAGTCGGAGGCCGCCAAGAAGTACCTGCGCATGGGCAAGGCCAGGTCCTTCACCACCGCGTCGGGCCTGACCGGCAGCGTCGCGACGTCGTACGTCACCGGCGTGCCGAAGAAGCACACGTGCGACACCGACGGCAAGGCGGTGACGTTCGCCTTCAAGAACTCCTCCGGCAGCTTCGTGTCGTGGACGCTGTACGGCGCGAAGGGCGTCAAGGACGAGCTGTCCGACGCGACCATCGACAAGATCCTCGCCACGGTACGGCTGCACGGCGACCCGACGGTGGAGTGAGCACGGGCGCGGCCCGGGGACACCGGTGCCGTGCCCGCGTCAGCCGATGCCGAACGCTCCGCCGGGGGGCTCGGGCGACGGCACGGCGTCGGCCTCCTCGACCGGCCGCGCCGACCCCGTGAACTTCCGTACCGCCGCGCCGTGTTCGACGCGCGCCGGGAATGCGTCCGCCGCGGTGCGCCGGGCCAGCGCGGCGGTGTCGAGGGGCCGGTGGGAGGCCGCGACCACCGTGTTCCCGAACCGCCGCCCGCGCAGCACCGCCGGCTCGGCGATGAGCGCCACCTCCTCGAAGACCGCGGCCAGCGTGGCCAGTTGGGAGCGCAGGAACCCGAACGGCCGGGCGTCGGCGAGGTTGGCCAGGTAGACCCCGTCCGGCCGCAGGACCCGCTCGGCCGTGCGGACGTAGTCCAGGGTGGTGAGGTGGGCGGGCACCCGGGATCCGCCGAACACGTCGGCGATCAGCACGTCGGCACGGTCGTCCGGCGCGGCCTCCAGCCAGTCGCGGGCGTCGGCCGCGTGCAGCGCGACGCGGGAGCCGGCCGGCAGCGGCAGCTGCTCGGTGACCAGCTCCAGCAGCCCCCGGTCCGCCTCGACGACGTCCTGCCGGGAGCCGGGACGGGTGGCGGCGACATACCTCGGCAGGGTCAGCGCGCCCCCGCCGAGGTGCACCACGTCCAGCGCCCGGCCGGCCTCGGCGACGGTGTCCAGCACATGTCCCAGCCGCCGCGCGTACTCGAACTCCAGGTGCGCGGGGTCGTCCAGGTCCACGTACGACTGCGGGGCCCCGTCGACCGTGAGCAGCCAGGCCCGTTCCCGGTCGACGTCGGGCATCAGCCGGGCGGTGCCGTGGTCGGTGACGCGGGAGACGGGTATCGATTCGTTCACCCGACCATTGTGGGTCCCGCGGCCGTACGTCACCGCACGTGCCGGGCGCCGCCGGACCGCCGTGGCCGTACGTCCGGTCGGCGCGGGCGAGTTCGGACCATACGGCGATCACACATGCGCGTCGGTTAGTGTCTGCGGATGCTCGATGCCAACCGCTCTGGCACCGCCACGACCCCTCCCCCGGCCGCCGCGCCCGCTTCCCCGGCCGCCGCGTCCGCTCTCCCGGCCGCCGTCCCGCGGCCGGCCCTCGCCCCGGCCGCCCCCGGCGCCATGGCCGCGGGCATGCTGCCGCGCGCCGGGTTCGTCGCCCGCTGCGCCCGGCTGCTGCTGTCCCCGTACGCCCGGCTGTCCCTGCTGCTCGCGCTGCTGGCGGGCGGGGCGGCGGGGGTGCTGCTGTGCGAGCCGCAGCGGCTGCTGACACACGGCTGGCCCCCGCAGCTCGGCGGGGCCGCGGCGGCCCTCGTCTTCGCGGCGGCCTACGGCCTGTGCACCGTGGTGTTCGTGCCGCGCCCCCTGCTGAACCTGGCCGCGGGCGCGATGTTCGGCTCCCAGGTGGGGCTGGCGACGGCGCTCGCGGGTACGGTGCTCGGCGCCGGGGTGGCGTTCGGGCTGGGCCGGGCGCTCGGGCAGGACGCGCTGCGCCCGCTGCTGCGGGGCCGCTGGCTGAAGGCCGCCGACGGGCAGCTCAGCCGGCACGGGTTCCGGTCCATGCTGGCCCTGCGGCTGTTCCCGGGCGTGCCGTTCTGGGCGGCGAACTACTGCGCGGCCGTCTCCCGCATGGGCTGGCTGCCCTTCCTGCTGGCCACGGCCCTCGGCTCGGTCCCGAACACGGCCGCCTACGCGGTCGCCGGCGCCCGCGCCTCGGCGCCGACCTCCCCCGCCTTCCTGATCGCGATGGCCTGCGTGGCCGTGCCGGCCCTGGTGGGCACGGTGGTCGCATGGCGCAAGCGGCACCGGCTGAGCGCCGGGTGAGCCGCCCGGTCCGTCAGCCCGCGAGGCCGTCGTAGGAGAGATGTCCGATGTGGTCCAGCGTCATCGCCGTGGCCGGCACGCTGCTCGGCGGTGCGCTGACCGCGCTGCTCCAGCTGCGGCGGGAGCGGGCCGCCCGCGACGAGCGCAGGGCGGAGGCGCTGCGCGGGGCGCTGGGCGAGCTGGTGGCGGCGCTGGGCGACCACCGGCGGACCCTGTGGCACCGGGAGGACCTGGTGCTGAGCGGCGCACGCCCGGAGGCCGTCGAGGCGGCCCGGGCGGAGACCCGCGCCACCCGCTCCGCCGTGACCTCACCCCTGGTCGCGGTCTCCGTCCTCGAACCGGCCCTCGCCGAACCGGCCCGCCGGGCGGCCCTGGCCGCGTTCGCCCTCCGGGACGCCCCCGACCACACCGGACTGGCCGCCCGCCGGGAGGCCGCGATCGCGGCGACGGACGCCCTGGTCGCCGCCGCCGGACGGCTGATGGCCCGGTGAACGGGTGAGGGATCCCGGACGGTCCGGCTGAGCGGCGGGGCGGGCGCGGCCGACGGGCGAGCCGCCACGCGCACGACGGCAAGCCACACGAGGCCCGCCGCCGAACCGCCTGCCCCGGACCACCGCGCTGAACGACGAGACGAGCACGGCCGGTGGGCCGACTCCCCCCACAACCACAAGCCGCACCAGGCACGACGCCGGACCGGACGCCCCCGGACCACCCCGCTGAACGGCGAGACGAGCACGGCCGGTGGGCCGGCTGCCGCGCGTACGGCAAGCCCCGAACGAGGCACGGCGCCGGACCGGACGCGCCCCCGGACGGGGTGCCCGTGGCGCCGGCCCGGTGGTCGGTCTCAGATGCCTTCCAGGATCATCGCGTTGGCGAGGCCGCCCGCCTCGCACATGGTCTGGAGGGCGTAGCGGGCGCCGCGCTCGCGCATGGCGTGGACCAGGGTCGTGGTCAGGCGGGTGCCGCTCGCGCCGAGGGGATGACCGAGGGCGATGGCGCCCCCGTGCACGTTGACCTTGGCGAGGTCGGCGCCGGTCTCCTGCTGCCAGGCGAGGACCACACTGGCGAAGGCCTCGTTGACCTCGAACAGGTCGATGTCGGCCGGTTCCAGCCCCGCCCGGCGCAGCACCTTCCCGGTGGCCGGGATGATCCCGGTGAGCATCAGCAGCGGATCCGAGCCGGTCACGGCGAAGCTGTGCAGCCGGGCGAGCGGGCGCAGGCCGAGCCGGGCGGCGGTGTCGCCGGAGGTGATCAGCACGGCGGAGGCGCCGTCGTTGACGGGGCTGGCGTTGCCCGCCGTGACGTTCCACTCGATCTGCGGGAAGCGTTCGGCGAAGCCGGGGTCGTAGTAGGCGGGCTTGAGTCCGGCGAGGATCTCCGGGGTGCTGCCGGGCCGTACGCACTCGTCGCGGGCGACGCCGTCCAGAGGCGCGATCTCGGCGTCGAACAGGCCCGCCTGCCACGCGGCGGCGGCCTTGTGGTGCGAGGAGACGGCGAACTCGTCCATCCGCGTCCGCGTGAGGGACCACTTGGCGGCGATGAGTTCCGCGCTGATCCCCTGCGGGACCAGGCCCTCCGGGTAGCGCTCGGCGACGCCGGGACCGAACGGGTCCGCGCCGGCCGGCACGTTGGACCACATCGGCACCCGGCTCATCGACTCCACGCCACAGGCGACGACGAGGTCGTACGCGCCCGAGATGACGCCCTGCGCGGCGAAGTGCACGGCCTGCTGGGAGGAGCCGCACTGGCGGTCCACGGTGGTCGCGGGCACCGACTCGGGGAAGCCGGCGGCGAGGAGGGCGTACCGGGTGGTGTTCATGGCCTGCTCGCCGACCTGGTCGACGGTGCCGCCGATGACGTCGTCGATCAGCCCCGGGTCGACGCCGGAGCGCTCGACCAGGGCGCGCAGGGTGTGCGCGAGGAGTTGCACGGGGTGGACGTGGGCGAGGGAGCCGTTGGGCTTGCCCTTGCCGACGGGGGTGCGTACGGCTTCGACGATGACTGCGTCTCGCATGGTGCGGGCCTCCTTGGCCGCCCTGGCCCCCTGGGGGCGATGCGCCGGTTACCGGTGAGTTGGAAAACTGGACTCACCATAGCTCGCAAGGTTGGAAAAGCAAACCCTCCTCTAGACTGACGTCATGGCCGCTACGAAGGACCCGCGTCCCTGCTCGATCGCCGACGCCCTCGCGCTGGTCGGCGAGAAGTACTCCCTGCTCGTCCTGCGCGAGGTGTGCCTGGGCAACGGCCGCTTCGACCAGCTCGTGCGCAACATCGGCGCCCCGCGCGACGTCCTGGCCACCCGGCTGCGCAGGCTCGTGGACGCGGGCATCCTCGTCAAGCACCCGTACAGCGAGCGCCCGCAGCGCTTCGAGTACCGGCCCACGCAGGCCGGGCTGGAGCTGGAGCCGGTGCTGATGACCCTCAAGGAGTGGGGCGACCGCCATCTGCGCAAGGGCACCGGCCTGCCCATGGTGGTCGAGCACGCGTGCGGCAACGAACTGGTGCCGGTGGTGACGTGCCGGGCCTGTGGGGACGCCGTGCGCCACGAGGACCTGACGGCGCACCCGCAGGCCCCGGGGTGGACGCTCTCCGGGCCGACGGCCGCGTGAGGCCGCCGGGGCCGGGGGCGCCGGGGGCCGTCAGAAGTGCTCGGTCAGGTCCGTGAAGCGCTCCACGGAGAGCAGCCGCTCGGCGGTCTCGGGGAACGGGTGGTGCTCCAGCACCCAGGTGTCGGGGTGCGGGACGTACACCGCGCCCAGCCCGGCGGCGAGCGCCGGCACGATGTCGGACTTCGGGGAGTTGCCGATCATCCATGTCCGCGCGGTGTCGGCCTTCAGGTCCTCCACCACGGTGGCGTACGTCTCGACGGTCTTCTCCGGCACGATGACGATCCGCTCGAACAGCGGCCCGAGCCGGGAGCGTTCCACCTTCGCCGCCTGCTCCTCGTGGTCGCCCTTGGTCAGCAGGACCAGGCGGTGCCGGGTGCGCAGGGCGGTCAGCGTCTCCTCCACCCCCGCGATCAGCACCGGTTCCTGACGCAGGATGCGCTCGCCCAGCTCGGCGATGGCCTCGCCGTGGTCCTCCGTGGCCCGTACCTCGTGCACCCGCTCGTAGCAGTCGTGCAGGCTGCGCACGAAGCTCTTCGCGCCGTAGCCGTAGACCCGGCAGTTCTCCCGCTCGACGTCGTCGAGGACCTGCCGCAGGCCGGCCCGCGAGAGCGAGGCGTGAGCGAGCAGGTCGAGGAACTCCTCGATCGCCCGCTCGAAGTAGACGTTGTTCTCCCACAACGTGTCGTCCCCGTCGACGAGAAGACAGTGGTCGGTCCTCATCAAGGCCTCCCGGCCGCGTCGTCCGAACCCTCGGGCGCGACCCATTACACCAGTCGCGGCCATGGGCCGCTCGTGGCCCGCGTCGCGCGGAAGGCCGAAGAGCGCGGCCCCTGTTGCCGTGCCGTCGGCGGAGCCCGCTACCCTTCCTTCGTCACATGATCACCTCTTCTCCTTTCAGCACTTGGACGCCATACCTTCATGTCTTGGTTTGAATCCCTCGTCCTCGGACTCGTCCAAGGGCTGACCGAGTTCCTGCCCGTCTCCTCCAGCGCCCATCTGCGGCTGGCCGCCGCGTTCTCCGGCTGGAAGGACCCCGGCGCCGCCTTCACGGCGATCACGCAGATCGGCACCGAGACCGCGGTGCTCATCTACTTCCGCAAGGACATCGGCCGGATCATCACCTCCTGGTTCCGCTCGCTGTTCGACAAGACGATGCGCCGTAACCACGACGCGCAGATGGGCTGGCTGGTGATCGTCGGCTCGATCCCCATCGGCCTGCTGGGCGTGACGCTGAAGGACCAGATCGAGGGGCCCTTCCGCGATCTGCGGATCACCGCGACCATGCTCGTCGTCGTCGGCGTGGTCATCGGCATCGCCGACCGGATGGCGGCCCGCGACGAGACCGGCCGCCGGCACCGGGCGCCCAAGCAGCGCAAGACGCTGGAGAACCTGGGCATCAAGGACGGCCTGATCTTCGGGCTCTGCCAGGCCTGCGCGCTCATCCCCGGCGTCTCCCGTTCCGGCGCGACCATCAGCGGCGGCCTGTTCATGGGCTACAAGCGGGAGGCCGCCGCCCGTTACTCCTTCCTGCTCGCCATCCCGGCCGTGCTCGCCTCCGGCGCCTTCGAGGTGAAGGACTCGCTGGGCGAGGGCCATGTGGACTGGCCCCCGACCCTGTTCGCGACGGTGATCGCGTTCGCCTCCGGCTACGCCGTGATCGCCTGGTTCATGAAGTGGATCTCCAACAAGAGCTTCATGCCGTTCGTGTGGTACCGCGTCGCCCTCGGGGTGGTCATCATTGCGCTGGTCAGCGCAGGTGTGCTGAGTCTGCACGCGGCCGAGTCGTCGGGGTGACGCGGGGGTGATGTCGCGGTTTCCCGCTATCGAGATCTCCTGTTAGCTCGCGGAAACTCGCGGTGCTTCCCGTCGGGATTCCTTGATCATCTCCCAGTCGTCTCCCACTCTCCCACCCACAGACTGAAGGCCCCCGCGATCTGCGCCCGCGGGGGCCTTCCGTTTGCCGGCGCTGATCAGGGTGGACCAGGGCGAGGGGTCCACCTGGGGGGGTGGAACAGTCCCCCGCCCTGGCCACCCAGACCAACGACGGCAGCTCCTCCGCCGGACGAAAATTCACCAGCGGCTGGTAAAGACATCCCGCCAAGATCATTAAAGCGTTGGTGAGTGCTCGACCCTATCCCCGACTGGGTACCCCGCCGCCGGCAGCAGATCGGCTCACAGATCCGCGAAGCCCGCCGCGCCGCCCGCCTCTCCCAGATGCAGCTCGGGGACCGCGTCGGCCGCGACAACAAGACCATCCACAGGTGGGAGTCGGGCACCACGAACATGACCCTCAACGACCTACTGCTCGTCGCCGACGCCCTCGGCGTCCCGCTCGCCAACCTTGTCAGGTAGTCAGCTACCGCAGACGTTGCACGGCTCGGAACTCTGACCGATCCAGTTGCCGTCGTCGTCGGTGACGACGATGTCGCACCTGGAGCCAGTGCAGCCGGGCCTAGGGCAGGGCACGTTGTTTCGCATTTCCGGCATTCGTGATCACTCCTGTCTTGTTGGTTCCGCAGAACTGGCACCTGATGCGGTCCAGCCGAGAAAGACGCCCCTTGGCGTCGTACTGGTAGTCGTCGCGCACAGACCCCTGACAGGCGGTGGTGGCGCACGGCGCGGCCCCGGAGAGATGTCCGTAGGGGCTGGAGCGGACAGTCCCGGTGTTGCACTCCAGACACGGGAACGGGTGCAGCCCCTCGTCGTTGACGACGTACGCGATCATCTCTGGCAGGTGACAGTTCGGGCAGATAGCAGCCACGTGATCTCCTCCGATAGAAGCCACACGGGTGGCGTATCGCCAACGACCACCAACCGGGCGCGGTCACTCTGCCTGCCGAGGTCTGTCGTGCTGCTACACGCCGCCGCGGTACCGCGAGGGGTACGTCTGCTGCGGGACCGGGTCGCAGGGTCGCACGTGGACGTGGAGCGTGGCCCCCGCGCCCGAGGCGCCGTAGTGGGGGACGGTCTCGTACGGCTCGTCGTCGCGGATCGGCTGGTCGCACCGGTTGCAGATCATCGCCGGGCCTCCCGGACCGCGCGCACCAGCGTGGGGCCCTCGGGGCAGAGGGTGTGGTCGTCCACGCACTGCTCGCACCCGTGGCTGTACTCCACCAGCGCGTCCATCGCCTGCCGCTGTGCGCACGGCCAGCACGCCCGCGGAAACCACACGCCGTCTTCATCGCGGCGGGGGCCGAGGTCGACCGCGCTCTCCCCGGTGAGCCGGGTCCCGTCCCAGACGCAGGTCGCTCCGCGCGCCTGGTCCGGGTTGAGGGTGTCGTACTCGGGGAGCGGTAGGGCGGCGAGCGCGGGCTGCGTGCCCGCGGGGTCGCTTGGCATGGTCAGGCCTCCACGATCAGCGCGTTTCCGTTCACGCGACTGACCGTAGAGGCTCGAGGGTCACCGAAGGGCTACGGACTGTATCCCTACTGGTTAGACGACGCCGAGCCGGATGCCCAGCTCGACCAGCTCGCCCCGCTTCTGCGTCCGGATCATCGTGCCGACCGTCTCCCGCACACCCGCGTGCGCACGCGTCGCCTGCGGCGCCAGACGTTCGGCTTCCAGGAAGGCACGGACCGCCTGCTCCCGCTGCCCGCTGTAGAAGTACGCCCGTCCCCGGTCGATGTGGAAGTGCGACTGCCGCTCGCGGGAGTAGCCGGCTGGGAGCTTCACCCCCTCGGCGCGGGTCACGGCGTCCTTGCCTCGGCCCATCTCCACCGGGAGACTCACCCCCCACAGGGCGGTGTTCGTGGGCCCGAACTGCATCTGCCAGTCGTTGCGGTCCTCGCCGAGTTCCTCGGCCGCCTGCTCTGCCTGCTTCAGGTGCGCTGCCGCACCCTTGCCGTCAGTCGCTCGCGCCAGGTTCAGCGACGCCTTGAGATGGAACGCGCCGCGTAGCGACACGGCCTCCGGGCCCGGCGACCGGAGCGCACCCAACTCGGCGAGCGCTTCATCGATGATGGCGCCGGCCTCGTCGTGCTCGCCGATCGTGAGGAACTCACCTGCGTCGTACCAGCGGGCCGCCAGGACCCGCAGCGGGTTCTCTGTCTCCTGGGAGGCCCGCAGGACGCGTTCGGTGGCGAGGGTGGCGTCCGAGGAGTAGCCGAGCTTGTACAGGTACTGCATGGCGCACTCGTACGCCGAGGCGAGCAGGCCGAACATCTCGCGGCGGTCGTCGGCTTCGCTGGTTTCGGCAGCCACTTGGAGGTCGCGTAGCAGGGCGGGGAGGACGGCGCCGGACTTGGTGAGGGCGGCGGCTTGCCGGTAGCGGTTGGCTTCGGCGACGCGCTGGCGTAGTTCGGGTAGGTCGACGGTGGCGGCTTCTTGTTCGGTTGGGCGGGCGGGGCGTCCGTGGCGTAGCAGGGCGCGGCGGACTGCCGCTACCGAGGCGACGGCGTCTTGCCCGTCGTGGTCGGCGTGGGCTGGCACGTAGGGCGCTCCGGTGATTTCGGTGGGGTGGCAGTCGAGGGCCTGCGCGAAGGCGAGGACGACGGCCGGTCGGTCGAGGCTGCGGCGCCCCTGCTCGAAGGCTTTCACGGCGGGGAGGGAGTATCCGGCCTCGGTGGCGAGGCGTTGTTGTGTCCAGCGGCGGCGTGCGCGGAGTCGGGCGAGGCGTTGCCCGTTGCTCTCTGCGCCCACGCCGTTGTTGGCGATGTGGGCCATACTGGTCTCCGTTCCTTGCGTCCACTTGGAACGGTACGCCTTTCGGCCGGTGGTGTACGTGGGCGAGGCCCTTGCGAACTCTGGTGGTTGACAGCCGGCTACCACTCCCAACAGACCCTGGCAGACGCCCTCGGAGTCGGCGTCCGGCAGGTCCGACGATGGGAGTCCGATGAACCACCAACACCTCAGCCGGAGGTAGCGCAGGCTCTCACACGGCTCCTCGGTCAAGATCTCGAAGCCCTCGGGTTCACCGCGTCCGGCGGTGCACCAGTGGGTCGCGGGCGCCGAACCGTGCTCGCCGCGACCGCAGCCGCACTCGGCCTGGCCGCCGTTCCCACCCAGGCCGCCGCCGTCCAGCCAGCCACCGCTGCCGAGGACTACGAGGCCGTCACCCGTTCACACCGACGCTTGTACTGGTCCGTCGCCCCGGCCACTCCCCACCCTGCGGCGCTCGCGCACGCCACTCTCGGCTGCGCCCTGCTCCCGGAGGCCACCGGCCAGACTCGGCAGCGGATCGCCGCAGCGCTCGCCGAGTCCTATCTGCTGGCGGGCCGGATCGAGTTCTTCGACCTGCGCGAGCCAGACCGTGCCGGACACACCTTGCTCCGAGCCCTCCAAGCCGCAGGCGAGGCGGACGATCCACTGCTCGGTGCCGGGATCCTGGCACACTCCGCGTTCATCCCCGGCTGGGACGGTCGCCGCGAGGAAGCCGTGGAGCGGAGGGTGGCCGCGCGGACCTACGCCCGTCGCGGTCCAGCCTCCGCCGAGCTGTCGCCTGGCTCGATGCCGTGGAAGCCGAGTGCGAGACCCCGCTGCGGCAATACGCGGACAGCGCTCCACCTCATCGGCCACGCCGAGGACATCCTCGCGGCCGTCAGCGAGCACGACCGCCCCGAGTGGCTCGACTGGTTCAGCCCGGTCCGGCTCGCCGCGTTCAAGGGGAACACCCAGCTCAAGGCAGGGCATCTGCCGCAGGCCCGGACCACCCTCCTCGGCGTCCTGGACGCGCTCGACCCGGCGGAGGAGAAGCAGCGGTCCGTGGTACCCGGCGACTTGGCCGCGGTCGAAGCCGCCGCTGGCGAACCCGAGGCCGCGTGCGAGTACGCCCTGCGCGCACTCGACCAACTGGAGCGCACCTGGTACGCGATGGGCATGGACCGGGTGCGGGAAGTGCGGCGCACGCTGGCACCGCACCAGCACGAGCGTTGTGTCCGCGACTTGGACGACCGGCTGTTTGGGTGTCTACGACGGTCAGTGCCCTTGCTCGTTGAACCGCTGGATGAGCGGCGACAGTTCGAGGAGGCTCTCCACCCGGAACGTGGGGAGCTTCTCCGCTTCCTCGGTGCCCCACTGGATCGTCGCCCATGGCCCGCGGTGCACGAGCGCGGTGTGCAGGCCCGCCGCGACCGCCGGGCGGATGTCGTTGTCGACGCGGTCACCGACGTACAGGATCTCGCCGCGCTCGGCCGGGACGGCCTCGGCGACGCGGTCGAAGAAGGCACAGTCCGGCTTGCCGGCGCCCCAATCGTCGCTGGTGCCATCAGGTCAACGTCGGTAGCGAACAGCTCGCGGAGGATCCGGCCGGCGCGCACCGTCTGGTTCCCGGCGATCCCCAGCCACAGACCGTCCGCGCGGAGCGTCGCGAGCGCGTCACGAACATCCAGGTACAGGTCGTCCTCGCCGAAGGTCTCCGGTTTGCCCGCGGCGGCGCGCTTCTCGCGCTCCTCGTACAGGTCGAAGCCGGGCCGGAACTCCTGGAACACCTCGCGGTAGTCGCGACCCTGGGCGATCACAGCCCCGAACATCGCGGCGAAGGTGTGCCGGGGAACGCCGAGCCAGTCGGCCCAGGTGCCGTACTCGGTGGTCTCGTCCACGAGGCACTCACCGACGTCGAAGATCACAGCGCGAATCATGCGGGCAGGGTACCGGGCACGACGAAACGGCCCCCTCCCGCCCGAGGGCGAGAGGGGCCATGGGTCAGACGCCCGTACGGTCGTCCTCTCGTCTGCTCGGCTATGAACTGTGACTGCTCAGCGATGAAATCCCGCTGCTCGCCGATCTGCTCCCGCTGGCTTGTGATCGTCTGGTACGCGAAGTGGATCTCCAACAAGAGCTTCCTGCCATTCGTGTGGTACCGCGTCGTCCTCGGCATCGTGATCATCGCCCTGCTGAGCATGGGTGTCCTCGGCCCGCACGCGGCGGAGTCGGCGGGCTGACGCCTCTCCCCGCCCTCCGGCGCCACGCTCCGATTCCGGACATCTTCCCCGCGCCCGCGCGCCGCCCGCGACCTGGGCAGGGCCCGGCGGGCCGCCGGCACCGCGCGGCCACGAACGTCCGACCGCCCGGCTCCGGTGACCGACCCGGTACCGTGTGCGTAGCCGAGTGGTAGCGCAGGGTCAGTGCTTGGGCCTAGGCTGTGCCGCATGTCCCCCGATTCCCCGCCCCCTGGTTCCGCGCGCTCCGCTGCCGAGCTGAACGAGCAGATCAGAGCGCTGTGGCTGCGCGCGGGCGGCACCCTGTCGGCCCAGGAACGCGCCGCGTACGAGTTGTTGGTGATCGAGTGGGCCGCGGCGATGCGCCGCCGGGTCGTGGAGGCGGCCTGAGCCGCGCACCCGTCAGGCCCCGCGGCCGGTCCTACGCCCGCAGGTGCGCGAGCACCTCGTCGGCCACCGGATACGGCGGCTCCTCCGGCAGCAGCGCGCCCGCCCGCTCTGTTTCGCCGGCCCGTACCAGCGCGTGGATCTCCCCGGCCAGCGGGGTGACATCGCGGATGCCGGTGATCCACTCGTCGGCGTAGCGGGCCGCCGCCTCCCCGGCGAGGCCGAGTTGCAGCGACCGGTGGGGCAGCGGGTTGTGGTGCAGGTCCCGCTCCGGGTCCCACTGCACGCGGGCCGGGGTGCGCGCCAGCTCCCGCTTCCAGGCGGCCTGGTCGGGGTGCAGGGCGGGCACGTAGTGGGACAGGCAGGCATGGCGCAGGGCCCACTCGAAGCCCTCGCGCGTGATGTCGATCGCGAGGACGGTCTCCTGGTTCTCCTTGGTCCCCCAGCCGCAGCGGTACATCATCCACAGGAACGATGGCTTGACCCAGGTCATCCGGTCCCGCTTCCAGGCGGAGGGGAAGCGCCCGGCGCGGGCGGCGGCCCGGCCGATCTCCGGGCGGTAGGCCTGGTAGACGGTGACCGTGGAGTCCGTGTGCCGGGCGCGGATGCGGAATGCGGGTTCGCTGTCGGGGGCGTGTGCGTTCACGGGGACAGGTTCGGTCGCCGCCGCGGCCTCGCACCACCGAATATTCACCCCGCAGACCCCTTGGCTCCGCGTCCCCCGTGGCCAAGACTGTGGCGATGACGCAGCGTGCGGAGTTCGCGACCGTGAGGGACCGGCTGGCCGTGGAGGATCTGGTCACCGCGTACGCGGTGGCGCTGGACGACGGCGACTGGGCAGAGTACCGCCGGCTGTTCACGGCGGACGGACGGGCCGACTACCGTTCGGCGGGCGGTATCGAGGGCGACGCGGGGCGGATCGCCGCCTGGCTCGGCGAGCACCTGGCCCGGTTCGCCGTGCGGCAGCACCTGATCGTCAACCGGCAGGTGCGGTTCGGTGTCCTGGAGCACGACACGGGCGACACCGCCCGGGTGCGCGCCGACTACCTCAACCCCATGCGTCTCACCGGCGCCACCGGCTCCGCCGCCCCGGACCTGGTGTGCGGCGGCCGGTACGACTTCGGTCTCCTGCGCACCCCGGACGGCTGGCGCCTGCGCGAGGTCGTCGTGCACGAGAAGTGGCGCCGCCTGCCGGTCGCGGAGCCCGCCGTCCCGTAGGTCCTGCCGCTCTCCGTCCGTGCGAGCCCGGCGCGCACACTGGAGCCATCGGTGGGTAGGGAGGCTCCCTATGAGGACGATCGACCGCTGGCTGACCTCCCCCTGGCGCCGCTCGGCCGCCGCCGCCCTGCTCGGCGCGCTGCCCGTGCTCGCGTTCCCGGCTCCCGCCCTGTGGTGGTGGGCGTACGTCGCCCTGGTGCCGTGGATCCTGCTGGTCCGCTCGGCGCCGACCGGGCGGCGGGCCGCGTACGACGGCTGGTGCGGCGGCTTCGGCTTCCTGCTGGCCGTGCACCACTGGCTGCTGCCGAGCCTGCACGTGTTCATCTTCCTGATAGCCGCGCTGCTCGGCGTGTTGTGGGTGCCGTGGGGGTGGCTGGTGCGCCGGCTCCTGGGCGGGGTGCCCTCGGCGGGCCGGGGTGCCGCCGCGCTGCTGGTGCTGCCGTCGGCCTGGCTCGCGGTGGAGCTGGTCCGGTCCTGGCAGGGGCTCGGCGGCCCGTGGGGCATGCTGGGCGCCAGCCAGTGGCAGGTGGGCCCGGCGCTGCGGCTGGCCTCGGTGGGCGGGGTGTGGCTGCTCAGCTTCCTGGTGGTGGCCGTCGACGTGGCGGTGGCCGTGCTGATCGCGGTGCCCGCGTCCCGGGGCCCGGCCGTGGCCTCGCTGGCCGCGACGGCCGCCGTGGCGTCGGCCGGGTGGGCGTGGGCGCCGCGTCCGCAGACGGACGGGCGGGCGCGGATCGCCGTCGTCCAGCCGGGGGTCGTCGCCGGGCCGGACAGCGGCGAGCGGCGGTTCGACCGGGAGGAGCGGCTGACCCGGCGGCTCGCCGGACAGGATGTCGACCTGGTGGTGTGGGGCGAGTCCAGCGTCGGTTTCGACCTCGCGGACCGGCCGGACCTGGCCCGGCGGCTGGCCGCGCTCGCCCGGTCGACCGGCGCGGACGTGCTGGTGAACGTGGATGCCCGCCGTTCCGACCGGCCCGGTATCTACAAGAGCGCGGTGCTGGTCGGCCCGGACGGACCGACCGGCGACCGGTACGACAAGATGCGGCTGGTTCCGTTCGGCGAGTACATACCGGCCCGTTCGCTGCTCGGCTGGGCCACCTCGGTGGGCCGGGCGGCCGGCGAGGACCGGCAACGCGGCACCGGGCAGACCGTGCTGGACGTCGGCCACGGGCTGTGGGTGGGCCCGCTGATCTGCTTCGAGACCGCGTTCCCGGACCTGGGCCGGCATCTCGCCGGGGACGGGGCGGACGTCCTGCTCGGCCAGTCCTCGACCTCCACCTTCCAGCACAGCTGGGCGCCGGAGCAGCACGCCTCGCTGGCCGCGCTGCGCGCCGCCGAGACCGGCCGCCCGATGGTGCACGCCACCCTCACCGGCGTCTCGGCGGTGTACGGCCCGGGCGGGCGGCGCCTCGGCCCGTGGCTCGGCACCGGCACGAGCGGCGCGCGGGTCTACGACGTGCCGCTCGCGCACGGCGTCACGCCGTACGTCCGCTACGGCGACTGGCCGGTGTACGGCGCACTGCTGGTGCTGGCCGCGCAGGGGGTGACGGAGGGGGTGCGGGCGGTCAGGCCGCGCCGTTCCCGTCCTGGACCGCTCGTACCACCCGCTCGCACAGCTCGTGAGTCGCCAGCGCGTCACGGGCGCTGAGCAGCCGCCCGGCGCGTACGGCGTCGAGGAAGGCGAGGACCGCCTGCTCGATGCCGCGCTGGCGGGCCACCGGCACCCAGTCGCCGCGCCGGCGCACGGTGGGCTGTCCCTTGTGGTCGACGACCTCGGCGAGGTTGACCACCTGCCGCTTGGTGTCCTGGCCGGACACCTCCAAAATCTCCTCCGTGGAGCCGCTGCGCCGGTTCATGACGCCGAGCGCGGTGAAGCCGTCGCCGCCGAGCTGGAGCACGACGTGGTGGAGCAGCCCGGCCTCGGCCCGGGCGCGCACCGTCACCTCGTCGACCGGGCCCGGCACCAGGAAGCGCAGGGTGTCGACGACGTGGATGAAGTCGTCCAGGATCATCGAGCGGGGTTCCTCGGGCAGCCCGGTCCGGTTCTTCTGCAGGAGGATCAGGTCGCGGGGGTGGTCCAGGCACTGCGCGTAGCCCGGGGCGTAGCGGCGGTTGAAGCCGACGGCCAGCGAGACGCCGCGCCGCTCGGCGAGGTCCACCAGTCGTTCGGAGTCGGCGAGTTCGTAGGCGAGCGGCTTGTCCACGTACGTCGGGACGCCGGCCTCCAGCAGGCGGGTGACGATCTCGGGGTGGACGGTGGTGGGCGCGTGCACGAAGGCCGCGTCGAGGCCGGCGGCGAGCAGCGAGTCGAGGGTGGTGTGCCGCCGGGCGCGCGGCAGGTGCAGCCCGTCCCCGACCCGGTCCAGGGTGGCGGGGGTGCGGGTCTGCAGGTGCAGGTCGATCCCCGGCTGCGTGCCGAGCACCGGCAGGTACGCCTTCTGCGCGATGTCCCCGAGTCCGATGCAGCCGACCTTCACGTGCTCTCCCCTTCGCTGGCCTGCGGGTTGCCTGCCGGAAGCATACGGGGGCCGCCGGCCGGCGGTGCCGTCGAAGCCGCGTGGGAAGGAGCGCCGGTCCGGTGACCGACGGGGCCGTGACGACTGCTCCTCCCCGAGGGAGATCCGCCCCGGGTCCGAGGGAACGGCCCGGAGCCCTGGTGGGGCCGCGAGCCGGTCGCGCGGCCCCCTGACCGGCCGGGCGGGGCCGGGCGCTAGCGGAGCGGCGGCTCGCCCTCCCCGCCTGGTCCGTCGTCCTCCCCCAGCCGTAGCGCCAGCCGGCTGATCGCGGAGCGGATCCCGTCGCCGTAGCGGTCGTCGGCCAGGGCGGACGCGGTGCTGCGGGCCCGGCGCAGATGGCTGCGGGCGGCCTCCGCGCGGCCCAGCTTGACGTAGTCGGCGGCCAGGTTCAGGTGCAGGGACGGCAGGAAGCCCCGCACGCTGCCCGGGTCGGCGCCCGGGCGGCCGTCGGCCAGTTCCTCGGCCGCCGACAACGCCCGCAGGTCCCAGGCCAGTTCGTCCGCCGGGTCGTCCTGGGTGTCGGCCAGATAGTGGGCGAGGGTGCAGCGGTGCAGCGGATCGCCGTCCTCGCCGACCTCCGCCCACAGGCCGAGGAAGCGGCTGCGGGCCTCCTCGCGGTCGCCGCCGTGGTGCAGCATCACCACCTGTCCGATCCGCGTCAGCACGGTGTCCGGCGCCACCCGCTCCTGTCGCTCCGCCACGGTGCCCTCCGGGCTGTCGGCAATGGTCCGCTGCCGACGCTAACCGGCGGCGCGGGGATTCCCGGTCAGGCGGCGCCGGTGTCCCGGGCCGGTGCGGAACCGCCCGCCGGGCGCAGGCCCCGGACCGGGTGCGGCCGTCAGCCGAGGTTCGGGATGCGCCAGTCGACCGGCTCGTGCCCCTGCGCGGCGATCGCCTCGTTGATCTGCGTGAAGGGGCGGGAGCCGAAGAACTTCTTCGCGGACAGCGGCGAGGGGTGCGCGCCCTTGACCACCACGTGCCGGCTCTCGTCGATCAGCGGGAGCTTCTTCTGCGCGTAGTTGCCCCACAGGACGAAGACCGCCGGGTCGGGGCGGGAGTCCACCGCGCGGATCACGGCGTCGGTGAACTTCTCCCATCCCTTGCCCTTGTGCGAGTTGGCCTCGCCGGCCCGCACGGTGAGGACCGCGTTGAGCAGCAGCACGCCCTGCTCGGCCCACGGCATCAGATAGCCGTTGTCCGGGATGGGCAGGCCCAGCTCCTCCCGCATCTCCTTGTAGATGTTCCGCAGGGAGGGCGGGGTCTTCACCCCGGGGCGCACCGAGAAGCACAGACCGTGGCCCTGGCCCTCGCCGTGGTACGGGTCCTGGCCGAGGACGAGGACCTTCACGCGGTCGTACGGCGTCGCCTCCAGCGCGGCGAAGACCTCCTCGCGCGGAGGGTAGACGGGGCCCTTCGCCCGCTCCTCCTCGACGAACTCGGTCAGCTCCTTGAAGTAGGGCTGCCGCAGTTCGTCGGCCAGAACCCCGCGCCAGGACTCGGGCAGCATGGCGATGTCGGTCACGTCAACGTCCTCACGATGTCGATCAGGTACCGCGTGCGGTCACTTCCAGGATCCCGAACCTACAGGCGGCCACTGACAACCGGTGCCGCGAGGGGTCTCACCAGCTGGTCTTGCGGTGCAGTGCCCACATCGTCATGATCGTCGACGGGTCCAGGGCCTGCTCGCCGCCGGAGATGTCGACGCTGGCCGCCACGAACTGCCGCCCCTGCCACAGCGGGAGCAGCCGGGCGTCGTCCACCATGATCTGCTGCGCGGCCTCCATGTCCTTGACGGTTTCGGCACGGTCGCTCTCCGCGCGCGCGTGGGGCAGCAGCCGGCCGGTGATCTCCTTGGCCGGGTAGGGCGTGCCGAGCGCGTTGTGCTCGCCGACGAACGGGGCGATGAAGTTGTCCGCGTCGGGGAAGTCCGGGAACCAGCCGCGCCCGAACACCGGGTACTCGTGGTTCTGGAAGCCGGTCACGTAGCTGTTCCAGGGGCGGCTTTCGAGGGTGACGGTGAACAGGCCGGAGCCGTCCAGCTGCCGCTTGAGCTCCCGGAACATCAGGGCCGTCTCGGAGCCGTAGCGGTCGGTGGCGTACCAGAGGGTGAGCGGGACGCGCCGGGTGATGCCGGCGTCGGAGAGGATCTTGCGGGCCTTGGGCACGCTGGGGTCGCCGTAGTTGTCGAAGAAGCCGGTGGCGTGGCCGGTCAGGCCCTTGGGGACCATCGAGTACAGCGGGTCGACGGTGTCCTTGTACACCTTGTGCGTGATCGCGCCCCGGTCCACGAGCTGGGCGACGGCCCTGCGCACGGCGGTCCGTCCGGCCCAGGGGTCCTCGGGGTTGAACACCAGGTAGCTGATGTCGGTGCCGGCGCCGTCGACGAGCTGCAGGTGCTCGTCGTCGTGTTGCTGGAGGGCGACGATGTCGTCGGCGGCGAGGCCGCGGTAGGTGACGTCGATGTTCCGGTCGCGCAGCGCCTCGACCATGCCGGCGGAGTCCTTGAAGTAGCGGATGGTCACCGCGTCGTTCCGCCGCTTGGCGAAGCCCTGGTAGTGGTCGTTGCGGACCAGGACGGCCTGCTCGCCCTGCTCGTAGGAGCGGAGCCGGTACGGTCCGGAGCCGTGCACGTCGGTGCCCTCGCGCAGGGAGTGGGCCGGGTAGTCGTCCGGGTCGACGATGGACATGGCGGGGGTGGCCAGTACGAAGGGGAAGGTGGCGTCGGGCTTGTCGAGGTGGAAGACGATGTCCCGGTCGCCGCGGGTCTCCACCCGGTCCAGGCTGCCGAGCAGCCCGGCGGGGCCGCCGGGGGCGGCGATGGCGCGGATGCGGTCGATGGAGTGCCGGACGGCCTCGGCGGTCAGCGGGTCGCCGTCGGCGAACTTCAGGCCGGGGCGCAGCTCGCAGTGGTAGGTGCGGCTGGTGGAGTCGGTGAAGGCGCAGGCCCGGGCGGCGTCGGGCTGGGGGGTGGTGGCGCCGTTCGGGTAGGCGAGAAGGGTCTGGAAGATGTTGCGGTACAGCTCCCAGGAGCCGTCCCAGGCGCCGGCGGGGTCCAGCGTGCTCGGGGCGCTGGTGGTGCCCACGACGATCGGCCCCTGGTCGTCGGGGTCGCCGTCGGACAGCAGGCCGCAGCCGGCGACCAGCGACAGGGACACGACTGCCGCGACCTTGCGCAGGCATCGGTTCCGGTTGAACACGCGCACGCTCCTCGATCCGCCGTACCAAGGGTCGGCAGACCTTACCGCAGCGCCCGGTCCCCTGAACCTCCCCTGAAACAGGGGCACTTGATCGATCCGGAGGTGACGACGTTGTCAGTCCGCCGAGCGGACGCCAGGGAGGTTTCCGGGCGCCGGCCCGTCCGGGGACCGGACGCCCGGAAGAGGCGTCAGACGCCGGCGTTGAGGAAGATGCCGCCGTCCACGACGAGCGTCTGACCGGTGATCCAGTCGGACTGCTCGGAGGTGAGGAACGCGGCGGCGCCGCCGATGTCGGAGGGCACCCCGAGCCGGCCCAGCGGGTAGGGGGCCGCGGCCTCCTCCTCGCGGCCCTCGTACAGGGCCTGCGCGAACTTGGTCTTGACCACGGCCGGGGCGATCGCGTTGACCCGCACCCGCGGCGCGAACTCGTGCGCGAGCTGCTGGGTCAGGTTGATCATCGCGGCCTTGCTCACGCCGTACGCGCCGATGAACGGCGAGGCCGTCAGGCCCGCGATCGAGGCGATGTTCACGATCGCGCCGCCGTTGTCCTTCTGCCAGGCGTGCCAGGTCTTCTGGGCGAAGCCGAGGGCGGAGATCACGTTGGTCTCGAAGACCTTGCGGGCGACGTCGAGGTCGACGTCCGCGATCGGGCCGAACACGGGGTTGGTGCCCGCGTTGTTGACGAGGAAGTCGACCCGGCCGAAGGCATCCATGGTGCGCTCGACGACCTCGCTCTGGTGGCCGAGGTCGTGCGCCTTGCCGGCGACGCCGATGGCCCGCTCGGTGCCGAGCCGCTCGACGGCCTCCTTCAGGGCGTCCTCACCGCGGCCGGTGACGCAGACGCGGTCACCGCGGGCGATCAGCGCCTCGGCGACGCCGTAGCCGATGCCGCGGCTGGCACCGGTGACGATCGCGACCCTGCCGGAGAGCTCCGGGAGTTCAGTCATGTCCGTGCTACCTCTGAATCCCTTAGTTGAGCGGTCCGCCGGCGACGTACAGCACCTGGCCGGAGACGAAGCCGGCCGCCTCGCCGGTGAAGAAGGCGATGGCGTTGGCGATGTCCTCGGGCTCGCCCACGCGCTGCACCGGGATCTGGGTGGCGGCGGCCTTCTTGAAGTCCTCGAAGTCCATCTTGACGCGCTCGGCGGTGGCCTTGGTCATCTCGGTGGCGATGAAGCCCGGGGCGACGGCGTTGGCGGTGATGCCGAACTTGCCCAGCTCGATGGCGAGGGTCTTGGTGAAGCCCTGGAGACCGGCCTTGGCGGCGGAGTAGTTGACCTGGCCGCGGTTGCCGAGCGCCGAGGAGGAGGAGAGGTTGACGATCCGGCCCCAGCCGGCCTCGACCATGTGCTGCTGCACGGCCTTGGTCATCAGGAAAGAGCCGCGCAGGTGCACGTTCATGACCGTGTCCCAGTCGGACACGCTCATCTTGAACAGCAGGTTGTCGCGCAGCACGCCCGCGTTGTTGACCAGGATCGTCGGGGCGCCCAGCTCGGCTGCGACGCGGGCGACGGCGGCCGTGACCTGCGCCTCGTCGGAGACGTCCGCGCCGACCGCGACGGCCTTGCCACCGGCGGCGGTGATCTTCTCGACGGTGTCCTTGCAGGCGGCCTCGTCGAGGTCGATCACGGCGACCGCGCGGCCCTCCGCGGCCAGCCGTACGGCGGTGGCGGCGCCGATGCCGCGCGCCGCGCCGGTGACTGCCGCGACCCGCTGTTCGTTGGTGGACATGCTGTTTCTCCTCGCCCTTGAGAGAACCTGCCGGACCCTCGGAGAGGGTCCGCTCGTGCGGTGAGCGACCGCTTAGTACCTTCTCCACCCGTGACGCTAGAAGCCCTGGCACGCGGTGTCAACGGCAACATCGGCCGGTGTGATCCATTACCTCACCAGGAGGTTGAGCAGGCGCTCCGTCTCGGCGGCCGGATCGGCGGTCAGGCCGGTGTGCACGGGGCCGGGCTGGACGACGGTGGAGCGGGGCGCGACGAGCCAGCGGTAGCGGCGCCCCGCGTCGTCGCCGGCCGCCTGTCCGGCCTGCTCGCCGCCCGCGCAGTGCCGCTCGATCGCGGCGAGCGCGGCGCGCACCCCGGCCACGTCGGCGGCCGGGTCCAGGGCGCGCAGCCGGGTCTCGTCCAGGTGGGTGCGGGCGCCGAGGTAGCCCTGGGCGCGGCAGTAGACGACCACGCCCGCGTTGACGCACTCCCCGCGCTCCAGCCGGGGCACGACCCGCAGCAGCGCGTACTCGAACACGTCCCGGTCGCCGCCCTGCCCCGCGCGGGTGATGTGCCGTTCGGTGACATGGCCGGCCATGTGGATGTGACGCTCGCTCACTTGCCCTCCTCCGATCCGGTGCCGAGGCCGGTGATCCGCTCGGCGATGACGGCCGCGCGCGCGAGCAGCGGCCGTGCGTAGGCCCGGCGCAGGTCGTCCGGGGTGTCGAAGCCCGGCTCGCCGTCGAGCCAGACGTCCGGGATCTCGGCGGTGACCTCGGCGAGCAGGTCCTCGGTCACCTGGGGGGCGAGGTCGGCCGCGGCGGCGCGCACGTCCGGGGCGAAACGGGCGAGGGCGTGGTCCGAGGCGTCGTAGGGGCGGTCCGCCGAGGCCCTCGCGCCGGGCCAGTTGTGGTGCCAGATCATCGTGGCCCCGTGGTCGATGAGCCACAGCCCGCCCCGGTGCACCAGGAGGTTGGGATTGCGCCAGGAACGGTCGACGTTGTTGATCAGCGCGTCGAACCAGACGATCCGGCCGGCCTCCTCGGGGCTCACCGGGAAGGCGAGCGGGTCGTAGCCGAGGGCGCCGGACAGGAAGTCCATGCCGAGGTTGGTGCCGCCGCTGGCCCGCAGCAGGTCCTGCACCTGCTGCTCGGGCTCGCCGAGCCCGAGGACCGGGTCCAGTTCGAGGGTGACCAGCGGGGGCATGCGGAACCCGAGCCGCCGGGCCAGTTCCCCGCACACCACCTCGGCGACCAGGGTCTTGCGCCCCTGTCCCGCGCCGGTGAACTTGATGACGTAGGTGCGGAGGTCGTCGGCCTCCACCAGCCCCGGCAGCGATCCGCCCTCACGCAGCGGCGTGATGTAACGGGTCGCGGTGACAGTTCGCAGCATTTCGCCAGGCTATCCGAGCGGTTGACCTCGGCTTCGACGGCCGGGGCCGGGCAGGCGCCCGCCCGCGCCGGCACGCCCGGGCTGAACGGTCGCGGCCGTCCGGCCGTACCCCGGGGCGGACCACGCAACGCTCCGTCGAAGGGATACGCCCTGTGTCCAGCGCCTCGCCCCACCCCACCGCCAATCCGGTCCGTCGTGCCGTCGTGGCGGCGGCCGGAGCGGCCGGGCTCGCCGCCGCGCTGTCCGCCCGCGGTTCGGACGACGGCTCGTCCGACGCCGGCTCCGCCGCCACCGGGGCCGCGCCGGACGGCGGTGGCACCGCGCTCGCCAGGACCGCCGACATCCCCGAGGGCGGCGGCAGGATCTTCGAGGACCAGGGCGTCGTGGTCACCCAGCCGACGGCGGGCACCTACCAGGCGTTCTCCACGAAGGGACACGGCCGAGACGCTGTTCGCGCGCAAGAACTTCGGCCTGGACGAGATGCCCCACGACGGCCGGCACGCGTGGGCCCGGCTGACCCCGGAGAAGATCGTGTCCTGGGACTTCCGGAAGCCGGGCGGGGCGTAGGGCTCAGCCGAGCCGCCGCGCCGCCGCCCGCAGGGCCTCCACCGCGGCGCGGATCGAAGGCCGGCGGTCGGCGTCCGCCCGCCAGATCACGTACACGTGGCGGCGCACGCGCTGCTGGAGCGGCACCAGGACCACGCCCTCGGGCACCGGGTGCCGGCCCAGCAGCGGTGCTATGCACACCCCCAGCCCGGCGGCCACCAGGCCGAGTTGCGTGTGGGTCTCGCCGGCGCGGTGACCGACGATCGGCTCGACGCCCTTGGACCGCAGGGTGAACATCAGCCACTCGTGGCAGAACTCGCCCTCGCCCCAGGTGATCCACTCGTCCTCGGCGAACTCGGTCAGATCCACCTCGTCCCGGTCCGCGAGCCGGTGCCCGACGGGCATGGCGACGTCGGCGGGGTCGTCCAGCAGGGGCGCCTTGACCAGGCCGTCGGGGACGGGCATCGGCTTGTTGTACCAGTCCAGGACCACCGCGAGGTCGAGATCGCCGCGGACCACCCCGGCGATGCCCTGTTCCGGTTCCAGCTCGCTGGAACGCACCCGCAGCCCCGGGTGCTCGGTGCGCAGCGCGCCCAGCGCGGCCGGGAACAGGCCGCGCGCGGCGGTCGGGAACGCGGACAGCCTCAGCTCGCCGACGACCTGGCCGCGGTGCGCCTCCAGGTCGGACTCGGCCAGCTCGACCTGGGACAGGATGCGCGCCGCGTGCTCCGACAGCAGCCGGCCCGCGTCCGTGAGCCGCACGCCCCGGCCGTTCCTGGCGAGGAGCCGCTGGCCGATCTCCCGCTCCAGCTTGCCCAGCTGCTGGGAAACCGCGGACGTCGTGACGTGCAGCGCGTCGGCGGCGGCACTGACCGAGCCGTGCCGGGCCAGTGCGTCCAGGGTCCGCAGGCGCTCAAGGTTCAACATATAAGCGATTCTAAGAGATACCAGGTGAGAAATCTCGATTGTGCTACGAGGTCGCCTCCCGCATCGTTGAGGTCATGAGCACGGTCAGCGCATCCTCCCGTACCCGATCCCGCACCCGGTCCCGCACCCGGTCCGCCTCCCCCGCGCCCGGTGGTGCCCGCGCCCGCCTGGACTGGCGGCTGCGCTTCGGCCTGCTGTCCCTGATCTGGGGTTTCAGCTTCCTGCTGATCAAGGTGGGGACCGACGGGTACGCGCCGTTCCAGGTCACCCTGGGCCGGCTGGTGTTCGGCACGGCGGTGCTGGTGGCGGCGATGGCCGTGAAGCGGGAGCGGCTGCCGCGCGGGGCCCGGCTGTGGGGGCACATGGCGGTCGCCGCGTTCCTGCTGAACGCGCTGCCGTTCTCCCTGTTCGCCTACTCCGAGCTGACGATCCCCTCCACCCTGGCCGGCATCTGCAACGCCACGTCCCCCCTGTGGGGCATGGCCCTGTCCCTGGTCGCGCTGTCCGAGGACCGGCCGAGCCGGGTGCGCGTGGCCGGGCTGGGGCTGGGGTTCCTGGGCGTGCTGACCGTGCTCGGCGCCTGGCAGGGCTTCCACGGGCTGGACGCCCGGGGCACGGCGCTGGCGCTGCTGGCGTCGCTGAGCTATCCGGTGGGGTGGATCTACGTCCGGCGGACGCTGGCCGGTACGGGCAACTCCCACCTGTCCATGACCGGCGGGCAGTTGCTGCTGGCCACGGTCCAGCTCGCGGTGGTGACGCCCCTGTTCACCAGCGCGCCCGAGCACGTCGCGCTGGTCCCGCTGCTGGCCGTCGCGGCGCTGGGGGCGCTGGGCACGGGGCTGGCGGTACTGATCCAGTACGGCCTGGTCGACGAGGTCGGACCCACCACCGCGCAGATGGTCACGTACTTCATCCCCGTCATCGCCACGGCGGCCGGGGTGGCGATCCTCGGGGAGTCGCTGCGATGGACGACGCCGGTGGGGGCGGTCGTCGTCCTGGCGGGCGCGGCACTGACCCAGGTGCGGAGGAAGAGCGCGTGAGGGGAGCGGGGCGCGGGTGCGTGCGCGGGCCCGCCGTGGCCGGCCACGCGGTTCCCCGCACCCCTTGTCTCCGTCGCCGTCAGCCGTAGACGCGGGCCGGGGACGGGCGTACCGCCGCCGCCACCGCGTCGGCCAGCGCGGTGACGTCCTCCTCGGCGAGCGGTGAGACCGTGATGCGAACGCCCTGCGGGGAGGCCAGGCGGAAGCGAGCGCCCGGGGCCACCGCCCAGCCGCGCTGGAGCAGGCGGGCGATGGCGCCCGTCTCGTCGGGGACCGGCACCCAGACGTTCATGCCGCTGCGGCCGTGGGCGGTGACGCCGCGGTCCGCCAGCGCGCCGACCAGGGCGTCCCGCCGGGTGCCGTAGGACCGGGCCACCGCCGCCCGGTCGACCGCGCCGTGCGCCCACAGGTGGGCCACGGCCCGTTGCAGCAGCAGACTCACCCAGCCGGGGCCCAGGCGCTGGCGGCCCCGGAGCCGGTCGACGGTGACGGCGTCCCCGGCGAGGACGGCGAGGCGCAGGTCGGGGCCGTAGGCCTTGGCGGCGGAGCGGACGAAGGCCCAGTGGCGGGTGACGCCCGCGAGGGGGTGCAGCGGCAGATCGACGATGCCGTGGCCGTGGTCGTCCTCGATGAGCAGGGTGCCCGGGTGCTCGCCCAGCACCGCGCGCAGGGCACGCGCCCGCGGGGCGGTCACCGAGGCGCCGGTCGGGTTCTGCGCCCGGTCGGTGACGATCAGCGCGCGGGCTCCGGACTCCAGGGCCCGGCGCAGGTCCTGCGGGCGCGGCCCGTCGTCGTCCACGCCGACCGGGGCCGTGTGCAGGCCGAGTGCGGGGACGAGGTCGAGGAGGCTGCCCCAGCCGGGGTCCTCGACGGCGACCGTGTCGCCGGGCCTGAGGTGCGCGGTGAGGACGCGTTCGATGGCGTCGAGGGAGCCGGAGGTCACGGTCAGCGGGCCCGGGGGGACGCCGTCGGCGTCGAGTTCGGCGCGGGCGAGGCGGGCGAGGTCCGGGTCCACGGGGTCGTCGCCGTAGCGGACGGGCCGCCGGTCGCCCCGCTCGGCCGCCGCGGCGAGGGCCGGGGCCAGGCGGGGCAGCAGGGAGGGGTCGGGATTGCCCGTGGACAGGTCCCGGCCGCCGGGGGGCGCCTCGACGCGCAGTTCCTCCCGTCCGGTGGTGGCCGGCTTGGGGCGGACCCGGCTGCCCCGGCGGCTGGCCGTCTCGATCACCCCGCGTTCGCGCAGGATGCGGTACGCGGCGGCGACCGTGTTGGGATTCACCTCCAGGCGTGCCGCCAACTCCCGTATGGGCGGCAGGAGTTGCCCCGGCTCCAGCCCGCCCGACCCGACCGCCTGTTCGACGCTGGCCGCGATCTCGGCTGCGCCGCGCCCTTCGATCCGATAGTCTCCTAGCACAAAGCTCATTATGCACTAGTGCAATAGAGATCGCCATGGAGGGGACCATGCAGGGCACCACCGGGGAAACACACACCGCCGCCTACGCGCCGACCGGCCGGACCGTGCCGACGCGCTCCGCGGAGCGCGCGTCGTACGACAAGGAACTGGTGCACGCGATCCTGGACGAGGGGTACGTGTGCCACCTCGGCTTCGTCCGGGACGGCGCCCCGGTGGTGCTGCCGACGCTGTACGGCCGGGTCGGCGAGCGGCTCTACGTCCACGGCTCGACCGGCTCCCGGCCGCTGCGGATGACCGGCCAGGCCGACCCGGGCCTGCCGGTGTGCCTGACGGTCACGCACGTCGACGGGCTGGTGCTGGCCCGCTCCGCCTTCCACCACTCCGTCAACTACCGCTCGGTCGTGGTGCACGGCACAGCGCACGAGGTCACCGACCCCGAGGAACGGCGGCTGGCCCTGGACGCGCTGGTCGACCACGTCGTACCGGGACGGGCCGCCGACTCCCGGCCCGCGAACAAGAAGGAGCTGGCCGCCACCGCGGTGATCCGCCTGGACCTGGAGGAGGTCTCGGCCAAGGTCCGCACCGGCGGCGCCAACGACGAGCCCGAGGACCTGTCCCTGCCGCACTGGGCCGGCGTCCTCCCGCTCCGCAAGGGCTACGAGGCCCCCGTCCCCAACGGCGACCTGGCCCCCGGCATCGGCCTGCCGGACTATCTGGCGGCGCGGTAACGGCCACGCACCGGGGGCCGGGGTACGGCAGCGGCGGGGCCTGCCGGGACCGACGGCTCGGCACCGACGGTCTGCCGTGCCGCAGGAGCGGGTGCGGCGACGGCGGCCGGATCGTACGCCGTCGCCGACCCGGCGGTCCCTCACGCCGAGGCCGGCTCCGGGCGGGCGGCTTCCCTGGCCTCGCTCACGGCCAGGCCCCCCACGGCGCCGAGCATGAGCAACGTGCCGGCCACCGTGGCCGCCGTGAGCCGCTCGCCGAGCAGCAGGACGGCGAGCACGGCCGCGGTCACCGGCTCCAGCAGCATGATCACGGAGACGGTGGCGGACCGGACGACCGCGGCACCCGCGAAGTAGAGCGCGTACGCCAGCGCCGTGGGCACGGCGGCGATGTAGAGCAGCAGGCACAGCAGCCGGGCGGGATGGGCGGTGTGCGGGAGCAGCCCCTCCTGTGCGGCGAACGGCAGCAGGCACAGGCTGGTCACGGCGAAGGCGCCGACCGTGGTGCCGGCGGTGCCCCTGCCGCCGTCCCTCCCCCACCAGCGGGTGAGCAGGGTCATGGCGCCGTAGCCCGCCGCCGAGACCACGGCGAGCAGCACCCCGGCCGGACGGACGGTCGCGGCCGAGCCGCCGAAGGTGAGCACGGCCAGCCCGGCGAGCGCGCCGGCGACGGCCAGGGCGCCGCCCGTGCCGAGCCGCTCGCCGAGCAGCAGCCGGGCGCCGAGCGCTATCAGCACGGGGCCCGCGCCGAGCGTCACGACGGTGGCGACGGCCAGCCCGGTCGAGGCCACCGCCGCGAAGTAGGCGGTCTGGAACACGGCGAGGGCGACCCCGGTGGCCAGGACCCTCGTGATCACGTGGCGCGACGGCCGGGCCGGGGCCGTGCGGCGGGCGCGCGGGCGCAGCAGGCGGCCGGCCAGCAGGAGGGCGAGCCCGAGCGCACAGCGCCAGAAGGAGAGGGCGAAGGCGCCCAGGTCGCTGGTCCGGTAGACGAGCGAGCCGGCGGCGCCCGCGGTGCCCCAGGCGGCACCGGTGATGATCAGGTAGAGCAGGCCACGCCCGACGGGCAGGCCGAAGGCAGTGTTCGACAACAGAATCTCTCCGCAGAAGCGCGCGTGGAGGCGCGGAAGGTCGAAGGCGTCCCGTCTCGGCGGGGCGCGCTGACTTCATCTGCGGGCAGCACCGTCCAGCCCGGCGCGGATGCGCCGGGCGAGTGTCCCGGAGGCCCGCCTCAGGCGGCCGGGGGCGGAAGGACGAGTGTCTGCGGCATGTTCCGGACTCTAGGCGGCGGTGCCCCGGGCGGACAACTCCCTTTCCGCGCCGTCGGCGGCGGCCGGCCGCGCGGTGCCCCCGCCGGGCGCGGCGGACTGGGCGATGAACGCGCCGACCAGGACGATCGCACCGCCGGCGACCTGCGGCGCGGAGAGGTGCTCGCCGAGCAGTACCCAGGCCAGTACGGTCGCGATGACCGCCTCCAGGCAGGCGACGACCCCGGCGACCTGCGGCGACAGCCGGCGCACGGAGAGCACTCCGGTGACGTAGGCGATCACGGTGGCGACGAGCACGATCCAGGCGAGCAGGGCGACGGCCGGTACGGCGGTGCCGTCGAGGTCGGCGGAGCCGCCCAGCACCGACCAGTCCATGCGCCAGGGGCGGGCCACCACGGTCAGTACGGCGGCGCCGACGAGCAGGCCGTAGGCGATGACGCCGAGCGGGTCCGGCGCGGTCTCGCCCTCGTCGCCGCCCTGGTCGGCGAGGACGAAGTAGCCGACCTGGCAGCAGGCCGCGCCGAGGGCGAGCAGCAGGCCCAGCGCGTCGAAGCCGAGCCCGGACCACACCTCCACCACGCAGGCGAGGCCGCCGGCCGCGAGGACCACGCCGAGCGCGGCGGCCCGGGTGACGGGCCGCCGCTGCACGAACCGCACCCAGCCCAGCACCAGGGCGGGGGCCAGGTATTCGATGAGCAGGGCGACGCCGACCGGGATCCGGGAGAGCGCGGCGAAGTAGCAGGCCTGGACCCCGGCGACGGCGAGCAGGCCGAACCCGGCGAGCAGCGCGGGCCGGCGGCGCGGCAGGGCGCGGTGCCGTACGGCGAGCGGCAGCATCACCAGGGCGGCGCCCGCCACCCGCAGCCACACCACGTGCAGCGGGTCGAGGCCCGCCTCGATCAGCGGCTTCGCGGCCACGCCGGACCCGCCGAAGGCCAGCGCGGAGGCGAGTGCGAGGCCGAGCCCGGCGCCCTTGCCGGGAGTGTCCTGACTGGTCACAGACGTATGCACCGGCACATGATGACAGGAGCCGACAGGAGCGTCATCCCTGTTGACACCTGTCTCAGCTGATGGACGGTTCCCCTCGCCGGCACTCCGGCCGGTCCTCGTCGGCGTGCGCCTCGGCGGCGGACTCGATCCGCGCGACGAGTTCGGGGGCCGCGATGCCGGCGCGGCCGAGGACCTCCACGGCCCGGGACCGGGGGTCGGCGGCGAGCGCGGCGAGCAGGTCGGTGCCGCTGACGCGGGGCGCGCCCCGGCGCCGGGTGCGGGTGCGGGCGTCGGCGAGCGCGGCGGCAGCGGCGGGCGACCAGCGGTCGGCGTCCCTGCCTGCGGCGTCTTCGGCCGGCCGCTCGGGGCGGCCGGCCGGGGCGGTGGCGAGGGGGATCGCGCCGGAGTCCTCCACGCCGGCCTGCCAGCGCAGGCCGTAGCCGATGCTGCGCTGCACGAGGTACCCGAGGAGCCGGGCCAGGCGCCGCGGTTCGCCCACGGCGGCGCGGACCTCGGGGTCGTGTTCCAGCAGGGCGTGGAGCAGATGGGCGGTGTCGGTCTGCCGGTCCCGGTCCCGGACGGCCCTGCGGCGGGCACCGGCGACCACCGCCGCCAGCTCGGCACCGAGCCCGGCAGCGCCGTCGTGGTGCCGGGCCGCCGGGTCGACGGCGGTCCGATGGGCTGTACGGGGTTGCACATCCCCTACCTCATCAGCCGCAACGGGGCGGGACATCGCCGAGGGGAACCATCTTCGCGTCCCACGCGGAGTGGACATCGACGACCCGGATTTCATCCCTGCGGAGGAGATTCGGCCGATGTGACGCAAGAGCACGCGCGCCGCCTTGCCGTATGCGGACCGTTCCCGTCGCGCGAGGGAAGGTGCGCACCCGGCTCACCGGCCGGCCGCCGAACGAAGCGTGGGGGCGGGGTCGCGGGGCGGGCCGCCGCGCCCCCTCCTCGGCCTCAGTGCTCGTCGGCGAGGATCAGATACAGCTTCTTCCGAGCGTCGTTGACGACGGCGAGCGCCTTCTCGCGCTGTTCCTTGCTGCCGGTCTTCCAGACCTGCCCGAAGGCCTCCATCAGCCCGAAGCCGGCCTGGCGGATCTCGCCCAGGGCCTCCCAGTCGACCCCGCGTGAGACCTCCTCCCAGGGGGCGTCCGGACCCTCCTCGGCGGCGGCGCGTCCGCTCCCGGTGAGCGCGAACAGCTTCTTGCCGCCCTCGCTCTCGCCGGCGATCAGGCCCTCGTCCTCCAGCAGTTGGAGGGTGGGGTAGACCGAGCCGGGGCTGGGCTTCCAGGCGCCGCCGCTGCGTTCGGCGATCTCCTGGATCATCTCGTAGCCGTGCATGGGGCGGTCCTTGAGCAGGGCGAGGATCGAGGCACGCACATCACCGCGCCGCGCCCGTCCCCGCGGACCGCCCCGCCCTCGCGGCCCCCAGGGGCCGGGCCCGAACCCGGGCCCCCCGGGGCCGAACCCCGGCCCGCCCGGACCGAACGGCCCGAAGGCCGCCCGCCGCCCGTCGAAACCACCCGTCCCCCGCCGACCGGGCCCCTCGTGCCGGTGCCCACGCTCGAATCCATGGGTACGCATCGCGATCACTCCATTCCATCGCCGATCACTCACGTATGCATCGCGTATCGTTCGCGATACTTCAACGATATAACGGAACGGATCGCCTGGCAACGCTCGAGCGAGTGCGCTGGGCGATCGGACGCCGTTTTGCCGGAGCGGCAACAGGAGTGGCGTCACCGGGCCACGATGGGTGACGTTGGGCCCGTGAGCGACGACATCACAGCGGGATCGCCCGCGTCTGACATTTCCTCGACCGGTGACGGATACCTCGGAGACCCCGCGGTGCGGGCGGAGTGGGACAACCGGTACGCCGACCGGCAACAGCTGTGGAGCGGCCGGCCCAACGGCGCGCTCGTGGCCGAGGTCGCCGGGCTCACGCCCGGGCGGGTGCTCGACGTCGGATGCGGCGAGGGCGCGGACGCCGTCTGGCTGGCGCGCGGCGGCTGGGACGTGACGGCGCTCGAGGTCTCGGGCGTGGCGCTGGAGCGGGCGGCCGGGCACGCGCGGGACGCGGGCGTCGCCGTTCGCTGGGTACACGCCGCGCTGACGGAAGCGGCGCTCCCGCCGGCCTCCTTCGACCTGGTCTCCGCGCAGTACCCGGCCCTGCTGCGCACCCCCGGCGCCGCGGCCGAGCGTGCGCTGCTCGCGGCCGTGGCGCCCGGCGGCGTGCTGCTGCTCGTACACCACGCGGGGATGGACACCCAGCGGACGCACGACAGCGGCTTCGACCCGGCCGACTACGTCTGGCCCTCGATGGTCGCCGACCTGCTCACCGACGACTGGAAGGTGGAGGTGAACGAGCAGCGACCACGCGTGGCACCCGACGGCGGCGCCGGCGCGCACCATACCGACGACCTGGTGCTGCGTGCGCGACGCCTGCGCTGAGCCCCTCGGCACGGGTCGGCAGGATACCGGCGTGACGCTGCGACCGGTTCAGGTGAACGTGCCGGCCCTTGCCGCCTCGTCGGTCGGCCGGTTCCGGGCGGAGGCGCTCGGCCGGTAAGCCCACAGCCCCGGCGTGGCCACCCACGTCTCCGCCTCGGCAGCCTCGTCCGGCCGGACCCGGTCCCCGTCCGCATCGACGTCGTCGCCGGTCGAGCACCTGCGGTCCGGTCGTCGGCACCTGCGAGAATCACCGGATGGGCCGGACGAACGGGCGGGTGGCGGTGGCGGGCCCCCTGTGGACACGCACGCTCACCCGGGAGTCGGACAGAGCCCGACGGCTTCTCGCCGCGGATGAATGGCGTCTGGGGGCGGCGGACGCGGAGGCGGTGCGGGCCGTGCTCGCCCGCCTCGCCGCCCCGCTCCCCGTCCGGCCGGAGACGGCGGTGCGGATCCGCGCCACGGACCGGGACAGACGGCTGCAGCGCGTCCTCCGGGCGACCGTCCATCACCTCGACGCCGGTGCCGTCAGCCCGCCCGCGGCCGCCCTCCTGGCCGCCGTCGCCCGGGCCCTGCTGCCCTGGCACGGAGCGCCGAACCCGCCCCGGGCCGCCGCCGCACCGAGGTACGGCGGCGCGCCCGGGGCGACGGAACGCACCGCGCCGCCGACCGCGGCGGGTGAGGCCCTGCTCCCCGGTCTGGCCGCGCTGTTCGGCGCGCTCGCCGCGACGAGCGCGCCCGGCACCGTACCGCGCACCCCGCCGGCCGCGCCCTGGCGGGTCCGCCGCACGGGGAGATTCCGCCACTACACCAGACCCGGGCCGGGGGTATGGGCGGCCGAGACCTTCGGCTGCCCCACGTGCGGGGGCAAGGACGGCCCGTGGACCGTGACCTGCGACTGGCGCCGGGCCACGCTGGGCTGCCCCTGCGGCGCGGTGAGCCGTGGGCACGACCTCACCCTCTCCGAGATCTGGCTCGTACTGCCGGAGACCTGACCGGCCCCGGGCCACCGCGCCGACGCGGACGCCCTCGGCTCCGTGCCGCGTCCCCCGCCGACGGGCGCGTGTACGTGTGGACCCGGCGCATCGTGCGCCAACGCGGGGGGCCGTGGGGAAATCAGTCCGGCACCCGCGAATTGGCCTTGGTCCGGCGGGCCCCGCGGCCGCTAGCGTCGGTGCCATGCGCATTCGAATCGTGGACGCCTTCACCGACCGCCCGTTCACCGGCAACCCGGCCGGAGTCCTGCTCCTGGACGACATCTTCCCGGACGACGACTGGCTCCAGAACGTCGCCATGGAGGTGAACCACGCGGAGACGGCGTTCGCCCACCCGCTGCCCGAGGGCGGCGAGGCGGACTGGGCGCTGCGCTGGTTCACGCCCGTCACCGAGGTCGCCCTGTGCGGGCACGCCACCCTCGCCACGGCCCACGTCCTGCACACCACCGGCGCCCACGAGGGACCGGTGCGGTTCGCGACCCGCAGCGGCGTGCTGATCGCCACGTCCGCCGCGGACGGCTCGATCACCCTGGACTTCCCGACCGCCCCGCTCACCCCGGCCGAGCTGCCGGACGGGGTCGCCGAGGCGCTCGGCGCGCAGCCGCTCGCCTCCTTCGACACCGGCCCGAACACCGGCGACCTGCTGCTGGAACTGGCCGACGAGAAGACCGTCCTCGGGCTCTCCCCGGACCACAGGGCGCTCGGCGCCTACTCCTGGCGCGGCATCATCGCCACGGCCCGCGCCGAGGACCCCTCCCGCGGCTACGACTACGTCTCCCGCGGCTTCTTCCCGAACGTCGGCATCGACGAGGACCCGGTGACCGGCAGCGCGCACACCGCGCTCGCCCCGTACTGGTCCCCCCGGCTGGGCCGCGACGACCTCACCGGTCTTCAGGCATCGCGCCGCACGGGCCTGGTCCGTACCGGCCTGCGCGGCGCGCGGACGCTGCTCACGGGCCGGGCGGTGACGGTCATCGAGGGCGAACTGCGCGCCTGAGCGACAGGCGGCGGCCCGCCCGGTCAGGCCGTCGGCAGCCAGCCCACCTTGCCCGCGAGGAGGGCGTAGCCGACGAACGCCCCGATGTCGAGCAGGGAGTGCGCGACGACCAGCGGGCCGACGCGTCCCCAGCGGCGGTACAGCCAGACGAACACCACGCCCATGACCAGGTTGCCGAGGAAGCCGCCGATGCCCTGGTAGAGGTGGTACGACCCGCGCAGCACCGCGCCGGCCAGCAGGGCGGCGCCCGGGGACCAGCCCAGCTGGCCCAGCCGGCGCAGCAGGTAGCCGACGACGACGACCTCTTCGAGGACCGCGTTCTGCACCGCGGACAGGACCAGCACCGGGTACTTCCACCACACGTCCGGCAGGGCCTCGGGGACGACGGTGAGGTTGAAGCCGAGGCCGCGGGCGGCCAGGTAGAAGGCGATGCCGGTGCTGCCGATCACCGCCGCGACCCCGGCGCCCCGGCCCAGGTCGGGCCAGGGGCGGGTGCGGTCGAAGCCGAGGACGCGCAGGCTGGTGCCCTCGCGCAGCAGCAGATGGGCGACGAGGGCCACGGGGACCAGCGCGGTGGCGATGCCGAAGAGCTGCCAGGCCAGGTCCAGCCAGGGGCGGCCGGGGGCGGCGGAGGCGTTGAGGGTGGCCGCCTGGTCCTTGAGGCCACCGGGCCTGGTGACCGAGCCGATGAAACTGATCAGCGCGGACACTCCGCTCGCCCCGAGGGAGAGCGCCAGCACGAGCAGCGTCTCGTCCCGCAGCGTCCGCCGCGGGACGCGCGCCCCCGCCGGGGAACCGGCCACCACGTCACCTTCCACCCGCACTCCCGCCTCCAGCCGGCTCCTGGGCCCCTGGCCCGCCTTCGCCTGGCAAGGATCGCAGAAGCGCACGGGAAGCCCGCACCCCGCCCCGCGCGTGCCGGACCTCAGCCCAGCGGTACCGGCTCCGGCAGGCCCACCGGCCAGGTGTGCACCGGCTCTCCCCCGTGCATCAGCTCGGCGTACCGGCGCGTCGTCGCCGCCAGGGCCGCCTCCCGGGACAGGCCCTGTTCCAGTGCCCGGTGGAACGTGGCCGCCTGCCAGGACGCCCCGTTGACCCGCCGTCGGCAGCGCTCCTCGATGACGCCCAGGTAGAGATCCCGGTCGGCGGCCTCCACGCCCCACGCGTCCAGCCCGGCCGAGGCCAGCGGCAGCAGCTCGTCGCGGACCAGGGTGACCGCGTCGACCTCGCCCGTGCCGCCGTAGCGTCCCCGCCGGGGCCAGACGAAGCGCGCGTCGATGCCATGCCGGCACGCCGCGTCGAAGTTCGCCTCGGCCGCGGCGAACGGCAGCCGCGTCCACACCGGCCGGGGTTCCTCGGCGAGCGCGCGGACGAGACCGTAGTAGAAGGCCGCGTTGGCGATGACGTCGGTGATGGTCGGCCCGGCGGGCAGCACCCGGTTCTCCACGCGCAGATGCGGAAGGCCGTCCGATACGTCGTACACCGGCCGGTTCCAGCGGTAGACGGTGCCGTTGTGCAGCACCAGTTCGGCGAGCCGGGGCACCCCGCCGGCCTCGATGACCTCCAGCGGTTCCTCGTCGTCGCAGATCGGCAGCAGTGCCGGGAAGTACCGCAGGTTCTCCTCGAACAGGTCGTAGGCGGAGGAGATCCACCGCTCGCCGAACCAGGTGCGCGGCCGTACGCCCTGTGCCTGGAGCTCGGGCGGGCGGGTGTCGGTGGACTGCAGGAACAGCGGGGGCCGGGACTCGCGCCACAGCTCGTGCCCGAAGAGGAACGGCGAGTTGGCGCCCACGGCGATCTGCGCGGCGCTCGCCACCTGGGCCGCGTTCCACACGTCCGCGAACCGGTCCGGGGTGACCTGGAGATGCAGCTGGACGGAGGTGCACGCGGCCTCGGGCACGATGGACTTGGACGTGCAGACGAGGTGCTCCACGCCGTCGATGTCGAGCCGGAAGTCCTCGCCGCGCGCGGCGACGATCTGGTCGTTGAGGAGGGTGTAGCGGTCCGCCTCGGAGAGGTTGGACGAGACCAGGTCGTCCCGGCCGAGGGTGGGCAGGATGCCGATCATCACGATGCCCGCGTCCACCTCGCCGGCCTTGCGGTCGGCGTAGGCGAGCGAGGTGCGCAGCTCTTCGGCGAGCTGGTCGAATACCCGGCCGCCCAGCCGGTGGGGCGCTATGTTCACTTCCAGGTTGAACATGGCGAGTTCTGTTTGGAAATCACGACTGGCGATACGTTCCAGCACCTGCCCGTTCAACATTTTCGGCATGCCGTCGTTACCGGCGAGATTCAATTCGATCTCGACTCCCATGAGATTCTTCGGGCGATCGAATCGCTTCTCCCGCAGCAACCGCTCCAGCCCCGTCAGACACTTCTGGAGCTTTTCGCGGTAGCGCTGGCGATCGGACAGGTCGAACTGCCCCGCCACGACCTTCTCCCCCATCGAAGTGTCCCTCCTCGGATGGGCGGGCCGGCGCTCCGGCCGCTGGGCTCCCGGGTCAGGTGGGATGATGCCCAGCCGAAGCGATCGATAACGTCCCGCTCCGGCCCGCCGCCCATTACTCTGTCGGTATGTTCCCGGCGGCACATTCACGAGGCATGCCGCAGGTTGCTCCCTCGGGTGCCCCGAACACCTCGTGAAAAACGCCGACGACATCCGGCCGTCCACTACCGACGCGTAATGGGAGGTCAGCGGCGGCGGTCCGGACCAGGAATCGGGAGGAGTTCGGCAAATCGACGGCTTAATTCGGCCTTGTCCCGGGAACCGGAAGCGGATAGCCGAAACATCGGCCGAACAAACGTCGTATAAACTGCGGCGCAAGGCAGAGGTGGCACCCTCGGACCTGGTTTCCGAGGCGTTCCTGCCGTCCCGGTCGACGGGCGGCAGGCCGAGCCGAATCCTCGTTCACACCCGACCCGGGCCCCACCTCTCCGGCCTTCCGTGAGCAGACAGCGCCGTCCGCCCCACCCCCTCCTCGCGCCGCCGCGCCTGTCGAATGAGAGGCGACCCACATGCCGCTGCACGTCCCTCCTGCCCCCGCGCCCGCCCTGCGCTCCGTCCTCGCCGCCCTCGGTTCCCCCACCGCGGTCCGCGAGGCGCGCACTCCTTCCCTGCGCGCCGCGCAGGGACCCACCACCCCCGAACTCCCGCTGCCGGTCCATGTCTGGGACCGCATCTCCGAGCAGGGCCTGTCCGCCACCCGGCTGGCCGGCTGGCGGTTCCTGATCCGGTCCGGCGACCGTGCGGTGGCCGCGGCCGAGACCATGCTCACCCCCGACGGCTGGACCTTCTCGCACTTCTTCGAGGGCCCGTACGTCACCTCCACCGAGCGCGCCCTCGAGCAGGCCGAGGCTCTCCAACTGACTTACCAGGCACGGCTGTTGTCCGTACCCGGTCTGTACATGCTCACCCTGTGGCTGCACGGCGACTGCTCGGGCGACGGCACCGAGGGCCACCCGGCCGCCACCGATCTCCTCGTCCCGCTGGCACCGGCCCCGCCGGGCATTCCGGCGCACCGTCCCTTCCGCGTCGCCGAGTTGCTTCCGGTGCTGACCCATCGGGCGACTCCTCTCCCACTGCTCGGCCCGACGGCGCTCGGCTCGCCCGCCGCCTGACCGACACCCGCGTACCCCGCTTCCCGCCCGGGAAGCGGGGTACGACCGCTTTCCGGGCCCCGTGACCCGGGGCAGGGCGGTCGCCGGTGACCGTCTCGTCCGGACTAGTCCCTTCCGGCCAGTGCGAACCACCCGAAGTGACCGTGGGGTTGGGCTGAACCGCCCGTGCGGGTGACGCGTCATGAACCTGTGAGAAGCGGTGGTGGGAAAACCCTGCGGAATGACGCGCGGGAGAGAACACTGGACGCAGACCGACTCTTTCATCACGGGGGACGGACATGATCACGACAGACCGAGAGATCCCGCCCATGTGCCAGCACCAGCCGCCGTGCCCGCCAGCCGAATCCGCCGACCGGGAGTCCGCCCGCCTCGTGGCGCACCACCCGGAACAGGGGTGGAGCCTGCTGTGCAACGGCGTCCTGCTCTTCGAGGACACCGGCGAGCTGCTGCCCGACGGCCGCATCATCGACCCGCACCGCCCGCTCGGTGCGGACCAGGTGATGACCGCCGCCTGAGCACGCCACAGCGATCCCAGGGGCCGGCCGCACCCACCGGGTGCGCACCGGCCCCGACACGTGCCCGCGCCGCATGACCCGGGCCCTGTGACAGCCGAGGGACCCTCACCGGCCCGCCCGACGACATCCGCCTGCCGCGAACCGGCTCCGTCCGGGGCGATGCGGGCGTGCGCGATACGGTCCCGTCAAGAAGGACTCCCGAGCCGTCAGGGCGCCGTCGACGAGGGACACCGCGGGCCGCCGGCCGGTCTACCGTCTTTCTCATGGAGCACCGCGACGACACCCGCCCCCAGGCGACCGGCCCGTCCCCGACCGGCACCGCGGCCGTGGCGTACGACCGGGCCTAGGGGGCCGTGGCACGGGGCGCCACGGCCAGCCCCACCTCCCCGGTCACCGCCGCGCGGGCCTATCGTGACCGGCATGCAGTCCTACACGATCGGCCAGGCCGCGCGGCTGCTCGGCGTCAGCCCCGACACCGCCCGCCGCTGGGCCGACGCCGGCCGCGTGGCCACCCACCGCGACGAGTCCGGGCGACGGCTCATCGACGGCAGGGACCTCGCCGCGTTCTCCGTCGAACTCGCCAAGGGCGACGGCGGTGAGGAGGGAACCTCCCGCACCTCCGTCCGCAACGCCTTCCCCGGCATCGTCACCGCGATCAAGCTCGGCGACGTCGCCGCCCAGGTGGAGATCCAGGCGGGCCCGCACCGGCTCGTCTCGCTGCTGACCCGGGAGGCCGTGGAGGAACTGGGCCTGGAGGTCGGTGTGGAGGCCACCGCGCGCGTGAAGTCCACGAACGTCCATATCGACCGCGGCTGACCGGGCGCGCCGGGCGACGAAGGCGCCGGGCGAACGCACATGCAAGCTACAAACCTCAGGCTCCCGGCTCATGCGATGCGACAGGAGACTTCTGCCTGGCAAGTGCGGCAGTATCATCGCCGCACGGCCGGGCAACGGGCGTGCCAGGGCGCGACCGTTGTCCCAGAACCGAGGAGTAGATCCGTGATGACCCGTTCCGTGCGCCGGACCCGGCGGTCGCTGCGACTTGCCGGTGCGGGCGCCGTCGCCGTACTGGCCCTCAGCTCCTGCTCCTCCTCGTCCGGCTCGTCGGACACGAAGGAGTCCGGCTCCTCGGGCGCGTCGGGCTCTCCGAAGCCGTCCGGCACGGTCACCGTGTTCGCCGCCGCCTCCCTCAAGGAGAGCTTCACGGCCCTCGGCGAGGAGTTCGAGCACCGGTACCCCGGCACGAAGGTCGGCTTCAGCTTCAGCGGCAGCGACACCCTCGCCGCGAGCATCACCAGCGGCGCCCCGGCCGACGTCTTCGCCGCCGCGAGCCCCCGGACGATGAAGACCGTGACGGACGAGGGGGAGGCGTCCGGCACCCCGGTCACGTTCGCGCGCAACCAGCTGGAGATCGCCACCCCGCCGGGCAACCCCGACAACGTGTCCTCCCTGAAGGACCTCACCCGGCCCGGGCTGAAGGTCGTCCTGTGCGACACGACGGTGCCCTGCGGTTCCGCCGCCCAAAAGGCCCTGGACACCGCCGGGGTCGAGCTCACCCCGGTCTCCTACGAGCAGGACGTCAAGAGCGCCCTGAACAAGGTGGAGCTGAAGGAGGCGGACGCCGCGGTCGTCTACAAGACCGATGTCAAGGCCGCGGGTGGCAAGGTGGAGGGCGTGGAGTTCCCCGAGTCCGCCGGCGCCGTCAACGACTACCCGATCGCCGTCCTGAAGAACGCGGGGAACCCCGAGGCCGCCCAGGCGTTCCTCGCCCTCGTGCGGTCCGCCGAGGGGCGGAAGGCGCTCGGCGAGGCCGGGTTCCTCAAGCCGTGACCTCGCTCGACGAGCCCGGCGCCGCGACCGGCCTGCGCACGGGCCGGCCGCGGCGTCGCCGCACCGGCGCGGGGGGCCGGCGCGCGGTGCCGTTGCCGCTGCTGCTGCCGGGCCTGCTGGCGCTGGCGTTCCTGCTGCTGCCGCTGCTCGCGCTGCTGGTCCGCGCGCCCTGGCGCGGTCTGCCGGAGCAGCTGAGCAGCGCCGAGGTCTGGCAGGCGCTCCAGCTGTCGCTGATCAGCGCGACCGCGGCGACCGCCGTGAGCCTCGTCCTCGGTGTGCCGCTGGCCTGGCTGCTGGCCCGTACGGACTTCCCCGGGCGGGGCCTCGTACGGGCCCTGGTCACCCTGCCGCTCGTGCTGCCGCCGGTCGTCGGCGGTGTGGCGCTGCTGCTGGCCCTGGGCCGCAACGGGGTGGTGGGGCAGTGGCTGGACGCGTGGTTCGGGATCACCCTGCCGTTCACCACCGCCGGGGTCGTGATCGCGGAGGCGTTCGTGGCGATGCCGTTCCTGGTGATCAGCGTCGAGGGCACGCTGCGCGCCGCCGACCCGCGCTTCGAGGAGGCGGCGAGCACGCTCGGCGCGTCCCGCTTCACCGCGTTCCGCCGGGTCACGCTGCCGCTGATCGCGCCGGGCATCGCGGCCGGCGCGGTGCTGGCGTGGGCGCGGGCGCTCGGCGAGTTCGGCGCGACGATCACGTTCGCGGGCAACTTCCCCGGCCGGACCCAGACCATGCCCCTCTCGGTCTACCTCGCCCTGCAGAACGACCCGGAGGCCGCGATCTCCCTCAGCCTGGTCCTGCTCACCGTCTCCATCGCGGTCCTGGCCGCCCTCAGAGACCGCTGGATGACCACCCCATGACCCACAGCGCCCCCCGCTCCGGCAAGCCGGCCCCCTCCCCCTACGGCGCTCCGCCCCCGCAGGGGCCGCCCGCACCCGACGACGAGCGCCGCACGGACGGCGCGGCCGGGAACCCCTCTCCGGCCACCGGCCTGGACGCCCGCCTCGTGGTCGACCGCCCCGGGTTCCGCCTGGACGTGACCTTGACGGCGGCGCCCGGGGACGTCCTCGCCCTCCTCGGGCCCAACGGCGCCGGCAAGACCACCGCCCTGCGCGCCCTCGCCGGCCTCACCCCCCTCACGGACGGCCACCTGCGCCTGGACGGCACCCCCCTGGAGGACACGCCCCCCGAGTCCCGCCCGGTCGGCGTCGTCTTCCAGGACTACCTGCTCTTCCCCCACCTGTCCGCCCTGGACAACGTCGCCTTCGGCCCCCGCTGCCAGGGCGCGGGCAAGGCCGAGGCCCGGGCCCTCGCGGCGGCCTGGCTGGACCGCATGGGCCTGGCCGAGCACGCGGGTGCCAAGCCGCGCCGGCTGTCCGGCGGCCAGGCCCAGCGCGTGGCCCTCGCCCGCGCCCTCGCCACCCGGCCCCGCCTGCTCCTCCTGGACGAGCCGCTGGCGGCCCTGGACGCCCGTACCCGCCTGGAGGTCCGCGCCCGGCTCCGCCGCCACCTGGCCGAGTTCGAGGCCGTCTCGGTCCTGGTCACCCACGACCCGCTGGACGCCATGGTGCTCGCGGACCGTCTGGTGGTCGTGGAGCACGGCCGGGTCGTGCAGGAGGGCAGCCCCGCCCACATCGCCCGCCACCCGCGCACCGACTACATCGCCCGGCTCGTGGGCCTCAACCTCTACCGGGGACAGGCCGCGGGTCACACCGTACGCCTCGGCTCCGGCCCCGCGATCACCACGACGGAGGAGCTGTCCGGCCCGGCCTTCGTGGCGTTCCCGCCGTCCGCCGTGACCCTGTTCCGGGAACGGCCCTCCGGCGCCAGCGCCCGCAACCTGTGGCGCTGCGAGGTCGCCGGCCTGGAGACGCACGGCGACCAGATCCGCGCCGACCTCACCGGCGAGCTGCCGCTCACGGCGGACCTGACGACGGTCGCCGCCGCCGAGCTGGACCTGCGTCCCGGTGCACCGGTCTGGGCGACGGTCAAGGCGACCCAGACCCACGCGTACCCGGCCTGAGCGGATCCGCGCTCTACGGTGGGTTCCCATGACCCTGAGCATCCGCAACCAGCTGCCCGGGACCGTCACGGAGGTCCACGCAGGCGAGGTCATGGCCACCGTGCGGGTCCGGCTGGACGGCGGCCCCTCTCTGACGGCCGCCATCACCCTGGAGGCCGCGGAACAGCTCCGCCTCGCCCCCGGCAGCCCCGTCCACGCCCTGGTGAAGGCGACCGAGGTCGTCCTCGCCACCCGCCCGGCCGAGGGGCTGTCCCTCCGCAACCGGGTCCCCGGCACCGTCACCGAGATCCGCCCGGGCCGGGTCATGGCCTCCGTGAAGATCACCACGGCCGCCGGCGAACTCACCGCCGTGATCACCCGCGAGGCGGTCGCCGACCTCGGCCTGTTCGTGGGCTCCGACGTGATCGCCCTGGTCAAGGCCACCGAGGTCTCGCTGGCCACCCCGTAGCGCGAACGGCCCCGCCCGGAAACCCGGGCGGGGCCGTTCGGCGGCGGTTCGCTCAGTCCTCGTAGGCGTCCAGCGGCGGGCAGGAGCACACCAGGTTGCGGTCGCCGAAGGCCTGGTCGATACGGCGCACCGGCGGCCAGTACTTGTCGGCGGCCGGGACACCGGCCGGGAAGACGGCCTCCGCGCGGCTGTAGGCGTGCGCCCACTCGCCGCCGAGCGCGGCGGCGGTGTGCGGGGCGTTCCGCAGCGGGTTGTCCTCCCCGGGCCACTCGCCCGAGCCGACCTTCTCGATCTCCGCGCGGATGGCGATCAGCGCATCGCAGAAACGGTCCAGCTCCGTGATGTCCTCGGACTCGGTCGGCTCGATCATCAGCGTGCCGGCCACCGGGAACGACATGGTCGGCGCGTGGAAGCCGTAGTCGATCAGGCGCTTGGCCACGTCGTCGACGCTCACGCCGGTCGCCTTGGTGAGCGGGCGCAGGTCGATGATGCACTCGTGCGCGACCAGGCCGCCGGGGCCGGTGTAGAGCACGGGGAAGTGCGGCTCCAGGCGCTTGGCGATGTAGTTCGCCGACAGCACGGCCACCTGGGTGGCCCGCTTCAGGCCCTCGCCGCCCATCAGGCGGACGTACGCCCAGGAGATGGGCAGGATGCCCGCGCTGCCCCACGGGGCCGCGGAGATCGGGCCCACGCCCGTCTCCGGGCCGGCCTCCGGCTGGAGCGGGTGGTTCGGCAGGTACGGCGCGAGGTGCTCGCGGACCGCGACCGGGCCGACGCCCGGGCCACCGCCGCCGTGCGGGATGCAGAACGTCTTGTGCAGGTTCAGGTGGGAGACGTCACCGCCGAAGTGGCCCGGCTTGGCGACGCCGACGAGCGCGTTGAGGTTGGCACCGTCGACGTACACCTGGCCGCCGGCCTCGTGCACGGCCGCGCAGATGTCGGCGACGTGCTCCTCGAACACCCCGTGCGTGGACGGGTAGGTGATCATCAGTACCGCCAGCTCCTCGCGGTACCGCTCGATCTTGGCGCGCAGGTCCTCGACGTCGATCTCGCCGTCCTCGGCGGTCTTGACGACGACGACCTTCATGCCGGCCATCACCGCGCTGGCGGCGTTGGTGCCGTGCGCGGAGGACGGGATCAGACAGACGGTGCGCCGGTCGTCGCCGTTGGCGCGGTGGTAGCCGCGGACGGCGAGCAGACCGGCCAGCTCGCCCTGGGAGCCGGCGTTCGGCTGGAGGGACACCTTGTCGTAGCCGGTGACCTCGGCGAGACGGTCCTCCAGCTCACGGATGAGCGTCAGGTAGCCCTGCGCCTGCCCGGCGGGCGCGAAGGGGTGCAGCTGCCCGAACTCGGGCCAGGTGACCGGCTCCATCTCCGTGGTCGCGTTGAGCTTCATGGTGCAGGAGCCCAGCGGGATCATGCCGCGGTCGAGCGCGTAGTCGCGGTCGGCCAGGCGGCGCAGGTAGCGCAGCATCGCGGTCTCGGAGCGGTGCTGGTGGAAGACCGGATGGGTGAGGTAGGCGTCGGTGCGCAGCAGCGCCTCGGGCAGGGTGTCCTCGGCGGCCCGGTCCAGCGCCTCGATGTCGGCCTCGGCGCCGAAGGCGGCCCAGACGGCGGCCAGCCCGGCCCGGTCGGTGGTCTCGTCGCAGGCCGCGGAGACGTGGTCGGCGTCGACGAGCCGCAGGTTGACGCCCTTGTCCCGGGCGGCGGCGACGATCCCGGCGGCCTTGCCGGGCACGCGCGCGGTCACGGTGTCGAAGTACGCGCCGTGGACGATCTCCACGCCGGCGGCCTGAAGGCCCGCGGCGAGGAGGGTGGCGTAGCGGTGCGTGCGCCGTGCGATCGTCTTCAGGCCCTCGGGGCCGTGGTAGACGGCGTACATGCCGGCCATGACGGCGAGCAGCACCTGCGCGGTGCAGATGTTGCTGGTGGCCTTCTCACGGCGGATGTGCTGCTCACGGGTCTGCAGCGCGAGCCGGTAGGCCTTGTGGCCGTCGGCGTCGACGGAGACGCCGACCAGGCGGCCGGGCAGGCTGCGCGCGAACTTCTCGTGGACGGCCATGTAACCGGCGTGCGGGCCGCCGAAGCCCATCGGCACGCCGAAGCGCTGGGTGGTGCCGACGGCGATGTCCGCGCCCAGCTCGCCGGGCGAGGTCAGCAGGGTCAGGGCGAGCAGGTCGGCGGCCACGGTGACCAGGGCGCCCAGCTCGTGCGCCTGGTCGATGACGGGCTTGATGTCCCGTACGGCACCGGAGGCGCCCGGGTACTGGATCAGCACGCCGTTGATGTCGCGCTCGGCGATCCGCGCCGGGATGCCGTCGGACAGGTCGGCGACGACGACCTCCACACCGGTCGGCTCGGCACGGGTCTCGATCACGGCGATGGTCTGCGGCAGCGCGTCCGCGTCGACCAGGAACAGGCCCTTCTTGTTCTTGCCCATGCGCCGGGACAGGGCCATCGCCTCGGCGGCGGCCGTGCCCTCGTCCAGCAGGGAGGCGCCGGAGGTGGGCAGCCCGGTCAGCTCGGCGACCATCGTCTGGAAGTTCAGCAGGGCCTCCAGGCGGCCCTGGGAGATCTCCGGCTGGTACGGCGTGTAGGCCGTGTACCAGGCCGGGTTCTCCATGACGTTGCGCAGGATGACGGGCGGGGTGAAGGTGCCGTAGTAGCCCAGGCCGATCATGGAGCGCAGGACCTGGTTGCGGTCGGCGAGCGAGCGCAGCTCGGCGAGCACCTCGGCCTCGGTGCGGGCGCCCGGCAGGTCCAGCGAGTCGGCGTTCTTGATCACATCCGGGACCGCGGCGGCGGTCAGCTCGTCCAGCGAGCCGTACCCGACCTGCGCGAGCATCTTGGCCCGCGCCTCCTGGTCGGGCCCGATGTGGCGCTGCTCGAACGGGATGCCCGCTTCGAGTTCGGAGAGCGGAATGCGAGGGGCGGTCATGTGCGGAGGCCTCCTGGTCTGGCGCGACCTGCGAGGGGCGCCCCGGCACGGGCACCCCGACGGCCTCCCCCTCTGTCATCTGCACCTGAGAGCTTCACCGGGGGCCCGCGGGCACCGGCTTTCACCGTCGGTGAGAGCGGGAGCCGTCGACACCCGCCCTGCTTTCCAGAGTGACCTCGTCCGTGCGGTACGTGAGCCTGAGAGATTCCGGGGAGGAGTTGCTCCTTCGGCGCCTCCGACAGGGTCGGAGGACTCTCCCGCGCGGGGTCAGCAGCCGCTTGCCAGCCTACCAGCGAGGTCAATCGTGCGGTCTTCGAGTGGCCGCCTCCTCGAATGTGCTCTTTGGTAGTGCTTACGGATGAGTTGCGACCACGTGGAGGGAGAGGGACCGTGCAGACCGACATCGATCCGCGCAGCCTGATCGGCCGCAAGGCGTTCGACCGCAGGGGCACCAAGATCGGCACCATCGACGAGGTGTACCTGGACGACGCGACCGGTGTGCCCGAGTGGGCGGCCATACGCACCGGTCTGTTCTCCCGGGATGCCTTCGTGCCCCTGGAACCCAGCGAGCTGGTCGACGGCACCCTGCGCGTCCCCTTCGACCGCGCCCTGATCAAGGACGCCCCCGATTTCGGCGTGGGCCGCCATATCTCTCCCGAGCAGGAACTCCAGCTCTACCACCACTACGGCCTGGACACCGCCTCCCCTTCCGCGCTGCCGGACCACGACTTCGGCAAGCTGGCGGGTTCGGAGGAGGGCTGAGAGGACCCTTCCCGCCGGTCGCGCGCGTCTTCCTGCTCCCTGGTCTCCGTGACGCGCGGCTCTTCCGCGGCCCGGGCGTCTTCCGGAGCCCGGGCGTCTTCCGGAGCGTCCGGGGTGCGGGAAGGGTCCATGACCAGTGGCAACGGGTCGGCGGACGCCAGCTCGGGATCGTCGACGAAGAACGTCCGCACCCGGCCCGGCCCGGACTGGGGCGTCTCGAACCGCACCGTCACCCTGCCCACCCCGCTGCCCTGGACCCAGCCCGGCCCGTACTCGGCGTGCCGCACATCCTGCCCGGCCCGCCAGTGCGGCTCGGCTGTGTCCGGCCGTTCCCCCTCGGCCTCGGCGGCGTGCTCCTCGGGCTCCTCGTCCGCCGGCACCGGCATCGCCTGCGCGAACAGGTCCTCCTGCGTGTAGTCGGCGAGCCCGGACACGCCGACGCCGAGCAGCCGTACCCCGCCGGTGGTGTCCACGGAGTCCAGCAGCCGCGCCGCCGCCTCCCGGATGACCACGGGATCGTCGGTGGGCCCGCGAAGCGTCTCGGAACGGGTCAGGGTGGAGAAGTCGTACCTCCGTACCTTGAGCACGATGGTCCGCCCGGACAGCCCGGCCCCGCGCAGCCGCCGCACGCACCGGTCGGCCAGCCGCCGCACCTCCAGGCCGACCCGCAGCCGGTCGTGGATGTCCACGTCGTAGGTGTCCTCCACCGACACCGACTTGGCCTCCCGCTCGGCCACCACCGGCCGCTCGTCCCGGGCCAGGGCCATGGCGTACAGCGCCTGCCCGTGCGCCTTGCCGAGCAGCCGGACCAGCTCGTCCTCGCCGGCCTCCGCCAGTTCCCCGACCGTGGTGATCCCGGCTCTGCGCAGATGGTCCCCGGTGGCCGGGCCGACCCCCGGCAGCGTCCGCACCGGCATCGGCGCGAGCAGTTCCCGTTCGGTGCCCGGCTCGATCAGCACGAGGCCGTCCGGCTTGGCCTGCTCGGAGGCGATCTTGGCGAGCATCTTGGAGGCGGCGAGTCCCACCGAACCCGTGAGCCCGGTGACCGCCCGGATGTCCGCCCGCAGCTTCTCCCCGGCCCGTCGCGCCGACTGTTCGTCCCAGGCCGCGCCCCCGGCCTCCAGGTCCACGAACGCCTCGTCCAGGCTCAGCGGCTCCACCAGCGGCGACAGCTCCCGCAGCAGCCCCATCACCTGCTCGCTGACCGACCGGTACAGAGTGAAGCGCGGCACCAGATAGGCGGCGTGGGGGGCCAGCCGGCGCGCCTGGGCCATGGGCATCGCCGAGTGCACCCCGAACACGCGTGCCTCGTACGACGCGGTGGCCACCACACCGCGTGGTCCGAGCCCACCCACGACCACGGCCTTCCCGCGCAGGCTCGGCTTGGACGCCTGCTCCACCGAGGCGAAGAAGGCGTCCATGTCGAGATGCAGGATCGTGGGCGCGTTTCTCACATGTCCGATGCTGCACCACGGCACTGACAATCCGCCGGTGCCGTGGGTCCGGTCGGAACCGGACGGTCAGACCGCGCGGTTGCGGCGCCGCGCCAGTTCGTCCGTGGGGTTGTGCCCGACCAGGGTCTCGCCGGTGTCGATGCGTTCGCCGTGCAGCTGGGAGAGGGCGCTTTCCACGTCCCGCCACACCACGCCCACGGCGATCCCGAAGATGCCCTGACCGCCCTGGAGCAGGGCGTGGACCTCGTCCGGCGAGGAGCACTCGTACACGGTGGCGCCGTCGCTCATCAGGGTCATCCGCTCCAGATCGCGGAAACCGCGTTCCCTGAGGTGCTGCACCGCCGTGCGGATGTTCTGCAGCGACACACCGGTGTCCAGGAACCGCTTCACGATCTTCAGGACGACCACGTCGCGGAAGCTGTACAGCCGCTGGGTGCCCGATCCGTAGGCGGGCCGCACGCTGGGCTCCACCAGACCGGTGCGGGCCCAGTAGTCCAGTTGCCGGTACGTGATGCCGGCGGCAGCGCAGGCCGTGGGCCCGCGATAGCCGATCTGCTCGGACGTCATGGACGCCACCCCTCCGCCGTTCGGCACCGCCGTCGGCAGCTGCGGAGGGTGCTCCACCGCGCCGCCGGGATGGGCATGTCCCCCGCCTGGGCGCAGCGAACTCGGGGGCGGGTACGGACCGCTTTCCCCGAAACCGCGTCCCGGGGCACCCCCAACCGTACCGTCGCCGCTGGTTCTCACGCCGACCTCCGTCCTTGACCTGCCTTCTCGACGGTAGGCAGTCACCAGGGGTGCGTCAACGATCGCCACACTCGGCACGCCGAGTGATAATCACCCTAGGAGTGGTTTCCCGTGTCCCACCGCGGGGAAAGGCTAGCCGAATGCGCTCGCGGCGAGCCGTAGGACGCTCTCGGTGCCGGGGGCAATCGCCGGGGGCCGGCCGCGTGGAGCCGCCGGTCCCGCCGGGCACAACCGCTGGTCCGGGGGCCGGCCGCGCCGCTCACTGGCTGCTGGTGCCGAAGTCCTCGGGGGAGATCTGGTCGAGGAACTCCCGGAACTTCTCCACCTCGTCCTCCTGCTCGTCGGGGATGGCGATGCCCGCGTCGTCCAGCACCGTGTCACTGCCGTAGATCGGCGTGCCGGTGCGCAGGGCCAGCGCTATGGCATCGGAGGGGCGGGCGCTGACCTCGACCCCACTGGCGAACACCAGCTCCGCGTAGAAGACGCCTTCTCGCAGATCGGTGATGCGCACTTCGGTCAGCTCCTGGCCGACGGCCTCCAGCACGTCCTTGAACAGGTCGTGGGTCAGCGGACGCGCGGGCGCCATGCCCTGCTGGGCGAAGGCGATCGCCGTCGCCTCCCCCGGCCCGATCCAGATGGGGAGGTAACGGTCGCCTCCCACTTCGCGCAGGAGCACGATCGGTTGGTTGGAGGGCATTTCGACCCGGACACCTACGACATCGAGCTCGTTCACACAGCAACCCTAGGCCGTGCCCGGGACGTTTGGGTAGTCGGGCCGGGAACAGGTGCCCGATCCGGCCGCCCGGTGTCCCCCCGCTTCAGGGGATCCGGACCCCGAGGGCGCTCTTCACCAGAGCCGCGTGCAGCTTCATCGTGAGGTCCGCCAGCTCCTTCGCGCGGGCCTCGGCGTGCGCCCTGGTCTGCGGGTTGCGGTGGCGCCTGAGCGGGGCCACCACCTGGTCGACCAGGCCCGCCTCACGGTCGGCGGCGGCCTTCATCACCCGCAGGTGGCGCGGCTCGATCCCGAACCGGCCCAGTTCGGCGATCAGCGAGGCCACGGTGACCGCCTCGGCGTCGTACGCCCCGTCCTCCAGGGGAGCGATGAGCCCGTAGGACTCCCACTCCTTCAGCTCGCCCTCGTCGATGTCCGCCGCGGCCAGCAGCTCGTCCCGGCCCACCCTGGCCACCGTCGGTCCCTCCACGGACACCGGTCCGTCCTGCGCGGTGCGCTGGCGCCCGACCAGGGGCAGCGGGACGGCCTCGCCCCGCTCCATGGCGTCCAGGTGCTCCCGGATCACCTTGAGCGGCAGATAGTGGTCCCGCTGCATCCGCAGGATGTGGCCGAGGCGCTCGACGTCCCCGGCGCTGAACTTGCGGTACCCCGACGGGGTCCGTCGCGGCTCGACGAGCCCCTCCGACTCCAGGAAGCGGATCTTGGAGATGGTGACTTCGGGAAACTCGTCGCGCAGCACGTTCAGCACCGTGCCGATGCTCATCAGCCCACTGTCCCTGGCGGCGGTACCGCTTCCGGCACCGCCGCTCGGTGTTTGAAGCATGGACCTTCCCTCTGGGGGTCCCCCCGGACACCGGTCCGGGGGCGGGTCAGTAGCCCTGCCGGCTCGCGTGGAAGACCAGCCGGTACTTTCCGATCTGCACCTCGTCACCGTTCGACAGGGCGACCTGGTCGATGCGCTCGCGGTTGACGTACGTGCCGTTCAGGCTGCCCACGTCGGCCACCGTGAACGAGCCGTCCGGGGAACGCCGGAACTCCACGTGCCGCCGGGAGACCGTCACGTCGTCCAGGAAGATGTCGCTCTGCGGGTGCCGGCCGGCCGTCGTCAGGTCGCTGTCCAGCAGGAAGCGGCTGCCCGAGTTCGGCCCCCGGCGCACGACCAGCAGCGCCGAGCCCGGCGGCAGCGCGTCCACCGCGGCCTGCGCCTCCGGGGAGAGCATCGGCAGCGGCGTCTGGCCGGTCGCCTCGGAGTCGTAGGCCTCCAGCCCGGAGATCGAGATCGTGGACGTCGTCTCGGAGGCCCGCTCGGGCGTCAGCCCGGGACGCAGCGGCGCCCCGCAGTTGGAACAGAACCGGGCGTTCTCCGCATTGCGGTTACCGCACCTCGTACACACCAGGACCGACATTGACGGATCCTCCTGCCGCGGCTGCCCCGCCGGGGCGTTGGACGCGTACGGGCCGGAGGAGAACCCTCCACCCGTACCTGAGGTTGACGGTTGCCCGAAACCTATGCCGCCGGACTGGGCAGGGTCAACTGACGCCGCGCCCTGACCTCCCGAAATGTCACCGCCCGGACCAGCGACCTGGTCCCGGAACAGTGGGCGCTGGCCCTCCGCGTCAGGCTGCGCGCGATGACGAGCGGTCGCGTTGTCGCGACCCTCTCGCGCGCTCTTGCCGAACAACTTCGCAAACAACTTCACGGGCGATTCCCCTTGACCGAAACAGACCCGCCCGTGGGGCAGGACGAACCCTGATTGCCTACACCGGCCGAGCCGGACATTCTCACAACGTCCGTATGCACCAAACAGTTTCCACCACGCACCACCCCTTCGGTGCGCCGACCCCCCGCAACCTCATGCCCCTGCCCGACGGCCCCCATGCACCGCCGGTTCACTGGGAGGACGACCGAGCGTAGTCAGGCCGCTCCGCCCGCCGCAAGGCGTCTACGACGATCTTGTCGGAGTGCTCGACGGTCACCGTGGCCTGCTCTTTCTTCAGAGTCTGCACCACGCCTCCAGGGATGTTCAGCGCCGGCTCGAGGTCCTGCGGCTTGCCGATGACCCTGAAACGATACGGTGCGTTGATCTTGTTCCCGTCGACGCTCACACTCCTGTCGGAGTCGGCGAAGTAGGTGCCGGCGACCACCCGGACCCCGTTGACCTGGATCGCCTCCGCACCGGCCGCGCGCAGCTCCTGGATCGCGTCGAGCAGCATGTCCGCCTTGACCGTCCCCTTCGTGTCCTCGATCGTCATGGTGATGCCGGGACCCTGTGCCGCCACGGTGCCCGCCAGGATGCCGAGTTGCCTTGCCTTCTCGGCGGTCTGCCGGCGCGCCTCCGCGGCCTGGTCGGAGCTGCTCTGCAGTTCCTGACGCTGCCTTTCGAGTCCCTGCTTCTCGTCCTCAAGACGCTGAGTACGCGAATCCAGTTCATCGAGGATGCGGACGAGATCTTCCTGGCGGGCGCCGCGCAGCGCGCTGTCGGTGTCGCTGTTGGACGCCACCTGCACGGCCAGGCCGAAGCCGAGACCGAACAGCAGCACGGCGACGATGAGTTGCGCCCGGGTGAAACGCGGCGGCCACAGGCCCTTGACGAGCCGCTGCCGGCCCGTCAGCGGCTGCCGGGGCCGCCCCCCGTCCGGCTGCCCGGCCCCGGGCGCGGGCACCGCCACCGGCACCTCGGCCGGCAGCTCCCTGCGCAGATGGCCCGCCGCCTGCTCGCCCCGGTCGGTGCGGATGTCCTGTTCCTCGCGGTCGTTCTGCTCGCTCATGGATGTCACGCCCGGAAGACGTGCCGTCGGATCGCCGCGGCGTTGGAGAAGATGCGGATGCCCAGGACCACGACGACGCCCGTGGACAGCTGCGCGCCCACGCCCAACTTGTCGCCGAGGAACACGATGAGGGCGGCGACGACCACGTTCGACAGGAACGACACCACGAAGACCTTGTCGTCGAAGATGCCGTCCAGCATGGCCCGCAGACCGCCGAAGACGGCGTCCAGCGCGGCGACGACGGCGATCGGCAGATACGGCTCGACGACCGCCGGAACCTCGGGCCGGACCAACAGCCCGGCCACGACTCCCACGACGAGGCCCAGTACGGCGATCACGATGTGCCCTTCCCGGTCTTCTCGGACTTCGGCTGTGCTGTACGTACGATCACACTGGGGGCGGCGGGCAACCGGACGTCGTCCTCCGTCGAGATGGTGGCGCGGATGCCGTAGTTCTCCTCCAGGGCGTGCAGATACAGGCCGTCGGCGCTGTTCTGGAACCTGGTGCTCAACCTCTTCGCGTCCCCCACCGCCAGCACCGCGTACGGCGGCACCAGCGGCCTGTTGTCGACCAGTATCGCGTCACCCGCGGCCCTGATCGCGGACAGGGCGGTCAGCCGCTGCCCGTTGATGGAGACCGCCTCGGCCCCGGAGGCCCACAGTCCGTTGACCACGCGCTGCATGTCCCGGTCCCGCACCCGGCCGGTGTCGGAGAACCCGGAGGTCTCCCGGGGATTGGCGCCCTCCCCGCCGCCGGCGGCCTCCTTGGCGTCGTTCACGACGAGCCGCACGCCGGGGCCGTGCACCGCGGTGGCACCCGACAACAGGCCCACCAGGTCCGCCTCGGCGCTGCCGCCGCTGGACCTCAGGGCCGCCCGCCGGCTCGCGTCGACGTCGTCGCGCAGCTTGTCGACGGTGCTCTCCAGCTCGTCCGCGTCGTCGGTCTCGCTGTCGATGCGGTCGATCAGCTCTTGGCGCTCCTTGGCCACCACGGGCGCCGTCACCCGCGCCTGGGCCGCCCCCACGGTCACGACCAGCGCCGCGAGGACCAGACCGGCGGCCAGGCCGAGTTTGGCCCGCAGGGTCTTCGGCAGACCGCCCTGGCCCGCGGACTTCCTCCGGGCGGCGGCCTCGGCGTAGCCGTCGTCGAGGCTGTGGTCCATGACGTTGGTGATCAACGACATGGAGGCGTCCGGGCGCTGCGGCCGCGCGGGGCTGCTCCGAACGGGGGGTTGCTGCGGCATGCCGCACATCGTCGCATGTCGCGAGCGGTACCTCCGAACGGCCCCACCGGCGTGCCGGACAGACCCCTTCGGGGACACTTGTCCGCCACGCGCGCGTGCGGCGGCTTGCGCCGCCGCACGCTGTTCGGTACGGCCCGGGGACGCCGTGCCGACGGCCCCGGGCCCGTAAGGGTCTTACCGGCCGGCGCTGTCCACGACGGCCGACCACTCGTCCAGCAGGGCCTGCGCGGAGGCGTCGTCGGGGCCCTCCGCCCACAGGTGGGTGACCGCTTCGGCCGGGTCGGGCAGTACCATCACCCAGCGCCCGTCGGTCTCCACGACCCGCACACCGTCGGTCGTGTCGACGAAGCGGTCCCCGGCGGCCTCGACCACGCGCCGCATCACGAGTCCCTTGACGGCCCACGGCGTCGCCAGATCGCGCTTGAGGACGTGCGCCCGCGGGATCCGGGCGTCGATCTGGCTCAGCGTGAGCTGGGTGCGTGCCACGAGCCCGATGAGCCGTACGAAGGCCGCCGTGCCGTCGTACACGCCGCTGAACTCGGGGACGATGAATCCGCCCTTGCCGTCGCCGCCGAAGATGGTGCCCTCTTCGCGCCCGACGCGCGTGAGGTCGTCCGGCGAGGTGGTGGTCCACTCGACCTGGGTGCCGTGGTAGGCGGCCACCTGTTCGGCGATCCGGGTCGTGGTGACCGGCAGGGCCACCCGTCCGCTGCGCCGTTCGGCGGCCACCAGGTCCAGCATGACCAGCAGCGCCCGGTCGTCCTCGATGATCCGGCCCTTCTCGTCCACGAGCGACAGCCGCTCGCCGACGGGGTCGAACCGCACACCGAACGCGGCACCCGAGGAGGCCACTATCTCGCCGAGCCGCACCAGCCCCTTGCGCCGCATCTCGGCGGTCTCGGTGGGCCGCGTCTCGTCCAGACCGGGGTTGATGGTCAACGAGTCCACGCCGAGCTTGCCGAGTAGGCTGGGCAGCACGAGCCCGGCGCTGCCGTTGGAGGCGTCCACGACGACCTTGAGGCCCGACTCGGCTATCCCGGTCGTGTCGACGTTGCGCAGCAGCGACCCGGTGTACGAGTCGAAGACGCTCGCCGGGAAGTGCAGGTCGCCGATCTCGCCGGGGAACGCCCGCCGGTACTCCTGGCGCGCGAACACCCGGTCGAGCTTGCGCTGGCCGCCCTGCGACAGGTCTCCGCCCTGGCCGTCGAAGAACATGATGTCGACCGAGTCCGGGACACCGGGCGAGGTCCGGATCATGATGCCGCCGGCGCTGCCGCGCGCGGTCTGCTGCCGGGCCACGGGCAGCGGCACGTTCTCCAGGTCGCGTACGTCGATGGCGCTGGCCTGGAGCGCGGAGATCACCGCGCGCTTGAGCGCCCGGGCGCCGCGGGAGTGGTCGCGGGCCGTGGTGACGGTGGCGCCCTTCTTCAGCGTCGTCGCGTAGGCACCGGCGAGCCGTACCGCCAGCTCGGGAGTGATCTCCACGTTCAGGATGCCGGAGACACCGCGGGCGCCGAACAGATGCGCCTGACCGCGTGACTCCCAGATCACCGAGGTGTTGACGAAGGCGCCGGCCTCGATGGTCTTGAAGGGGTACACCCGGACGTTGCCCTGGACGATCGACTCCTCGCCGATCAGGCACTCGTCGCCGATGACCGCGCCGTCCTCGATTCTCGCGGCGCGCATGATGTCGGTGTTCTTGCCGACGACGCAGCCGCGCAGGTTGCTGTGCTGGCCGACGTAGACGTTGTCGTGCACGACGGCCTTGTGCAGGAAGGCACCGCTCTTGACGACGACGTTGGAGCCGACGACGGTGTGTTCGCGGATCTCCGCGCCGGCCTCGACCTTCGCGTAGTCGCCGATGTACAGCGGTCCGCGCAGGACGGCGTCGGGGTGCACGTCGGCACCCTCGGCCACCCATACGCCCGGCGAGATCTCGAAGCCGTCGATCTCGACGTCGACCTTGCCTTCGAGGACGTCCGCCTGGGCCTTCACGTAGCTCTCGTGCGTGCCGACGTCCTCCCAGTAGCCCTCGGCGACATAGCCGTAGACCGGCTTGCCTTCCTTCATCAGCTGCGGGAAGACGTCACCGGACCAGTCGACGGGGACGTCGGGGTCGACGTAGTCGAAGACCTCGGGCTCCATGACGTAGATGCCCGTGTTGACGGTGTCGGAGAAGACCTGGCCCCAGGTCGGCTTCTCCAGGAAGCGCTCGACCTTGCCTTCCTCGTCGACGATGGTGATGCCGAACTCCAGCGGATTGGGCACGCGGGTCAGGCAGACCGTGACGAGCGCGCCTTTCTCCTTGTGGAAGTTGATCAGCTCGGTGAGGTCGAAGTCGGTCAGGGCATCGCCGGAGATGACGAGGAAGGCATCATCCTTCAACGCCTCCTCGGCGTTCTTGACGCTTCCGGCGGTACCGAGTGGCTTCTCCTCATTGGCATAGGTGAGCTCCATGCCGAGCTCTTCGCCGTCACCGAAGTAGTTCTTTACGAGCGATGCCAGGAACTGCACGGTGACGACGGTCTCGGTGAGCCCGTGCCTTTTGAGCAGCCGTAGCACATGCTCCATGATCGGGCGGTTTGCCACGGGCAGGAGCGGCTTGGGCATGCTAGAGGTCATGGGGCGCAGGCGTGTGCCTTCGCCCCCGGCCATCACGACGGCCTTCATGTCGGAAGCGTCCTCCTCCAAGAGACGACGGTCTTAGCCGACTTCACCCGTCCGATTGTCCCGCACTTTTACACCGCAGGCCATCGAGGCGTTATGTCTGGACAATCGCCGAGCTCAATCGGCCATGGTGTCCGCTCGAACCAATCGGCGGACCTGTACCACGTAGAGCACTCCTGCCCACCAATACAGGGTTGTACCCCATCCGGCGAAAGCCCATCCGAAAATAGCGGCGAGTGACGAGATCCAACCACTTCCGTCACTGAGCAGCAGGAGCGGGAAGGCGTACATCAAGTTGAACGTGGCGGCCTTCCCGAGGAAGTTCACCTGGGGCGGCGGATACCCGTGCCGGCGGAGGATGCCCACCATGACCAGCAGAACCAGTTCTCGCGCCAGCAACAGTGCGGTCAGCCAGAGAGGCAGGATCTCCCGCCAGGTGAGCCCCAGGAGCGTGGAAAGCACGTAGAGGCGGTCCGCGGCGGGGTCGAGAAGCCGGCCGAGGCTGCTGATCTGGTTCCAGCGCCGGGCGAGCTTGCCGTCGAGATAGTCGCTGACCCCGCTGAACGCCAGCACGAGGAGGGCCCAGCCATCGCTCTTCGGACCGCCGAACTCCGGCCTGAGGATCAGCCACAGGAACAGGGGGACGCCGACGAGCCGTGCCATGCTGAGGATGTTGGGGATGGTGAGGACCCGGTCCGTCTGGACACGGGTCTCCTGGACCTCCACCCGGGGGCCTCCTGTGCGAAACGAGCCGATGATGCTCACTGACTTTACCTCAACGCAAAAAAGCTCCGGCCCCTGGGCAGTGCCCAAGAGCCGGAGCTTCAAAAGGAGTTCGGCGGTGTCCTACTCTCCCACAGGGTCCCCCCTGCAGTACCATCGGCGCTGTGAGGCTTAGCTTCCGGGTTCGGTATGTAACCGGGCGTTT